>JASHRM010000193.1 GCA_030037315.1 Candidatus Acidiferrales bacterium
GCTGGCCGCTTGACGCACGAGTTGCCATTTTGACTCGGTTGGGAAACCGGCGCCGCCCAGGCCTCGCAACCCCGATGCCTTCAGTTGGGCGAACGCCGAATTCGAGTCACGCGATTGCACCAAGCCGCGAACGGCTCCGTATCTCTGCTCCGGGTTCGCATAAGGATCCGTCGCGCACTTTGCCGGATCATGACGATGCGCGGGCTCGGGAACCTGCCCCTGCGCGATAGCGTCGCGCACGACGCCTTCTGCTTGCGCGAGGCTGATGCCGTCGAAAATTTGGTCGTTGATGGAAAGAGCAGGCGCTCGATCGCACCTGCCAAGGCACGACACGCCGCAGATCGTCACGTCGGCGCTGCTCGTATTCTGAAACTGTTCTTCCAGCCGCTCGCGAAAATTATCCGCTCCGCCCAAGTGGCACGACATATCCTGGCAAACTCGAACGTCGGCCTTCGGCGGTGGCGCGAGGCGAAAATGCGGATAAAAACTGGCAACGCCATGGATACGATAGAGCGGAATGTCAATTCGGCTGGATAAATTGCGCAGTTGTTCTGCCGGCAAATATCCAAATTGCCGCTGAATCTGGCGCAAATCGTCGAAAATCAATGGGATCTCCCACGATGAGGGTCGTTGATTCCGCGAATGGAATCAACGCCGTCTTGAGCGTTGGTGACGCATCAGGACACAGCAATGCGTTCTCGGCCTGCCAGAGCAGGGAAGCCGGTTTACGACTTGTGTTCACGCGGCTCGACTTCGGCCTTATCACGAATTCTTTTGCGATAGAGTACATCTGCCCGACCCGTTGATGAACGCCAAGCCAAGTCCAAAATTGCCGCGGCCGATCCTTTGCGCCCTCGCACTCGCAGCGATGGCCGCAGCGTCTGTCTCGATCTGCTGTGCCCAAACGCACCCGGCAGAAACTCAGGGAGTGGGGAAATACACCGGCCCGGGATCCTGCGCGTCAACCAGTTGCCACGGCAGTATTTCGCCGCGCAACGATACCGACGTTCTGCAAAATGAATACAGCACATGGATCGTGAAGGATAAGCATTCGAAGTCCTATCAATCGCTCACCGGCAACGTCGGCGAACGAATGGCCGAAATTCTTGGACTTGGCAAAGCGGAAAACGCGCCGCGGTGCCTGGCTTGCCACGCGCTCAATGTTCCGGACGCACTTCGCTCGCGGACATTTGATCTGACCGAAGGCGTCAGCTGCGAAAGCTGCCACGGTCCGGCCGCCGGATGGCTCGGTCCGCACACGGAACGCGACTGGCCGCACCAAAAATCGGTTGCGCTTGGTATGTACGATGCGCGCGACCTGGTGAAACGCACCGAAAAATGCCTGAGCTGTCACTTGGGTACTCAGGAGAACTACGTGAATCACGAAATGATCGCCGCGGGGCATCCGGCGCTTTTCTTCGAGCTCGATTCCTTTTCTGCCGTCATGCCGCGGCATTGGAAAGAAACCGGCGAGCCGGGCGAAGCCGCCAACAACGACCCGCTTTACGACCTGCGCGAAATGGCAATCGGCCAAGCCGTGCAATTGCGCGATTCCCTCGCACAATTGGAGCGGCGAACGCGGGAAAAGAATTGGCCCGAATATGCCGAGATCCAGTGTTACGCGTGCCATCACAGCCTCACCCCTCCCGAGCAAAGCTGGCGTCAAGCCACGGGCTATCCGGGCCGCCAGGCCGGCAATCCGCCGTGGAACGAATCGCAATACGTCGTCTTTCGCGACGTGGTCCATCAATTCGATCCCCAGGACGCGGAGCAGCTCGCTGCGAGTCTGACTCAGGTCTACAAGGCGATGAGCCAGTTAAGCCCCGACCGCGAAGCAGTCGCTTCGGCCGCCGCGAATTCCGCGCATCTGGCCGACGCGCTGGTCGCTCGGATCACCTTGATTTCCTACGAGCCGGAGTCAGCCATGCAGTTGCTCCAAAAGATTTTGGCCGATGCCGATGAAATATCCGCCCAGGGCGAACAATCCGCCGCCCAAGCCGCCATGGTGATCCAGTCCCTCTTCGTAGCCCTCGATCGCGATCGCAAACTCCAAAATTCGGCGGACATGCGAAATGCCATTACGGCGCTCTTTCAGCAACTCGATAATCCTTCTGTCTACGAGCCCGCGCGATTCGCGCATCAGATGCAGCAGATAAACGCGGCCACCCGCTGATCGCCATGAAGCAATCCGTCCAGCAATACGACCTCATCGTTATCGGCTCCGGTCCCGCAGGCGAAAAAGGCGCGGCCCAGGCTGCGTATTTCGACAAAAAAGTCGCCGTCGTGGAGGGCGGTTCCAGTCTTGGAGGCGCATGCATCAATACGGGCACGCTCCCCAGCAAAATTCTCCGCGAATCGGCGCTCTACTTTTCAGGGCTGAAGCAGCGTGGCTTATACGGAATCGACTATTCGCTGAAAGAGGGCCTGACGGTGCAGAATTTCATGCATCGCAAGGATATGCTCGTTGAAGCGGAACGTGAAAAAATTCGCGCAAATCTGGCCGCGCATAAAATCGATTTGATCCACGGAAGTGCGGCGTTCGATGACGCAAATACCGTCAGCGTCAAAACGCCAGGCGGCGGTGCCGAGCAGCATTTGCGCGGTGAGATCATTCTTATCGCCACGGGCTCCGCTCCATATCGGTCACCCGAAATTCCATTCGATGACCTCATAATTTTCGATTCAGATTCAATCCTCAGGATGAATCGCATTCCGCGAAGCCTTGCCGTCGTTGGAGGCGGCGTAATCGGATGCGAATATGCCTCGATTTTTACGGCTCTTGGTGTCGATGTCGCCCTCGTAGACGGCCGGGAGCGTGTGCTTCCGTTTCTGGACGCGGAATTGTCCGACGCGCTGCGCGAGCGCCTCGCCGGTCTCGGCGTGAAATTCTACCTGGGCGAGCGTCTGGGTCCGATCGAACGCACCAATGGCTGCGTGCGGATTCAATTGCCTTCGGGAAAAATTGTGGAGGCGGAAGCGGCCTTATTTGCCGCGGGACGTCGCGGCGCGGTGGACGCCTTGCACTTGGAAAGGGCCGGACTCGCCGTGAACAAGCGCGGATACATCGAAGTGAACGCGTCCTATCAGACGGCGGTGCCTTCGATTTACGCAGCAGGCGATGTGATCGGGTTTCCCGCTCTGGCATCAACCTCTATGGAGCAAGGACGCGTCGCGGTCTGCCATGCGTTCGGCTTCCAGTACAAGCAGCGCCTCGCGTCGATGCTGCCGATGGGCGTCTACACGATTCCTGAAATTTCCGCTGTCGGTGAGACGGAGCAGAGCTGCAAGGAAAAGGGAATCGAGTGCGAAGTGGGCCGTGCGCATTATTCAAACAACGCGCGCGGCATGATTGCCGGTGATCCCGCTGGGTTGCTCAAGTTGGTATTCAGGCGCGGCGACCGCCGTTTGCTCGGTGTTCACATCATCGGCGAAAGCGCCACCGAATTGATTCACCTTGGAATGATGGTTCTGGAAGAGAACGGAACGATCGACTGGTTTATCGAATTCGTCTTCAATTATCCAACGCTATCCGAGATGTATAAGTACGCCGCCTACGACGGCCTGGGGAATCTGAGCGGCCACAAACTCCGCCAGGGATAGCTGTTCCTCAATTCAATCTGTTGGATTCCGCGGAAACAGCAGGTACGGCAGCCGCACGCCATCCACCACAACTTGATCCGCGCGAATGGCAGCAGGTGCCTCGAATCCGGTCGCGCCGCCGGCCGTGACGTAATCGTCCTGATCCACTCCATCGCCGCTGACGCCCAAGCCCCCGACGAGGGTGCCGTTTATGTAGAGCGGCTCCGAACCCGGGAAAAACACGACTCCGCTTTGATTCACCGCCGGCCATGACGGTCCCGGCGTTTGGAAACCTTGCGTGCAAGGATTCGCCGTGTCCTGTAAATACAAATTGAAAAAGGGTCCGGGTGACGTTCCATCGATTCCCGGCGGAAATAATGGCTGCGCACCGTAGCCGATCGTACGATTTGTTACCGCAGTACCGATCGGTACGCCATTCAAATCCTGCGGTTGCCGCGACGAGCTGCTGAAATAGATCACGTTGCGCGCCTTCGTCGCTGCTACATCGATGCTAAAAACCGTGCCGTCCGTCATGCGATAAAGCCCGATAATCGTGCCGTCAAGATCGCTGACGGCGATTGTCATTCTGGTGCGCGATCCTGCGGGGAGCCGGATCAGCGCGCGTGTCTGATTCGCGGTATCGATTGCGTTGTTGATGATCTGCGTCACTTGCGCCGATGTGAGTCCTCCGATCGGCCCATCGGTGGCCGCTATCAAATATCCGTCGGGTGCATCCCCCGGACTTGCAAACGGACCGACAGTAAATAGCGCGGCGTTGAAAATTCCCGCAATCGTTCCGGCGGGCGCGGTGGTCTGATCGACAAACGGCAGCGCCACGCCATTGATTACCACTTCGCCTGGCGATGGAAGAGTGCTCGGATCAAAAAAGATTCCGTCAGTGTTGACGCGAATGCCTGCATACGCGGCGTACTCAGCAATATCTGCGGATACTCCCGTAATCCCGATCCCTCCGACCAGCGCGCCATTCTTGAAAATCGGCACGCCTCCCGGATTTACCGCGTTCGGATCGCTGTCCATCGTGTCGGCTTTGCCCGTTGCAATGCCGAGTCCTGGACTCGCGCCGCTAATCAGGGTTGCGGGCGGAACTGTTGCCACAAGCCCTGGCGAAAGAGTGCAGCCGCGATTCGTGTTCTCGATGCCGTAAAGTGCTCCATTCGAAGCGTTCGCAACGCCGGGCGGAAAATGTATGCCGCTGATGAAACGCACCGTGCGCGAAGACAGCGGCGCCTGATCGTTGCTGAACATCGCACCCGTTCGCGCCAGCGAAACGGCCAGCTCGTCGGACGGAACGGAATTACCAAAATTGCCCGTAACAGTTGCGGGTGCCGACGCGCCCTTGTACACCGCAAGAATTCGGCCCAGCCGGTCGACAACGGCAATGGCCATTGTGTCCGATTGCGCGGCAGTAGCTGCCGCCTGTACCACAGCCGTTACGTCGCTTTGCGTCAGCGCCTGGGGACCAGGAGGAGGCGATGGCGGAGTGGGGTTGCTATTTGAGTTTGTGCTGCCGGTGCAGGCCGAGAGGCCAAGGGAAATCGCGAACGCCAGAAGCGATGAAACGATCAATTGGCGCAACGCGTGATGCCTCAGGCAAATCATTCGATGGTCGTAAATTCGTATCACAGGCGCTGCGACTTCTCAATGCGGCATCGCGCGCGGAATATCGCAAACGTCAGCGTCGCACGAACTAGTTCACTTTGCGCGAATCGCCCCGCAATAGCCCTTGCCCCCTTGAAATTAACGGTGTTACCTAGACCATCGTGTCCGGAGGCTGTAGGCGCTGAAGCACGTCAGCAAACATAGGTTGCAGATTGCTTTCGCAGAGGCTTCGAAATTCATTTTGATTTTTCTTGTGATTCTTTCCTCATCCATTACAACTACCGCAAACTCTTACATCTGGAGTGATCTTCGGAGGGCTCCTCAAGAACAGCGAATTCCGGGACAGGCGTCCGCAAAAAGTGCGGCCCTGGAAGGTCTCGTCCGAGATGCAAATGGATTGCCTCTAGGTGGAGCGACTGTCACTCTGCGAAACCTGGCCACGGGAGAAGTTCGAAGCACCACAACCAACGCGCAGGGTGTATTTCGACTGCTGATTGTCCCGCCGGGAAAGTATAAGTTCGATATAAATCGCTCAGACTACGCGAGCTTTTCCGAAAGCTCACTGGCGCTCAGGGCGGGCGACGTTATCGTCCGCGAAATTACGCTAACTCCAAATTCGCAAGCCCCAGCGCCCCAGAGCGGATTGCCTCAGCTTCCTCTGACTGCACCAACACCGCCCCCATCGAATGCGCCAGCCGGACCGGGCTATCCGAGCGCTGAGAAAAGCTTGGAACTGAACGGTCAGCAGCCACCGCAGCAACAATTGCCCGCCGCTGGAGACGTTTTCCAAACGCAAGCGGACCGCTGGCTCGTCGCGATGCCGGATTGGAACCGTTATGGCGTTGGCGGGGAGCATCCGTACGTAAAGCGAAGCCGATGGGATCCGTTCGATACGAATAAGCTGAAAGGTGACCAGCCGGTCTTCGGCAAGCAGACTTTCTTCGATTTTACAGGTGTCAGCGACACTCAGGCGGATGTCCGCCGGCTGCCTACGCCGACGAACGTCAGCCCCGCGCAGCCTGGCAGCAGCAACTTCTTTGGTGACGGCAATCAGTTCTTCCTCGATCAGGTTTTCATTTTTTCTTTCGATCTTTTTCATGGCGACGCCGCATTTCGTCCGGTGGACTGGCGAATCCAAATCACCCCGGCCATCAGCGTGAATTATCTGGATGTCCACGAGCTGGGCATCGTGAATGTGAACCCTCGCGACGGAACCACTCGGCTCGATTCACATATCGGGCTTCAGGAAGCCTTCGGTGAAGTAAAACTCTTCGATCTGAGCCCGAATTACGACTTCGTTTCCGTCCGGGCTGGCATCCAGCAGTTCAATGCGGATTTCAGAGGCTTTCTTTTCGTTGACGAGCAGCCCGGCGTGCGATTCTTCGGAAATCTTTCGTCGAATAGGTGGCAATACAATCTCGCCTACTTCAATTTGTTGGAAAAGAACACTAACAGCGGATTGAATTCGTTCGCCCTTCGAAATCAACAGGTGTTTGTCGCCAATGTCTACAAGCAGGATTTCCTCTTTCAGGGCTACACCGCGCAGTTCAGCGTCGATTACAACGACGACGCGCCTAGCGTTCATTACGACGACAACGGTTTTCTCGTACGCCCAGCACCAATCGGCGATGTGGTCTCGAACGGCAAGATTCAAACCCATAGCGTTCACGCGGCGTACCTTGGCTGGACGGGTGATGGCCACATCGGCCGATTGAACGTAAGCAACGCGTTTTATCAAGCGCTTGGCCGCGACAGTTTCAACGTGATTGCGGGGCGCCCGGTCACAATCAACGCGCAAATGGCAGCGCTCGAACTTTCAGTCGATAAGGATTGGGCTCGGTTGAGAGGTTCCTTTCTGTATGCGTCCGGGTCGGCGAACCCCCGCAGCGATCATGCGCGCGGCTTCGACGCGATTGAGGATTTTCCCGAATTCGCCGGCGGAATTTTCAGCTTGTGGAATCGGGAAGGCATTCGGCTAACCGGTGCCGGCGTATTTTTGACCACGCCGGATAGCCTTCTGCCGAGTTTGCGATCCAGCAAGGATGAAGGCCAGGCGAATTTTGTCAATCCGGGGCTGTTTCTCGCGAATCTCGGTTCGGATTTCGACCTGACGCCGAAACTGAAAGCGTTCGTCAATGTGAACTACTTGCGATTCGACCGCACCGAGCCGCTCGAGCTGCTCCTCTTTCAATCGCCCATTCACCACACCATCGGAGTCGATTCGAGCGTCGGCGTTAAGTATCGCCCGCCGCTCACGGAAAATATCTCGATCACCGGCGGTGTCGCGTCGCTTATTCCGGGACAAGGTCTGCGCGACATTTATACGGGCCGAGTGATGTTTTCGCTTTTCACGAATGTGCGGTTCCAATTCTGATGCGGCCTAGGCGAACATTCGGCTTAGTTGACATGCTGCGCTCCAAGCTCCGTGTATTTGTCATTCTGCCTCCCCTGACGCAGGAAGGGAGCAGGGCGCCTGAATCTGCCTTTCGATTCGCGTGTCGTTTGCGAATCGTTCAGGCGCGTAATCGAAGAGTCTCTCTTCGCTGGGCACGCACAACCGTCGGTGTGTTGCTCGCGCTCGTCCTGCTGTTTGTCGCAGAGCATCGCTCACGAGCGCAATCGCAAGGCCCGCAACCGAGCCTCATCACGCAGTCACAGGCCGACGCGGACCGCAAAAGCGTTGGCTGCCTCTCGTGTCACGCGGGCATCGACGAGCCGACGATGCATCCTAGGCGCACCGTACGCCTCGGCTGCGTCGATTGCCACGGCGGAGACGCATCCGCAAGCATTACTCCCGAAACCGTTCGAAATTCTATGGATTACGCACAGGCAGAGAAAAAAGCGCATGTGCAGCCGCGCGATCCTGAATTTGCGAAGGGCGCAGGTACGGTGCAGCGCCCGTACACAAATTGGCTGCGCGAAAATTACAACTACGTGCGCTTCGCGAATCCCGGCGATTTGCGAGTTGCACCGAAAACCTGCGGCCAATCCGGCTGCCACGAAGCCGAAGTTCGCAACGTCAGCACCAGCTTGATGACGCACGGCGGAATGCTTTGGGGAGCTGCGCTCTATAACAACGGAGCGTATCCCGAGAAGAACACGCGCTTCGGCGAAAGCTACTCTGCCGACGGGGAGCCTCAGGCCATTCGCACCGTTCCGCCGCCATCGCCGGCTGAAACGCGCACAAAAGGTGTCGTCGCGGAATTGACTCCGCTCGAGCGCTGGGAAATCTCGCAGCCGGGAAACGTCTTGCGCGTTTTCGAGCGCGGCGGCGAAAAAAAAGGCGAAATCGGAAATCCGAATCGCGAAGAAGATCCAGGCAGGCCCGACGATCGGTTGAGCGATCGCGGCTTCGGCACCGAATTGCGCACCGATCCCGTTTTTCTCGGCCTGCAAAAGACTCGCCTGCTCGATCCGCTGCTTTCGTTGCCCGGTACAAACGATCAGCCCGGAGATTATCGGGGCAGCGGGTGCACCGCATGCCACGTGATTTACGCGAACGATGATTCGCCCGCTCATTCCGGACCCTACGCATCATTCGGCCATTCGGGCCAGAGCGCTTCCGGCGATCCGACTATCGCGAAGGCCGACTCAGGACATCCGATCCGCCACTCGTTCACTCGCTCAATTCCTTCGAGCCAATGCATGACCTGCCACCTTCATCCCGGCGGAAACATGGAGACCACATACTTCGGCTACACGTGGTGGGACAATGAAGCCGACGGCGAATTCATGTACCCTCGCCAGCAGCACGATCCAACTGATGAAGAGCGCTATGAGATCGGACTCCGCAATCCAGAGGGTGCTGCGCCGCGAGGCCTCTGGTCCGATCCGAAATTTCTCGCCGAAGTTGGCAGCGCGAAATTCAATTCTCAACTGAAGCAAACGCAGTTCGCCGATTTTCATGGCCACGGATGGGTTTTCCGAGCCGTCTACAAGCGCGACCGCCAAGGCAATCTTCTCGACGCCGAGGACAACATCGTTTCCCCCGACGATCCGCAAAAGTTCAGCAAAGCCGTGCAGCTTGCTGATATTCACCTCGAAAAAGGCATGCAGTGCGTCGATTGCCATTTCGAACAGGACGTTCACGGCAACGGCAAAGTTTACGCCGAGCCCCGCGCTGCCATCGAACTCGATTGCATCGATTGCCACGGCACCATCGAAAAGCGGGCCACGTTGATCACTTCCGGAGCTGCAGCGCCCGCGGGCGGAACCCATCTTGAAGCGCTCCGCACTCCGTGGAACGCCCGCAGATTCGAGTGGCGTGGAGACAAGCTGTACCAGCGCTCCATGGTCGAGCCCGATAAGGAATGGGAAGTGGTGCAAACGCTCGACACCATCACGCCGGGCAACGCGCATTACAGCGAAAAATCGCGCTGGGCAAAGACGGTCCAGATCGACGGCAAAACCTGGGGAAACGCGAGCGCCAGCGAGTCGCAGCTCGCACATCCCAACAGCAAGATGACATGCTACGCGTGCCACACTTCGTGGACTCCAAACTGCTTCGGCTGCCATTTGTCTATGACCGCGAATCAGCGCAAACCGATGCTGCACAATGAAGGCCTGATCACGCGCAATTGGACCTCCTACAATTTCCAGGTTTTGCGCGACGATGCTTATTTCTTAGGAATCGACGGCACTGTCACGAGCCACCGCGTCGCGCCCGTTCGTTCCTCCTGCGCCATCATCGTCAGTTCGCAAAATGCGAATCGCGAGTGGCTCTATTACACTCAGCAAACTGTTTCGGCCGAAGGTCTCAGCGGCACTGCATTCAGTACGTTCGTGCCGCATACCGTTCGTGCCCACGAAACCAAGCAGTGCGACGATTGCCACGTCTCCGCGCGAAACGACAACAACGCCTGGATGGCGCAAACGTTGCTCCAGGGCACGAATTTGCTGAATTTCATGGGCCGGTATATCTACGTTGCCACCGGATCAAAAGGTTTTGACGCCGTCGCTGTCGCTGAACACGATGAGCCTCCCGCCATCATCGGCAGCGATTTGCAACGAATGGCCTATCCCCGAAATTACGCCGCCCACCTCTCACGTGGTTCCGAACTCACCGAAGCGTATCACCACGCTGGCGACGTTCTAGACGTACAGCTGCGAGGCGAATATCTTTACGCAGCTCTCGGCAAAGGAGGATTCCGCGTCTACGACGTGGCGAATATCGACAATAAAGGATTCTCCGAACGCACGGTCACCGCTCCCGTTTCGCCTTTGGGCCAGCGCTTGTATGTGCCCACGAAATACGCTATGGCCGTGGCCAGCCCTTCGACGCTGGCGATCGATCCTGCGCGCACGCACCGTCCGGAAAATGAAGAACAGCCGATCCATCCGATCTACGCGTTCCTCTACGTCGCGGACAAATACGAAGGCCTTGTCGTGATCGGCGATCCCGATCCAAAAAGTAAGACTCCGGGCGTCAGCACTCTCCTCGACGGCGATCCGCGAAATAATTTCCTCAAGCGCGCGCTGGCATTCAATCCGAATGGCATCCTGAACGGCGCGCGCCGCATAACGATCGCCGGCACCTACGCTTACATCCTTTGCGACAGCGGCCTGGTCGTCGTCGATTTGGATAAGCCGCCTCAGCCGCGCGTCGTGGCGCAAATCGGCGCACCAGAGTTGAATGATCCTCAAGCGATCGCCGTGCAATTTCGTTACGCCTTCGTCGTCGACCGCGACGGGCTCAAAGTCCTGGACGTCACGCAACTCGACCAGCCGCGAATCGTCCCGAAGGCATTCGTCCATCTCGAAGATGCGCGAAATTTGTACGTCGCGCGCACGTACGCATATGTGGCCGATGGCAAACAAGGATTGGCAATCATCGACGTGGGAGAGCCCGATGAGCCCAAGCTCGATCAAATGTTTTCAGCAGGCGGCAAACTCAATGACACGCGCGATCTCAAGATCGGAATGGTCGATGGAAGCGCCTTCGCATTCCTGGCAGACGGAATCAACGGCTTGCGCGTGCTGCAAATTATTTCGCCCGAAGATTCACCGAATGCGTATGGATTCAGTCCGCGGCCCACGCCAAAATTAATCGCGACCTATCGGACTGCTGGCCCCGCGTTGGCTATTTCCAAGGGAGTCGACCGCGATCGCGCCGTGGACGAAAGCGGCAATCAATTGGCCGTCTTCGGACGTCGGGGCGCCCGGCCCTTCAATCACGAGGAAGCCGAGCGCCTCTACCTGCATGACGGCAAGCTCTACACCGTCACCAACTTCCCTCCCAGCGCCCGTCCATGATCGCCCTTTTTTCTGGCGGTGGTTTTGGGTTTAAACGTGGCGCCGGGCTTGCCCCCGTGGGGGGTTGTTACGTCCGGCAGAGTCTTAGCCCACCGGGGCGTAACGAACCGCCTTCTTGTTTGCTCGATACACCAGCCATGCTGACCCAACCACTACAATCGTTGCCGCGGCGAGCTTCGCTTCGAAAAGCCACCGATTGGAAACGTCCGATGGCGGCACAACTGAGCAGAAAATTGCCAGCAAAGTCATTCCCATGCCTGAAAGCACAGAAACCCGGCGTCCTACTTTCCACGCGCTTGCAAAAATGTAGATATATGGCAGAAATCCGGTAATCACCATGAGCGATACCATTTCATCGTAGGCAGCGCGCATCGAGTCGCCCAGCTGAAACACAACGAGAAGCAGCGTAGCGAAAGCGCCCAAAGTCAGAATCGAAATATAGGGCGTGCCCCAGCGTGGATGCACTTTACCGAACGCCGCTGGCAGCAGCCGGTCCACACCCGCTGCAAATGGCATTCGCGATGCAGCCGTTCCGATTCCGCCAACCAGCCCTGCTCCACCGAGGATCACCAGCAGCGCAATCAGCGGCGAAAGCCACGGCGCATGCAACAGCGCCCCTGCGGAATTTCCCACGTCCGCAAAGCCGTTGAATTCGCTGATTCTTTCCGGCGGCAGTATCACCAAAAACGAAATTGTGGTTGCAACGTAGAACGCGGCCACCAGCGGCGTGGCAAGCCAGCCCGCATGGCGCATCGTGCGCTCCGGATCGCGCATCTCCGCAGCCATCATTCCGGGACATTCCATGCCACTCATCGCGTAAGCGATTGCCGCCCAGAAGTTGACCGTTCCCCAATCCCACTTCGGAAGAATGTGCAGAGCCGTTGCTGGCCCGCGACGCGTCCAGACCATCCAGGCAGTTGCCACCAGCAGAAAAGCCACGCCTCCCGTCGCCAAAGCGCCGATGTTCTCGGTCCACTTTCCGACTTTCATTCCCACGATGTTTGAGCCCAATGCGATCCAGACCAGCAGAATCGTCGCTGACACCAGATACGCGCGGTCGTCGCCTGCGCGCGCGGCCGTCCGCCCAAACATCGAGAATCCCACGCGAATGTACAGCAATGCGGCGCTTGGGAATAAAAACGCGCAGCTCAACCAGTAGGACCAAAAGGCGAGAAATCCTTGCCACGGGCCAAAATCCTCGCGCGTCCAGAGATACAAGCCGCCCGCGCCCGGATATTTGGCAACAAGCGCGGCAACCGCAATCGTCAGCGGCACCATGAAAAGAATTGCCGCCAAGATCCAAAGCGCGATGGATCCCGGTCCTGCATGGCCCGCGATCGGAAGCCAGCGAGCGGACGTGATACAGACAATGGAGAACAGCGCGAGGTCGCGAACACCAAGCTCGCGCTTAAGGGCAGGCTGGTTCGGCATGAAGCGCGAAGAATACCCTAGCGGGTCGGTACCGCGAAGCTAAACGGTATCCCGCAACACCGCCATCGCCGCGTTGCGCCCGTTCATGCCGATCACGCTCCCGCCGGGGTGAGTGCACGCGCCGCATAAATAGACGCCGGGCATTGGCGTACGCGCCGAAAGGCGATTCGACCACATGTAAAGCGGCAGGCACTCCCCTTGAAAAATGTGCCCGCCCGTCAAACCCACCTTCTGCTCGATATCCGGAGGGCCAAGCACCTGAAGGTCGATTACCGCGCTGGGAATATTCGAGCAAAAGCGGGCCAGCGAACTGAGCGCCAACTTGCGAACCTCTTCGCGCCGGCTGTCCCATGTCCCCGACGCGAATTTGTACGGAACGTACTGCGCGAAAACGCTCATCGTGTGCTGACCGTGCGGCGCCACCGTTGAATCGTGAGCGCTCTGGAAATAGAGTTCGCACCACAGATGTTCAGGCAGTTCGCCCGCGCGCGCCCGCGCAAATCCGCTTTTCCATTCGGCCTTTGTAAGCGGAATATTGATCTGTCCGTAGTGATGCGGCTGATCCGTCCCGGAACGCGCGATGAAATTCGGAAGTTCGCTG
This sequence comes from Candidatus Acidiferrales bacterium, assembly GCA_030037315.1. Lineage (GTDB taxonomy): Bacteria > Acidobacteriota > Terriglobia > Acidiferrales > UBA7541 > Palsa-295. The sequence continues at coordinate 13,484 of JASHRM010000193.1, forward strand.
AGCAAGACGTTCAGCTTTACCGTGCATCCCTCGATCGGAATTTCTTCGATTCGTTTGCGCCACGCCGGATCTGCCGCATGGCCCAGCATTTGCAGGGTCCGTCGCGGATCCGCATTTGAAATCACAATCGGCGCCGCAATGAGTCCGCCGTCTTCTAGAATCACTCCTTCTTCCGGAATAATTTTTTCAACTGCCACGCCAGCTGCAATAGCGGCTCCCGCCTCCCGCGCCGCATCGCAGAAGTAAAATGACACCATGCCCATTCCGCCCTTTACATATCCCCACATCCCGGGCATTCCGCCTAGTCGCCCCGACGCGTGATGAAAGCGGATGCTTGCAGTGCCAGGATCGAAAGGGCTGGCGTTCGTTCCGATCACGCCCTGGCCTAAATAGGCGACCTGCAATCGCTCGTCGCGCAAATAGCGTTCGACGAACTCCGCCATCGACCAATCGAAGAGCAAACCGCGACCTTCTTCGTCACCACCCAGGCGCTCTTCGAGTTGTTCTTTCGTCGGCGCATCGCCGATCCACAGATCGCGCTCGCCCGAGGGACGCAGCGCATCGCGCAATCTGCGGAGCACGTCACTCATTGCGCGCCAGCCTTCAACATCCCCGGGTGCGAACTTGCGAATTTCGGCTTCGCATTCCGTGTCGTCGTCCCAAAGCTGAACGCTAGAACCCTCAAGAAAGGGAACAAACAGTCCGTTGACCGCAGGAGTCCACTCGAATCCGCGTTCTGGCAAATTCAATTCGGAAACAACCAGAGGGTGCAGCAGCCCAGCAAGATACGCGCATGGCGACATCCGCACGCCGGGAAAGGGCCGCTCGATCGTGCACGCACCGCCTACCCGCGAGCGACTTTCTAAAACCAAAACGCGCTTTTGTGCGCGCGCAAGGTACGCGGCGCACGCCAGTCCGTTGTGTCCGGCACCGACGATAATCGCGTCCCATGGACGCGACGCTAGCTCCCGCACAGGCGCAGGCAAACCGATTTCGCCGAGGACAGCAGCCGTGGGTGAATTCACGCCGCTAGTATCCACTTTGCGCCGCGGTTTTGGGAAGCCGCTGTCTGAAACCAGAACGAAATATCGTTGCTGCTATATACTGCCGCGCGATGGCGCACTCCTTAGACAATCTGGAAATTCTTCCCGCGAGCGACCAATCCATCCTCGTGTATCACGGACAAAAGATCTCGATCGATACACACACGCGCGT
>JASHRM010000194.1 GCA_030037315.1 Candidatus Acidiferrales bacterium
ATCTCGATGTAGCCCTCTTCGATATCGATATTCGGCGTGCCGTATTCGCCCATCGTGCCAAGTTTCACCAGATGGCAATCGGGCTTGAATTCGCGCAGCGCGAACAAAAGGTTCAGTGTGCCGACCACGTTATTCACTTGCGTGAACGCAGCGTGCCGGCGGTCGATCATCGAATACGGCGCCGAGCGCTGCTCCGCAAAGTGGACCACGGCGTCAGGGCCGAATTCGGTAATCACTTCGGAAAGGAATTCGTAATCGGTCACATCGCCGATGAGCAACTCGATGGTCTTGCCGGTGTGCTCGTGCCACGCGCGAAGACGGTCCGGCAGCGGCTGGATGGGAGTGAGCGTTTGCACGCCCAGCTCGAAATCCCACTGGCGGCGAATGAAGCTATCGATGATGGCGACCTGATGACCCTTCTTAGAAAGATAAAGAGCTGTCGCCCATCCGCAATATCCATCTCCACCCAGCACGGCAATCTTCATGGATCCTCCCGTGAAATTTCGAACGATTGCTAATAAAAGCCCGGATTTATCTCCACTGATTGTAACGTTCTACCGCGCGCCGCGAAAGAGCGGCAAGCAACTTTTCTTCCCTCGGTGCTACAGCGTGGGTCTGGGCAACGCCGAAGGATCGTCGGCGGCCTCACCCGAGCGCCCAAAAACGCGCTCGATCCCGCGGAGATAAAAGACGACGCCAAGCAGGCGTACCAAACCGGACCATACCCGAAAACAAATCAGCGCTTCGGCTCCCCCGGTGAGCCCCGCCATTGCGAAAAGGGAGTTGAACGCCGCCTCGCCCACGCCCAGGCCTCCGGGCGTAAACGGCAGCGTGTTGGCAACAAATCCAACCGGAATCACCAGCGCCATTTTCGCGCTTAACGCCGAGGGATCGAGCGCCCAAGCCGCAAGGCAAACCACAATCACCGAAAGCGAATTGGCGACGATCGAAATGAAAAGCGCCGCGCCCACGTTTCGCAGGTGCCCGCGATATCCGGCCACCGTGCGAATCACCCGGCCGTACCATTCCTTCCACGGAAGGATTCCGAACACGGCGTCAGCAATCCGTTCCGCCAGCGGCTGGAACCAGACGCACGCGAAGAATCCGGCGATCAGAATTGCAGAGAGGACTGCGGAGAAAATCAGCAGATCGCCAAGAGCGGGATGCGCGGCAATCTCGCCAACGAAAAAGGGCGCGAAAATCAAAGGCATGAGCAACAGAGACAGCATTCCAATGCCGCGATCGAAGAACGAAATGATCACGATTTCGGATCGTCGCGCCTTGTAATCCTTCGCCACGTAATACAGCCGCGAAATATCGGCGCCGGCGCTGCCGGGAAGAAACGCGGCGAAAAAAAAACTCACGATGGAGAGTTGAAACGATTTGGCCCAGGAAATATTCAGCCCGAATGGACGGTAAAGCCACACAAGCCGCGACGCCATGAGCGAAATATCGACGAGAATCAGGCCAATCGCCGCCAGCGCGATCCGCCATGCCGTGAAAGGGCGCGAGAGGGCGCGCAAATCGATGTTGCCGGACTGAGCGAGGTAAGCAAGCAGCACACCGGCGATTGCCAGGCGCACCAACAGCCACAAGATTTTTCGAGTGTGGCTCACGGGCCGTGTATATAACGGATTCGTTTCCGGAGGGGCGCTCGACGAGGTGTCGCCCGGCATTCTATCGGCCGGCGCCGGCAGTTCGAGGAGGTTCCGGGCGGGCGGCGTCGCGTCGACCAACAATCTCGCGCACCGAATAGACCGGCTTGTTCTGCGATTCGTAATACGTCCGCGTCACAAGCTCTCCGACCAGTCCGATCGCGAAAAACTGAATTCCCGCCACAAGCAGCGCAATGCCCAAAAGCATGAGCGGGCCGTGCGTAAGCATCAAGCTTTCATGAAAAAGAATTTTGTGCGCAAGCACCCACGCCTCGATCACTCCGCCCGCGAGCAAGCCAATCAATCCCGGCAATCCGAAAAGCTGCAAAGGCCGCGTTGAGTAATCGAGCAGGAATTTCACGCCGATCAGGTCGAGCAGCACGCGAATCGTTCTGGAAATGCCGTAATTCGATTTCCCGCTTTGGCGCGGAATGTTGGTGACGGGCACTTCGGCAATGGAAGCACCATGCCAGCTCGCCAGCGCCGGGATGAACCGGTGCAGCTCTCCATACAGATTGATCTCGTCGAGAATTTCCCGGCGGTACGCCTTGAACGTGGTACCGAAATCGTGCAGGTCCACGCGGGATAATTTGGCCATCAGGCGGTTCGCAACGCGGCTCGGAAATTGGCGCGTGAGCCAGGCGTCCTTTCGAGTGACGCGCCAACCGCTGACGATGTCGTATCCCTCTTTGATCTTTTCGATGAAGCGCGGAATCTCGGCGGGATCGTGCTGAAGGTCGCCGTCCATCGAAATGATGATGTCGCCGTGCGCATGATCGAAGCCCGCTTTTAGCGCGGCGGTCTGGCCGAAGTTGCGGCGCAGCCGAACAACGACCACGCGCGCGTCATCACGCGCAATCTCAGCAAGCTGGCGGAATGTTCCGTCGCGGCTGCCATCATCCACAAAGATGGCTTCGAATGGCTCGCCCAGCGCGTCCATCACGTCGATGATCTTGACGTAGAGCTGCGGAATGTTCTCGAGCTCGTTATAGAGAGGGACAACGACCGAGTAGGCGATCCGGCGGCTCTCGTTTTGCATATCCCGGCATTGTATTACACACATTCGCTGGGGCGAAAGACGTCATCGTTGGGGCCGCGTTAGGAGTTAACGGGTGGTTGGTGATCAAAAGTTTGCCGCCGCTGGAGGCGATCACGTGCAGGTCAGCGGCAGGTACAACCGATTGGTAGTGCTGTAAATCGGACGCGAAAATGAGCAGGTAATAGCGCTGCGGCCGGCTCCAAACTTCCGGGAGCTGCGAATCGACCAGGAAAACCTCCGGGGCGCCCGGCGCGTGCGAACCGTATTCGAGATTTGCTCGCTTGGCGCTCAAAAGCAGTCCGTTGCGGTTCAAATAGAAGAAAACGGATGAAAATTGGTACAGGAATCCCTCGGCGATAATCGTGCCGGGCGGCTCGGTGCGCAGGACTTTCGCGAGGGGCCTCGAGGAAAGATACGGATCGAACGTAACCATCGCCAGCCGTGCGGCATGAAAGAAAAGAATCATCATGAGCGCGGCGGCCAAAAAAGCGCGTTCGGCGATGGCGCGAATCGACCCCAGCACTCCGATCAGGCAGGCGATGGCTGCCAGAACCAATGGCAGGCGCAGATACGCGAACGAGTCGATGGTCAAATCCTGCATGTGGCCGAGCGAAAGCGTGTACGCCTTGGGATGATGACTCAGCGCCTCGGAAATATCGCCCGGCGTAGGAATGCCACGCACGTAGATGAGAATCGCCACGATCACGATGGCTGCTGCGCCGGTGATCACAGCGAGGGCGCGCGTTCCGCGGCGAATCCACACGCCTCCGCCAGCCATCGCGGTTCCAAGCAGCAGCGCCAGCGCCGGATAGCAAGGCATCGAGTAATATTCCTGCGTCGTGGAAAAAGTGAAAAACACCAGTATGAATCCGATCCAGCAGAGGGCGAGCACGCGCGTGCGCCCGGCGCGGTCGACGGGCTTGAAAGAAAGTTTAGCGACCGCCGGAAAATAAACCGACCAGGGAAACAACCACACGAAGTGCAGCAGCCAAAACCATAAGCGCGGGACCGTATTGTAATCGCGCGGATAGCGCCGGTTCAGAAACCGCAACAGCTGCTCGTTGACGAAGTAGTCCCACAGAAAGCCGTGATACTGGCCCGGCCCGGAATGCAGCGTCCACGCGAAATATGGCGGATTGCGCAGAGTTGCCAGCACGTGCCACGGCGTCGCGATGGCCAGCGCGATAATCGCGCCGCTAAACGGATGCAGTCGCCTCCACGTTCTCGCGATGAAGAGCTGCCGCGTCACCGCGAGATAAATCAGCGCGACCGCAACGGGAAACAACACACCGATGACGCTCTTCACCAGGAACGCCACGCCGAGAGACGCGGCGAGCACAACCGCCCAGAAGCGCGGATGCAGCTCGTCTTCGTCCAGCGCGCGCAGGAACGCCCATAGCGCCAGTGCGATCATGCACGTTAGCAGCGCGTCCGGCAGCAAAACGCGCGTGAATAGCCAAAGGCCAACGCACGTGGCGATGCAAAGTCCCGCAAAAAATCCGGCTCGCGGGCCGAAAGCCCAAGTCCCAAACGCAGCGGTCAGCAGAGCCAGCGCAATCGCCGCCAGCGCGACGGGAATGCGCGCAGCCCAGTCGTGTACGCCGAAAATCCGGAAGGAGCTCGCGATCAGCCAATAGTTGAATGGAGCCTTATCGAGGTAAACCAGGCCGTTAATGTGCGCCGTCACCCAATCGCCCGACTCGAGCATGTGCCGCGCGATTTGCGCCTGCACGGAATCCACGTCATCGACAAGCGACGGCGGCGAAACGATGCATCCGATGTAGATTGCCGCCGCGCAAAGCGACAGGATGACGTACAGGCGCGAAGTCTTACTCAAAGCGGAGAGAATCCACAGGCTGCAACTGGGCAGCCGTTCTCGCAGGCAGATATCCGAATACGATTCCCATTCCGCAGGATACTATGAACGCCAGCGCGACAGAAATCCACGAGATTGAAATGTTCAGGTTCGCAGGCACGCGGAAAATTTGAGTCGCGGCTTCGATCGCGAAAGGAATCAGAATGGCGATCGCAATTCCCGCGAGCGCACCGGCTCCGCTGATCAAAATCGCCTCCAGCAAAAACTGGCACAAAATCTCATCGCGTTTCGCGCCAATCGCCTTGCGGATGCCGATTTCGCGCGTTCGCTCGGTCACGCTGACGAGCATAATATTCATGATGCCGACCCCGCTGATGATCAGCGCGAGCAGCGCGATCAGCAAAAGGACGATCGTCATCGCCAGCGAAATGCGGCGGGAAGTTTGCAGGATCGATGAAAGATTTTCGACGTCGTATTCCGCCTCGGGCCGATGGCGATTCTTCAGGATCTGCGCGACTTGCACCGTGACCAGCGGAACATCATCCGCGTTGTCTGCCTGAGCGTAGAGCGTGACGAGCGACGCGTTGCCAAGGTAATAGCTCACCAGTGGAAACGGCACCAGCACGGAATCGGTGCGAATTTCCGATTGGCCGAACGTGCCTACGCGCTCGGCAAAAACTCCGATCACTGTGAACGCGAGTTCGCCCGCATGGATCGTCTGGCCGATCGGATTGCCTTCTGGAAACGCGGTCTGCGCAAGATGCTCGGAAATCACGCAAACTTTGCTGACCGACGAAAAATCGGAATCGTCAAAATAGCGGCCCTCGGGAATCAGCAGCCTGCGAATTTCCTGAAAGCCTTGCGTCACTCCGACCATCGCGACCGGCCACGCTTTTCCTTCGGCGACCACGCTCATCTGCACGTCGTTCGTTCCCGCGACCTGCAACACTTGCGGAACACCGTTGCGGATCGCCTCCATGTCGCTCAGAGAAATCTCGTCGGAAAGCGTCACGGATTGCGAGCTGGCCGAATGCTCGAGCGACGCGTAAACGATATTCGAGCCGACCGCTTCGATTTGGTTCGCAACGTACTTTTTCCCGGTGAGCGCGACGGTGACCACCAGCACGATGCACGCGCTGCCGATCACTACGCCCAACATCGTCAGCGCGGCGCGTAATTTATTCGCGCGCAGCGCTTCGACCGCCAGGTTCCAGGTCTCCGGCCAGCTGATTGAGCTGATTACTGACGCTTGCAGAATCCCTCCAGCTTCTCCCCGCTAGAATCCACCAAACCGCCTCGGTCCATTACTAACCGTGGCCCATGTGGAGTGCGGCGGCTTGCTGCCGCCATTACGTAGAACCGGAGAGCGGGGCCAAGGCACCACGCTCCACAAAAAACTGCTTCCGGCGCCCTATCGCGAAACCGCTTCCACCGCAGCGACCTCAGGTATTTCGATGCGAATTTGCGTTCCTTCGCCTTCCTGGCTGCGAATATCCATTTGAAATTGATCGCCGTAGAGCAACCGCAGCCGCTCGTGAACGTTGCTGATCCCGATCCCGCCGCCATAAACCTCCGTCAGCCGCGCCGCCGACATTCCCATGCCGTTGTCGTCGATTTCCAGCGTCAGCCGCCCGTTCC
>JASHRM010000195.1 GCA_030037315.1 Candidatus Acidiferrales bacterium
CGCTGAATATCGCGGTCAAGCATGCTCACCCAGCCGGACATTTCCTGGCCGACGGTAAGCGGCACAGCGTCCATCAAATGCGTCCGCCCAATTTTGACGACCTCTGCGAACTTGCTGGCTTTGGCGTCGAGCGTGTCGCGCAGCTGTTTTACGGCGGGAATCAGCGCGTTGGCGATCTGCGACGCCGCGGCGATATGCATGGCAGTCGGGAACGTGTCGTTCGACGACTGCGACATATTCACGTCATCGTTCGGGTGAATCGGCTGCTTGCTGCCCATCACGCCGCCGGCGATTTCGATCGCGCGATTGGAAATCACCTCATTGGCGTTCATGTTGGTTTGGGTGCCGCTGCCGGTCTGCCAGATGCGGAGCGGAAAATGGTCGTTCAACTTGCCGGAAATGACTTCATCGGCGGCCTGCACGATCAACTTCGATTTCTCAGCGGATATTTTCCCGAGGTCCTGATTTACGAGCGCCGCAGCTTTTTTGAGGATTCCAAACGCGCGAATCAGCTCGGGCGGCATCGTGTCACGGCCAATATCGAAATGGACCAGTGACCGCGCTGTCTGTGCGCCATAGTAGCGATCGTTGGGGACTTCGATCTTTCCCATGCTGTCCGATTCCATTCGGACATTCGCATGCGTTGCGGTCGCGGTCTTGCCGTCCACTGAATCGTCCTTTCTGATGCAGCTCCGATGCAGCCGGATAGCGATCGCGCAAGAGCGCGCCGAGGCCGTCTCCGGCGGAGCGTATGGGATAAGAATACAGCGGAAACAGCCGTGGCGCAGCTTGCGGTTGCGAATGCGGTTCGCTGCGGGCGAGACCCGGCAATTTAAACTGCCCAGCGATGAAGCGTTGCCAGCCCAGGGACGGGCGTGCCAATGCGGGACGCCCTTTCCCGATTTGATTTGCGAAGGTACTACGGCTCCAATTCGCTCTTGCCTGTAATCCACTGAAAATACGGGCTAATGGCGTGAACTTGAGCAGAAAGCCATGGGCCGTCGAGTTGCATGGCCGCTCGCGGGTCGCGTTCTTCAGACGGTCCGTACCAAAAGAGCGCGGCCGGCGGGGCCTCGATCCCAAGCGAGGCCCCATTTTTTTGGTCTGGTCTCCGGGTAGGTTGCTCGCGTGCGATAATCTCGACCTCGCATGCGTACGATCAAAATCACCATCGCCTATGACGGCACTAATTTCCACGGCTGGCAGTTCCAGCCGGGAGTTTCAACCATTCAGGGCGCGCTTGGTGATGCCGCCCGCAAAATCACCCAAGAAAAAATTGTGATCCACGGTGCCAGCAGGACCGACGCCGGTGTGCACGCGCTGGGCCAAGTCGCGCATTTCAGAACCCACTCCACGCTTTCAGCCGAAGAAATTCAGCGCGCCATGAACGCGCTGCTTCCTCCGGCGATTCGCATCGTAGCGGCGGAGGAAATGGGCGGCGATTTTCACGCGCGCTGGCTTTCGCAGGCAAAAACATATCACTACCGGATCTTTCGCGGCCGCGTCCTTCCTCCGTTTAAATACGGCCGCGTCCTTCACTATCCCTGGCCGCTCGACGAAGAACGGATGGCTGCCGCGGCGCGCGAATTCCAGGGTGAGCACGATTTCACTTCCTTTGCTGCATCGGCGGGCTCGGAAGATGACGACCGCGACCGTGAAATGGTGCGCGTGATCTATTCGTCGGAAATCAGACGCGATCCGAACGCCGACGAGATTCGATACGTTGTTCGCGGGCAGTCATTTTTGCGCTACATGGTGCGGAAGATTGTGGGAACGCTGATCGAAGTGGGAAAGGGAAGATTCGCACCGGAGGACATACGGAACCTGTTTGAACTGCGCGACCGGTCGCGATCGGGGCCGACGGTGCAGCCGCAAGGACTGTACCTCGTTTCGCTCGAATATCCCGACCCTACGGACTCGCTTGCCATGTCAGCATCTCGCCGTCGCGCGAGCCACGCTGAGTGACGCTCCGCACCGCGACATCCATCATGATGTAAGATGGGCGGAGATCCCCGACTTCTGGCATGAATCGCGAATTGATCCACGATTGGAATACCTACGCGGAGCCGGAAATCCCCGCGGGCCGCAAAGTCATGCTGAATGACGAGACCTTGCGCGACGGTTTGCAGAATCCCTCGGTGCGCGATCCTTCGATCTCCGAAAAAATCGAGATTCTTCACCTGATGGATGCATTGGGAATAGACCTGGTCAATATTGGTCTGCCGGCGGCAGGTCCTCGCGCATTTGAGGACACAGTTGCTCTCGCGCGGGAAATTATCGGATCGCGGATGAGAATTCGCCCGAATATCGGAGGGCGAACCCACAAGAATGATATCCAGGCGATGATCGACGTTTGCGATCGGGTAGGCCAGCCGATCGAGTCCGCGATGTTTCTCGGTTCGAGTCCGATTCGAAGACTCGTGGAGGATTGGAGCGTCGACCATCTTCAACGCACCACGGAAGAAGCGGTGAAGTTTGCTGCGTCTGCCGGGCTCCCCGTGATGTACGTCACCGAAGATACAGTTCGCACCGATCCGGCGACCGTCGTGGCTCTTTATTCCACTGCGATCCGAGCCGGGGCGCGGGCTATCGTTCTTTGCGATACAGTTGGCCATGCCACGCCGAAGGGCGCGTACAATCTGGTGAAATTCGTGATCGAAAATGTGGTCCGGCCATCGGGCGAAAGAATTCGCGTTGATTGGCACGGTCACAACGACCGTGGTCTGGGCGTGGCGAATTCGCTCGCAGCGATCGCCGCGGGAGCGGATCAAGTGCACGCCGTTGCGCTCGCGCTCGGTGAACGCGTCGGCAATACGCCGATGGAAGCGATGCTCGTGAATCTTCGACTGCTTGGGCTGATCGACCGCGATCTGTCGCGGCTTAAGGAGTATTCCGAAGCCGTTGCCCGTGCCACGAAGACAGCCATTCCGGCAAACTATCCGGTCGTGGGACGCGATGCGTTTCGCACTCAGACGGGTGTTCATGCGGCTGCCATCGCAAAGGCGTACAAGAAAGGTGACGTCGAATTGGCGAATGCGATTTATAGCGGTGTGCCCGCACACCTATTTGGTCTCGAGCAAATCATCGAAATCGGGCCGATGAGCGGGCGTTCCAATATCGTTTTCTGGCTGGAAAAGCACGGGGTATCGCCGAACGACGCGCTTATCGACCGTATTTTCGGCGCAGCTAAACAGTCCAATCACGTGCTCACTGAAGAAGAGATTTTCGTACTGGTCTTGAAAGCGCAAACTCACGAGACCGGCTGAAGCTGCGCCATCATACCCATGCAGTAGATAATTCCCCTTGCAGGGAATGCCCGATTGCGAGCGCTGCAGCGAAGGTGTCTAATTATCTGCCCATGATTGCAGATCCAGCCCGTCATTCGAAGATCACGGTTCGTCCACTCGTTGAAAACGATCTTAGTGCCGCCGACCGCGTGATCCGCCTGGCGTTCGGAACTTTCCTCGGTATGGCGGATCCCACGAGCTTCATGGGCGACGCCGATTTTGCATACACGCGCTGGAAAGCTGACCCCTCCTCTGTGCTTGCGGCTGAAGAAAATGGCAAGTTGATCGGATCGAATTTCGCGTCCAACTGGGGCAGCTTCGCTTTTTTCGGCCCATTGACCGTCGAGCCCGAATATTGGAACCGCGGCGTCGCTCAACAGCTTCTGCCTCCGACAATGGAGATTTTCCGCGGGTGGGGCAACCGGCACATGGGGCTTTTCACGTTTCCAGCAAGCACGAAGCACATCGGCCTATACCGAAAATTTGGGTTCTGGCCTCGCGACCTTGTCGCGAACATGACGGCTAAACTGGACGGCATTTCGGACAAAACTTCCGCGGGGCCGGCGCTGTTCTCTTCGGCGAAACCGAGAGATCGCTCCGCGCTGTTGATCGCCTGTCGAGAGGTTACAGATGCGATCTTCGATGGATTGGACGTGGAGCGTGAGATTTGCGCTGTGGTCGATCAGAAACTCGGCGATACCATTCTTCTTTGGGATTTAACCAAGCTTGCAGGCTTTGCGGTTTGTCACACCGGAGCTGGAACTGAGGCAGGTTCGGGCTCATGTTACATAAAATTTGCGGCCGTTCGCCCTGGGGCGCAGGCCCATCGCAATTTTGCCCGGCTCATCAATGAGGTTAAGTCGTTTGCGCGTGCGTGCGGAGTCGAAAAAATTGCCTCCGGAGTGAATATGGCACGCCGCGAAGCTTTTCTGGCGATGGTCGCCGCCGGATTTCGCGTGGAAGGCCAGGGCATCGCGATGGAGACCGGCGACGCCAATGCCGGCTACAACCGCGCCGGCGTATACATCCTCGACGACTGGCGATAAGATCGCCGCACGAATCGCGTGAAACTCCCCTTTATCTGCTGTATGTTTCTATGGATGGCCGCTCTCTCAGCCCGTGCGACCGAAGATCCCGTGGCAAAGATCGCGGACGACTCGCGCTGCGCGCGCGGGCTTGCCTGGATCGAAAAGAACTCCTCCTGGGTTACAGAGCAACACATTCGGCTCACTGAAATTCCCGCGCCGGAATTTGAGGAAGCCAAGCGCGCTCAAGCGCTGAAAGAAATGTTCGCCACGGCAGGTTTGCCCGTCCGCCTGGATAAAGTCGGGAACGTGGTCGCCGAATTTCCCGGGACTTCTTCCCGTGAAGTCATTCTGCTGGCGGCGCATTTAGACACAGTATTTCCGGAAGGCACGGACGTGCACGTGCGGCGTGAAGGCTCGCAATTACTTGCGCCGGGGATTTCCGACAATGGCGTGGGATTGTCCGCCTTGATAGGTCTCGCACGCGCCCTTTCTGAATCGCACATCCGCTTGGCCAAGACCGTGGTTTTGGCGGGAGATGTAGGGGAAGAGGGCGAAGGAAACTTGCGCGGGATGCGGACTCTAGTCGATAGCTATGGCTCGCGTCTCTCGGCGGTGATTGCCGTCGACGGCCCTTCAACGGACTACATTACCACTCAGGCCATTGCGTCCCGGCGTCTGGAGGCGAGCGTGACCGGTCCAGGAGGACACAGCTGGTCCGATTTCGGCGCGCCGAATCCGATCACTGCGCTTTCCCGAGGTATCGTGCAATTTTCATCTGTCTCGATTCCTGAAGAGCCGCGCAGCTCGTACAACTTTGGAATCATGGAAGGCGGAACTTCCGTGAATTCCATTCCTTCGCGTGCAGTCGTAAAAGTCGATTTGCGCTCTGAGGAAGAATCGGAACTGGCGCGTCTGGAAACTGCCCTGCGCCAGGCAATTCAATCCGGCGTGAACCAGGAAATTGCAGCCACAAATTCATCGAACAACGCGCTGCAGCTGAGTTTCCGGTCGCTAGGCACGCGACCCGCTGGAAAATTGCCCGACGATTCGCCGCTGCTCGAGACGATTCGCAGCGTCGATCGCTATTTGGGCAATCGTACGCGCCTGGAACGCAGCTCGACCGACGCGAATATCCCGCTTTCGCTGGGTATTCCAGCCGTTGCTCTTGGCGGCGGCGGCAAAGGCGGCGGTTCGCACACGCTCGACGAATGGTACGATCCCGCTGGCCGCGATCTCGGCCTGAAACGCCTTTTTTTGATTGTCGCCTCTCTCGCAGGTCTCGAATCGTAGATCTCGCCACGATCCTCAACTTGCACCCATAAGGTTCACCACATAGACTCGGCATCCATGCTTGGGAAGCAAATCCGCGCCGATGCAGCGCTTGCTACCTGCTCGCTGATCTGGGGCGCCACGTTTGTGGTAATCAAAGACGCGCTTGCAGATATTTCCGTAATCACATACTTGGCCATTCGTTTTGGACTCGCGGCAATTCTGATGGCGATGATTTATTGGCGTGCAGTGCGCACGCTTACCTGGCAGACGCTGTGGGCCGGGGCGCAAATCGGCTTTTTCATGTTTTGTGGATACATATTTCAGATCGGCGGCTTGACTCGCACCACGCCATCCAAAGCCGCGTTTATCACCGGCATGTTCGTTGTTTTTGTACCGATCATGCTCGGCATATTCGGTCGGCACCGTATTTCCGGATGGATATGGATCGGGGCGGTTGCGGCGCTCTCTGGCCTTTATTTTCTGTCCGTGCCACGCGAGGGATTGGGCGGGCTCAATCGCGGCGATCCCATCGTCTTCGGCTGCGCCATCATGTTCGCGCTCCATTTGATATTTATAGGGCGCAACCTGAAATGGCACTCCGTGGCGGCGATCAGCTTTTTGCAAGTGGCGACAACGGCCGTGCTTTCCGCGCTGCTCTTACCCATCGCAGCCCTGGCAGGGTGGGAGCATCCCCGGATTGCTTGGACTGGCTATCTGGTATTCGCGATCCTGGCGACGGCCATCGGTGCGACAGTGATCTGCTTTTCACTTCAAACATGGGCGCAAAAACATACTTCCACTTCGCACGCCGCCCTGCTTCTCACACTGGAACCAGTTTTTGCCGCGATCACGTCGGTCTCGCTGGGTCAGGAGCACATTGGTACCAGAATGCTCACCGGCGCCGCGCTGATATTGGGCGGCATCGTACTCGCGGAATGGAAAGGGTCCGCACCGCCCGCTGCAGCCGATTCTCTAACCCCTGTTTCGCCAGCGTCCGCGGAATAACTTTCCGCGTAACCTTTCATCGCTTCGGCCGTTCATGCTATAGAGAACGCGTTTTGCGGAGAACGTGTTGAAGGTCAGCAACAAAGAAGCCGACGAGCGGCTCCTCGTTGAGGCAGCGCAAAAAGATCCTGCGCGCTTTACAGTCCTCTATGAGGCCAATTTCGAGCGCGTCTACGCGTTCGTCGCCAGGCGCGTCAATCATCGTGCGGACGCAGAAGACATAACCGCTGAAGTGTTTCAGCACGCGCTGGAAAATCTGCCGAAATTCGAATGGCGAGGCGTCCCGTTTGTGGCTTGGCTTTATCGCATAGCCGCGAATCAAGTTATGAATCGATGGGATGCGAATTCTCGCGAGTCGGGTAATTCCAGTTCGACCGAACCATCCGTCGATTTCGACGAAGCGGAAATCGAACGTACCGAGCGCCTCTCAAAACTCTTTCGCCATGTCGCCGATTTGCCCGCCGACCAACGGCGTGTGATTGAGATGCGGTTCGCTGAGGAGAAGAGTATCCGCGAAATTGCCGCAAAGTTAGGAAAGACAACCGGAGCGATCAAGCAGCTTCAGTTTCGCGCGGTACAGGCCTTGCGGGAGCGAATGCACGGCAAAGTTGGAAAGTCGTTAGGTGGGAGAAATGCGTAAGCAAACACCGGCTGAAAAACTCGACAAACTGATCGGGCAGCTCCAGCAGCCGGGCAAAAAGACACTGGCGCCCGAGAATTCCGGAAGCGGGGAAGCGATCGAGCTCGCTCGGTTGGCTGGTGAATTGAGGGTGTTGCCGCGGCCTGAGTTCAAGACGCGGCTGAGAGCGAATTTAGAAAGGAGAGCGACGATGGCAACTGCTGCGAAGGCTGTTCCCGAAACGCAGACGAAAATTACTCCATACCTGAGCGTGAAGGGCGCGCTCGCCGCAATCGAATTTTACAAAAAGGCGTTTGGGGCGACAGAAGGGCTCCGGTTCATGCAACCGGATGGGAGAGTGGGCCATGCCGAAATCAGCATCGGCGAAGCAAAATTCATGCTTGCGGATGAATTCCCGGAGATAGGATTCCGCAGCCCACAGTCGCTCGGCGGATCGTCCATCAACATTCATCTCAATGTTCCGGATGTGGACGTGCTTGGCCGGCAGGCCGTCGCCGCAGGAGCCAAAGTGGTTCGTCCCGTGGCCGATCAATTCTATGGCGAACGGTCCGGCCATTTTGCAGATCCCTTCGGCTATACGTGGGTGATTTCCACTCAGAAGGAAGCGCTGTCGACAGAAGAAATGCATCGTCGTGCCGCCGAATTGAATGCGCAGCAGGCGCAGGCGGATGTGGACGACGCGAAATCCTCACCGACTGAGAAGCTTCGCCATCTGATGCCCTACGTAATTATTTCTCGGGCGGACAAATGGCTCGAATTCGTGAAAGATGCCTTTGGCGCTGAGGAGATTTTCCGCGCGAAATCGCCGGACGGAAAATCGATCATGCACGCGGAAGTGAAAATCGGCCATTCCATCATCGAAGTCGGCGACACGAACGATCAGAATCCGCCAATGCCCACGGCGATGTCGTTGCGCGTGGATGACGTGGATGCCATTTACCGCAAGGGGCTCGAAGCCGGTGCAACGTCGTTGCAAGCGCCGTCGAATCCTCCTTATGGCGGCCGTGGTGCATCGTTGCGAGACCCGAACGGTAATCACTGGTACATTTTCAAGTCCGAACCGGGCAGCGATGTTTTCCACGGATTCGGAACTGTGACTCCTTATCTCCATCCAGTGCGCGCAGGCCGTCTGATCGAATTTTTGCAGCGCGCTTTTGGAGCGGAGGAAACATATCGCGCGGAGTCGCCAGACGGAGTGGTTCATCACGCGCAGGTGCGCATCGGCGATTCCGTCATCGGCATGGGCGATGCCCACGGAATCTATCAGCAAATGCCCAGCACTCTTCACTTCTATGTGAGGGACGTGGACTCGGTATATCAGCAGGCGCTTCGTGCCGGAGCAAAGTCGATTCGGCCGCCCGAGAATCAGCCTTACGGAGAGCGCAATGCCGGCGTTCAGGATGCGTTTGGAAATCACTGGTGGATTGCCACGCCGCTTGGGAGTCAGTCGTAGCCGTGTCGTGCCAAACCGATCGTTGAACAGGAGCAGGGATGTCCGCATCGCAAGCTGGGGTCGGCAACGTCATCAAAAACAAGCCTCTCACCGAAATGGCGATGGCGTTCGCACGCGGTCGAGCGCTCTGCGCCGCAGCCCGGCTAGGCGTCGGAGATGCGCTTGGCGACAAAGAGCGCCCTCTCGATGATCTTGCCGTAGCCTGCAATGCTCATGCGCCCTCATTGCGCCGCTTGTTCCGTGCGCTGGCGAGTTTTGGGGTGGTTGTCGAAAAATCTCCAGACCGCTTTGCGCTGACGCCTTTCGGCCAGCCGCTACGAAAAGACGCGCCCAATTCCGAGTGGAACGCGATCGTCTTCTGGTCGGACCATATCGCGGACGGCTGGAGCCAACTGGCCGATTGCGTTCGCAGCGGAGAGTCGTCCATGAAAGTCATGGAACGCAAAGGAATGACGCCGCTTTGGATGCGCGATCCTGAGAGCAGAGCGATTTTCACCGCCGTGATGGGCACCGCTCCAGCCGAAGATTATGCGTCGATTGTGCGTGCATGGGATTTCTCCAAGTATCGCACCGCCGCCGATCTTGGCGGTGGCGGAGGCGCATTGATCGAAGCTGCGTTGAAATCCTTTCCCAGCCTTCAGGGTATGTTGGTCGATCTCGCAGAGGCTATCGAATCCGCGAAGCCGCGCTTCGAGAAATACGGCTCGCGATGCAAGCTCACTGTCGCTGACTTATGCGAGTCTGTACCCGAAGGCGCCGACGTTTACATGCTCAAGCATGTGCTGCACGGCCGCGACGACGGCGGTGCCGTGGGAATTCTGCGGAATTGTCTGGCGGTTTTGCCCGCGCATGGACGCATTCTGATTATCGAGTTCGTCCTGCCTGATGTTGTGGATCACGCTGACGCTGAATCGGAACAGCGCCTTATGAGCGACTTAAACATGATGGCCCTGACCGGAGGCAAGGAGCGCAGCGCGGGCGAGTGGAAAAGACTTTTGGACGATGCTGGCCTTGCGAGCCAGCGCATCATTCCCGTGCCGGGGGACTTGGTCTCGATCATCGAAGCTGTTCGTGCCTGAACCGCAGCGAACCTATCAGGAGCCAGAATGACCGCAAATGATTTCCGGCGAATAGCCTTAAGCCTTCCTGACACATCGGAAAGCTCCCATCAGGACCATCCAGATTTTCGCGTCGGCGGGAAAATATTCGCGACGCTCGGGTATCCCGATGACCGGTGGGGAATGGTGAAGCTTCATCCGAACGACCAGGCCAAATTCTACGAGGCACAGCCGAACGTATTTATTCCCGCAAAAGGCGCTTGGGGACGGGCGGGTTCCACAACGGTGCGCCTAAAATCCGCGAAGACAGCGGATGTGAAACGCGCTCTGCAAGCCGCTTGGACGAATATGGCCCCTAAACGGACGACGCCAAAGCCTCGCGGTTGATCTTCCGGCAAGAGATAATTCAGTTCGTAACTGCGGGTTGTTGCTCTGAGATCTCTTCGCCCGTACGAGAGCGATCGATGGCAAGTCCGGCTTGCGCGGCGATGACCGCGAAAACGTTCAGCTCATCCACGGTGAACATTCCCCGGCGCGAAAGATTATCGACATAGAGCAAACCGAATCGCCGTTCTTTGATGCCCAGCGGGGCGCACATGGCAGATTGAATTCCGGCATCCGCAATGCTTTTGCTTGCGGCGAGTCGCGGATCGGCTTTGGGGTCAGAGACAAGAAGGGGCAAGCCGCCGTGCATCACCTGGCGGATGATGCTTTGCGAAATTGTCAGCTGCGGTGTGGTTTGACTGCAGCCGGCTTTGCCGCTTGCACGATGGCGAAGCATCGCGGGCTCAAACCCATATCCGCCACGGCTGAAATCTCCGAGTCCTATCGAGTCTTTATCGAGCAGCATCACAAAAGCGCGTTCCGAGCCGTCTATCTCGAGAACCAAATCCAGAATTCGCTGCGTCACGTCCGCTGTGGTGCGAGCTTCGCCGAGCGCGCGATTCACGCGATACAGCAGGGTGAGCAGGCGATTCTCGCGCTCAAGCGAACGCATGCGCTCATCGGCACTGGCTGATTTTTCGGGTTGAAAGGACGCAGCACCGCCGATTGGTTGCACGGACATGAACGACCGGGAATACGCCGGCTCAGACATCACTTTGGTAATGCGTGGCGGGAGTTCCGGTGTTCCGTAAGCGACCATCTCGCCTGCTGTGGAATCTTCAAAGTAGCGAAGACGGTACTCGCCAAGAAGTATCTCGTCGTTTGGACGTAGCGTGGTTTCCTTTGCGGCCGTTCCGTTTACCTTCACGGGGTTTGCCGCGCCTCGATCGATAATTTGCCACTTTCCGTCCGGAGTTGAGCGGACTACGGCGTGAAGCCGCGAAATGCTTGGATTATCCAGGATGATGCTGCTCGATTTTGCGCGGCCGATCGATACGGGCCGGTCGCCTATCAGTTCGTAAACGCGCGAGCCTTCGCTCGGGTGGTAGATCAAGAATCTCGGCATTGCGGATGCCCCTCCACAATCTTGGTCCCCGACGGGGAACTGAGGCAAGATTGGGAACGCCTGCGATTGTCCGATGCCTAACCTGGCTAGGTTAGTGAGAGAACCATTTCCTATGCAATCTCTTGCGGCCTGTAATGTTAAATGACTATAATAACTATTATAGTCATAAGGAGAAAACCTAAAAATGGCGAAGCAAACTTGGGCTGTCGCAAAGGCAAAAGCCCGGTTCAGCGAAGTAATCGATCGAGCTTTGGAGGAAGGACCTCAGACAATCACCCGTAGCGGACGCACCGCCGTGATAGTCGTCTCTGCGGAAGAGTGGAAGCGCAGAACAGATCGAAAAGGCACTCTTGCCGATTTCCTGCTTGGCTCGCCTCTGCGCGGCTCCGGCCTTCGCGTGAAGCGGCCCAACGTCAAAATTCGCGAGATCGAGATTTGAGTTATTTGCTCGATACGAATGTGATTTCAGAATCCGTCAAGATCCGTCCTGATCCGGGCGTCATGCGGTGGCTTGCTGAGGCCGATGAAGACAAAATCTGGCTGAGTGTGATTACAATCGCCGAAATCCGTTTAGGTGTCGACGCCATGCCAGAAGGCTCCCGTCGAAATCTGCTGGCGCACTGGCTTGAGAACGATCTGCCAGGGAGGTTTCATGGGCGGATTATCGGCATTGGCCTCGTGGTGGCCAATGCATGGGGAAGTGTGATGGCGCAAAGCCGAAAAGCGGGCATCGGCCTGAACGGCATGGATGCTTTCGTAGCGGCGATGGCGGGCGTTCAGAACCTTACGCTGGTAACGCGAAATGTCAGGCATTTCGCCCATCTCGGAGTGAGTTTGCTGAATCCCTGGAAAAGCGATCTATAAGTTGCGTCCCGTCGTAGTTTCGATCTAGTGGTGGTATTTGACGTCGAGGGGCTGGCTCATCAGGGGAACGCGGAGACGTTTCTTTTCGTACGCGGCAATGTCGTCTTCGTGAACCAGCGTCAACCCGATGTCGTCGAGCCCTTGCAGCAGGCATTCGCGGCGGAAGGGATCAATCGTGAAGGAATAACGCAAACCCTTATCGTCCGTCACGACCTGCTGTTCGAGATCGACGGTGACGCTGTAGCCTTGGCTAGCTTCGGTGCGCTTGAAAAGCTCGTCAATCTGTTCGTGCGTGAGCGTGACGGGCAAGAGGCCGTTCTTGAAGCAATTATTGTAAAAAATGTCGGCGTAACTGGGAGCAAGGATGGCGCGGAATCCATAATCCAGAATCGCCCAAGGTGCGTGCTCACGGCTGGAGCCACAGCCAAAGTTTGCGCGGCCAAGCAGCACGCTCGCGCCTTTGTAACGCGGGAGATTCAAAACGAAATCCGGATTGGGCTTTTCCCCAGGCAAGTACCGCCAGTCGTAGAAAAGAATTCGCCCGTATCCTTCACGTGTGAGGAATTTCAGGAATTGCTTTGGCACCATCTGGTCGGTATCAACGTTCACGCGGTCGAGCGGAGCAACCAGCCCGGTATGTTTGGTAAACGGCTTCATTTTGTATCGGTGCCTTTCAATCCGTCCTGGCGCTTTAGGAACTGCGGTACAGCTATCACGAGCCCTCCGAGCAGCAGAGCGTTGAAAAAGTATCTCTCAAAGTTAATCGCGCTCAAGCCGGACATTCGCGGTTCCGGCAAGTTTCGCAAAATCGGCCAACTCCCGAGGCCCGGCGAGAAAAAGAAGTCCACCGGCAGAACATAGCAGACCATCATAATTTCCAGAGCAGCCAAGGCCCATCGCTCGCCCTTCCGGTAGGGGATGAAGAGAATCAAGAGGCCGATAATCGCGAGCACGATACGGGCAAACCCCGCTTCGTGCACGAAATTCGCGTACACAAATCCGCTCGAGTAAGTATGCATGGGCTGGACGAACGTAATCATCGAAAGCGACGACCATAAAATTACCAGCAGCGGGATAGCGATCAGCCCAAGCGAAATGCGATGTAGGGTTTTCATGGGCTTAGGCGGGCTATCAATTTATTCGTTTCCGTCCACACCCGACCATTCGCGTATGTCCACAAAGTGGCCCTCGATGGCTGCGGCAGCGGCCATTACGGGGCTGACAAGATGAGTGCGGCTGCCTTTGCCCTGGCGCCCTTCGAAATTGCGATTCGATGTGCTGGCTGAACGCTCGCCGCTAAGAAGCACGTCATCGTTCATGCCGATGCACATGCTGCAGCCGGCATCGCGCCACTCGAAACCGGCATCGCGGAAAATTTTGTCGAGTCCCTCTTTTTCGGCTTCTGCCTTAACGACGCGCGAGCCGGGAACTACGAGCGCCTGCTTCAGAGATTTCGCCACATGCTTACCGGAAACCACTCGCGCTGCGGCACGCAGATCTTCAATACGCGAATTCGTACAGGAGCCGATGAATACACGATCGAGTGTGATGTCTTCCATCGCCGTGCCCGGCTTCAGTCCCATATACGCTAGCGCATTCTCGGCGGCCTTGCGATCCACCGGATCGCTGAACGATCCCGGATCGGGGACGCGTCCCGTGACTTGCGTCACCATGCCGGGATTCGTGCCCCATGTGACCATTGGCGCAATTTCGGCCGCTTGCAACGTAACCGTCGTGTCGTATTTCGCGCCAGGATCGGTCGCCAGCGACTTCCAATATTCGACCGCCTCCTGAAAATCCTTGCCGCGCGGAGCGAACGGCTTTCCTTCGACATACGCGAACGTTGTTTCATCCGGCGCAATCATGCCGGCACGGGCTCCGCCCTCGATGGACATGTTGCACATCGTCATGCGGCCTTCCATCGAAAGGCCGCGAACAGCTTCGCCGGTGTACTCGGCTACGTGCCCATTGCCGCCGCCGATTCCGATCTTGCCGATGATTGCGAGGATGATGTCTTTCGCCGTGACGCCGCGAGGCCGCTTGCCCTGCACATCAATTTTCAGCGTCTTGGATTTGAATTGCGAAAGGCACTGCGTGGCCAGCACGTGTTCGACTTCGCTGGTGCCGATTCCGAAAGCGAGCGCGCCGAGCGCGCCGTGCGTGGAAGTGTGGCTATCGCCGCAAACAATCGTCGTGCCTGGGAGGGTAATGCCCAATTCCGGGCCGATGACGTGCACGATGCCCTGATTGCGGCTGTGCATGTCAAAAAGGTTGATGCCCGCTTCTTGGCAATTGCGGGCTAGAGCGTCAAATTGGGCGACAGCGTCAGGATCAGCCAGAGGGATCGCGCGATTCTTCGTCGAAACCGAGTGATCCATCACGGCAAATGTCAGTTCCGGGCGGCGGACTTTGCGTCCCGCGACTTTCAGCCCCGAAAACGCCTGCGGAGACGTTCCCTCGTGCACCAAATGCCGATCGATATAGATCAGCGACGGTTTCCCGGGTTCTTCGCGCACGAGGTGCGCGTCCCAAATCTTCTCGTAAAGAGTTTTGGCTGCCATAAGCGGCCGATATTTTGAACCTCTCCCACCTATTCTAACAAGTCTCAAATATCTCCGCCAATCGCAGGGGCTCTCAGCGCTCATATTGAACGTTGAGGGGTGCTTGCAGCTTGCCAGGAGCAGCGTTACTATCACGGTACTGTGCGCTTAAGTACCTTCTTTATCGTTTGGACAGGGCTAACGCGCGCCGATCGCTGGGAATCGGAGAGGCCATCATGAGACTCAAAATTGTGGGGTCAATCCTGCTTTTAGCTGCTTCGGCTACGACGCTTGCCCGAGGCCAGAATGAAACAGAACCGGCCGCGCCCGCGGCGGGAGCATCCGTGTCACCCGACCAAACGCCTCCGCGTCCGATGCGGATCCGAGTCGGCGGCAACGTAGCGCGCGCGAAGCTTGCTCATTTTGTCGCGCCGAGCTATCCGGCCGACGCAAAAGCGAACCGCATTTCGGGAACCGTCGTGCTTCATGCAATTATCAATCGAGACGGAACTATCCAAAAGCTTGACTACATCTCAGGTCCCCCAGAGTTGCAACAGGCCGCGATTGATGCTGTTCAGCAATGGCGCTATCAGCCGACGCTGCTGAACGGCCAGCCTCTTGAGGTCGACACGAAAATCAACGTCGTTTTTGACCTCGATCATCCCGAGGCCGCCGGTCAACCGCCAGCTGAAGCCGATTCGATGCCGGACTCGGCCCAGCCAAGATCCGATGCGTCGCCGATCGACCCGCAGCTCAGAACTGACATTCTCAATTTCCTCGAGGTGATTCACGTGAGGGAGAGAACGACTGAAATGGCGAGAACCATGTTCGATTCATTGCGGCCCGCCATATTGAGCTCCCTTCCGTTAACTGCGAGGCGAGAAGAAATCGCAGACGCATACGAGGACAAACTGGTTGGTTTGCTAAGTGGCCAGGACTTCATCGATGCTGAAGTGGCGGAATACGCGAAGTATCTGTCGGACGACGATATAAAAGGCATGACCGGGTTTTATCAGACGCCAGCTGGCCAGCACTTCAATGCTGTTCAGTCCCAGCTTTTGAGCGGCAGTATGCAGATTGGGCAAGACCTTGCTCGCAAGAAAATACCCGAGATAATGCGCTCCCTCTGTAGCGAGTTTCCTGAGCTCAAGGGCGCAGCCACGTTTTGCCCCGCAGAGAAATCTGCGCCGACGGGTTTCTAGCTACGTATTTGCTTAGGCAGCCTGATAAAACGGGCCAATCGTTGACGCGTCGGTTGCGGATGAGTTTCTATTCGGTTATGGAGGGTCTGGTCATCACCCTCGAAGGTCGATGCAGGAGGTAATCGTGTTACACAAAATCATCTGCTTGGTTGGAATAGGTACGCTTTCGGCTGCCACGCTTTGCGCTCAAAGTACTTCTCAGCCTCAAAACACCCCACCGCCGAAACAGGAAGTCAGGATGTCATTTACTCCCGGAACTTTGATTCGCGCTGAAATCGAGAAGTCGGTAGACGCGAAAAAAGCTCAAGTGGGCGATCTCGTTTATGCAAAGACGATTGACGATCTCAATTCGAATCCTCCAGGGTTAGCGACAAAAGGCTGCAAGATCACCGGCCACATAGTCGAGGTCGCGCCGCACCAAGGAGATACGCCCTCCAAGCTTGGCATCGCGTTCGACAAAATGGTGCTGAAGAACGGGGCGGAGATGGCTCCTGCCCGCCATGATTCAAGCCATCGGCGATCCTGACGCGGGGCCTGCGCCGAACAACAGCACCGATCAAATAATGAACAACATGGGCGGCAACGTGGGCACGACGCAGATCGGCGGTACGACGCCCGGCGGCACTATCAACGCAGGCGGCGGCAACCCCAACATGTGCGCCGGTCAAACCATGCCGTCCACGGCGGCAAGCCACGCGAAGATGCCGTTCGGCGCAAAGGGTGTGTTCGGAATGTCCGGAGTCATACTTGGTACTGGCGCGCAGCAGGAAT
Source organism: Candidatus Acidiferrales bacterium (assembly GCA_030037315.1). Classification (GTDB taxonomy): domain Bacteria; phylum Acidobacteriota; class Terriglobia; order Acidiferrales; family UBA7541; genus Palsa-295. Next base: position 16,571 of record JASHRM010000195.1, read on the forward strand.
CCCTGCTCACCTCGCAGAAGCACAACGTCAAAATCGAAGACGGGATGGAGATGATTCTGC
>JASHRM010000196.1 GCA_030037315.1 Candidatus Acidiferrales bacterium
GTCGGGAAGCCCAAGCGAACGCATCAACGATACCGTGCCACTCGAAGGCGCCAGCGCTACGTCAGCGAGTCCGAATAGCCACGGCCAGAACAATTTCTTCACGCCGGTCTTCCAGTTTCGATGATCGCGAGGCGTCAATTCGTGAGCGTCCGTGCCGAAGAGCACGGGGACGCCGCTCAATTTCGCCGCGATCAACGCAAGCCAAAACGTAGCGGTAAGGTAGCTGATGTAAAGAATCACCGCATCGAAGTTTCCTTTGCGAATCAGCCGCCAGACGCTGGGATTAAAAAACCCGAGTACGGGGAATCCGCGCGGAAATACTGAGTGGTTCCTTAACTCCACCCAGGGATATCCTTCGAGAAGCGGAACATCCCACTTAACTTGCACGCCAAAGCCTGGATCGATCTCTGCGTGCGCTCCTTGGAGTCCGCAGTACGCGACCATCATCTCCAATTCGGGATATTTTGCCTGAAGCCGGAATATCGGTGAGGAATACTGCGTGGGATGCGAGGCAACTTGCAATAGCCGAATCCGTTGTTCCGTCATTGCCTCAAGGTCTCCACCTGGCCTGTCTCGCCGGGATTCGGCTCCGCGAGAATGTGGCCGCACATTCCTTGTCCGTCAATAAAATGAACTGAGTAGTTCAACGAATGCAATCGTTCGATCACCGGATGTACGCGGCCCTCTTCGCCGGTCTCGTGCAATTCAATTAACAGAATAGGAGAATCGCGGCGCAGCAAGCGCTCCGCTCCATCGAGAATCGATAGTTCGGCGCCCTCAACATCCATCATCACAAGTTGAACGGGTTTTGATAAGGTGGCGGAATAATCGTCCAACCGGATGGCGCCCACCTCGGCGACCGGCTCGCCGTGAAACATCGAAGCGGTATAGCTCAAATGATTCGCGTCGTTGGATCGCATCGTCACGTTTCCCGGCGCCGAAGACACCGCACAGTTCTCAAGCTGAACGTTGCTGCACCTGTTCATCTCCACATTTTCTTCTAATGCGCGAAAATTGTCTGGGACAGGTTCGAACGCAATCACTTTTCCCTGGGGCCCCACCAGCTTGGAAAGCAACAATGCGAAGTATCCGATATGCGCGCCGATATCGAGAGCAAGCCACTTTTCTTGCACGAGGTTGAGCAGTGTCTTGACGACCTCGTGCTCGTAAGTTCCAAAGACGAACGCCTTGGACGACTGCCACTCCAAACGCATGCTGTAACCTTCTAGCGGAGCCGCTAGAGCAAACACGCGAGGTTCTGTTGGATACCAGCGGTTCATGGCCCTGCGCAGCGCGGGCGCAGCCTTGGAAGACACTGCCCAGGAGCGCCACTTCGCCGGGCACTTCTGCCATGCCGCCAGAACGGTATCCGAGAATCTCAAGGGCTTTGCCTCGTGGCGACCTTTGCAGCTGCGTCCCCGCGCAAGGTTTCGCGGAATCGTCGTGCAATTGCCGCCCACGAAAAATGTTCCTCGAACGCCCGCAGGCTCCTGTCGTGAAGATCCGTCCAAAGCGCCGCGTCGCTCAAGACATTCACAAGGCGGCCAACTAATTGTTCTCGTTTGCCTTTCGGCGCCCATTCGATGCCAGCGCGCTCCAGCGGCCCCGCCGGGTTTTCGCCCCGATAGCCGACAATCGGCGTTCCGCTGGCAATGCCCGCCATCACGCTTCCTCTTTGAAGAGTGACCACGCCTCGTACGAAAAGCAGCGCATCGGATGACTCAAATTCCTGCAAGATTTCTTCCGCCGGCAAGATCCCGCGAACCACAAGTTCGACATTCGTATCGGCAAAAGATTTCGCAAGGTCCCCAGCCGCCTCAGCGGACCCGCGTCCGACAGCGACGAGCTTGATCGATCCGAGAGATTTTGCGGCCTCTCGCATCACACCGGAAATTTCTTCAACTTCTTGTGCCGAGCTCGGTGCGCCCGTTATGCCAAAAACGATCACGTTTTTGCCACGCCCGTTTGATGATGCGACACGTCTCTTCGGTGTCGCGGGAATATTCGCCCCAATCGGGATAAATGACGATTTCCCATCGTCTTTCGGTAGCCATTCGACAGACTCGATCGGCACAGTGAAAACGCATCGCTCGGCTTTGTGGTGCAATCTTCTCAAAATCCACTGCTGGCATGCGCTTCGGAGGGAATGCTGCAAGCTGTCCGCGGAATATACCTTGGAGTCGTGGAACACAATCGCAACTCGCACGCCGTTGCGCGTCAGCGCTCTTACCACCGCAAGGGCGAAAAACGGAAAGCCGCGCCGCGACCACCCGAGCATCGTGAATTGCACCAGCACCCATTTGCCTCGCCATTCGCGAGACTCGTGCTGCAATTGCTTTAGCGCGCCCCGCCGGGTTTTTTCCAGCCACGGCACGCGCGCCAAGTCGAACGTCACGCCTTGCTCCGCCAGCGCGCGCCGTAGAAAAACGCAATAATCTTCCACGCCGTCCGTCGGCGTATCCCTTCGTCCGAGAAGGGCTACCCAGCGATCAATTGGGACGTTTGCCCTTGCCGTTGATGCCGTTGAAACCACGCTTTATTTCGACCTCTTGAAGACCCGCCTCGTCATACCATTTTCTTACTTCTTCCATCGTTTGCGGTTGGTCGTAGACCGGCGAGAGCATGTCCAGCGCGCTCAGAA
>JASHRM010000197.1 GCA_030037315.1 Candidatus Acidiferrales bacterium
GCGAACTGGTGCTACGACTGCCACGTCCTTGACACGGCGTTCCATTCGAAGAACATTGCCCCGCTGGTCAACGCGAATTATCACGTGGTCCACGTCAACGTCGGCGACGAGGACAAAAATCTTGATCTCGCCGAGAAATATGGAGTGCCGCTGAAGAAAGGCATCCCGGGTCTCGCCGTCTTGAACGCGAACGGCGCCGTCGTCTACAGCCAGAAAGAAGGCCAATTCGAAAACAGCGTCCGCATCGGCCCCGCCGACGTCACCGCCTTCCTCAAGAAGTGGGCGCCCCCGCACCAGGGCTAGCAGTTATCCAATCGACAAGCTGTCATTCCGAGCGGAGTCCCGCGCGTTTTAGTTTGCCCGCGATTTTTGCGGGGCGCGGGACGCAGTTCGAGGAATCTGCTTTTGCCTTTGCTTTAGATTTCTGTTCGCCTCCCACGTAGCCAGCCGCTCTACTGCAATTCCACCGCGACCCGCCTTTCTGCGCTAGAATCGATCACACCCCCGGTCCTTCTTCCCGTTTCAATAAAATACGTGCGCCGCAACGGCGCGCTTAATTCATCCAGGAGCACTCATGGCCCCACAAGACAACCGCGTCGAACTAACAGGCAGCAAACGCGAATCCCTCGCTTACGCCCGAAAAATCGGTCCCAGCAATCCGCAAACCCAAATCGAAGTCACCGTCTTTCTCCGTCGAGGCTCCCAGCCCGGCGATTTCCCTCTCGATGAACAACTCGGTGGCCTCCCGATCAACGCGCGCCGCTACCTGAGCCGCGAGGAATTCGCCGCCATGCACGGAGCCAGCGGCGCGGACTGCGCTCGCATCCGCGATTTTGCAGCCGCTAATAATTTGCAGGTCGCTGACGAAATCCCCGCCCGTCGCTCGATGATTCTCAGCGGCACGATCGAAGCCTTCCGCAGAGCCTTCGGCGTTGAGCTCAGCGACTACTCTCATCCCGGCGGCACCTGCCGCTGCCGCACTGGCGCGATCACGATTCCCGCCAATCTCGCTGGCATCATCGAGGGCATCTTCGGCCTCGATACTCGCCCGCAGGCCAAAACGCATTTTCGCCGTCGCATCCGCACCGCCCCGACCGACGTCTCCTATTCGCCGGTCCAAGTCGCGGACGCCTACGACTTTCCGTCTGGCGCGACCGGACTTGGCGAAGCCATCGCAATCATCGAACTCGGCGGAGGCTATCGCTCGACCGATCTCGATTCGTTTTTCAAAAATCTCGGAATCGCCACGCCTTCCGTCACCGCGATTTCCGTGGACAAAGCCACGAACTCGCCCACCGGCAGCGCCGATGGTCCCGATGGCGAAGTCGAACTCGACATGGAAGTTGCCGGCGCCATCGCGCCAAAAGCGAAAATCGGCGTCTATTTCGCGCCGAATACCGACCAAGGCTTCATCGACGCCGTAACCACTGCCGTCAACGACGCCACTTTTCGCCCGTCCGTCATTTCCATCAGTTGGGGCGGCCCGGAAAGTTCTTGGACCGAGCAGGCGCGCAACGCCCTGAATTCCGCGTGCCAGGACGCCGCCACGATGGGCATCACCATCCTTGTCGCCTCAGGCGACGATGGCGCAACCGATGGTTCCTCCAGTGGCGCGCTCTCGGTCGATTTTCCCGCATCGAGTCCTTACGTGATCGGCTGCGGCGGGACGAAACTCAAAATCTCAGACGGGAAAATCTCCAGCGAGCAGACTTGGAATCAGCTTTCGCAAAATGAAGGCGCTACCGGCGGCGGAGTCAGCGAAGTTTTCCCGCTGCCCGCGTTTCAGGATTCCGCCGATGTCCCTGCTGCGCCCAACGGCTTCAGAGGCCGCGGCGTTCCCGACGTCGCAGGCGATGCCGATCCCGCCACCGGCTTTTCCGTTGTCGTCGACGGCGATTCCACAGTGATCGGCGGCACCAGTGCCGTCGCCCCCCTTTGGGCGGGACTCGTCGCGCTCCTGAACCAGTCCCTTGGCAAGCCCGTTGGCTATCTGAATCTCGCCCTTTACACGCAGAGCGTCGCCCAAACGTTTCACGACATTACCAGCGGCAATAACGACGGCTACACCGCCGGGCCCGGCTGGGACCCCTGCACTGGCCTCGGCTCCCCGAACGGCACCGCCCTCCTCGCCGCCCTTAAATCCACAGATTAATCTCCTCTCAACATCGTCATCCTGCCTGCCCTGACACAGGAAGGGAGCGAAGTGGCCGGACGGTCTGCATCGCGCCGCTCGCGGCGCGTCCGGCCCACGCAGTCGAAGGATCTCTCCGATGGGTGTTTCGTTCCTTCGCGGGGGCGCGGCACCGCTACGCCGCCACCCAACCTTGGCAGCCACATTGCAAACTTGTCATCCCGAGCGAAATCCCGCGCGCTCTGTTTTCCCGCGACTTTTGGGCGCGGGACGCAGTCGAGGGATCTGATGCTGTTGCTTTCGGGGCGGACTTCTCCACGATTCCCTTCACGCCGTCCACCCAACTGGACGCCCCACCTGCATCGGTCTAAAATTGCCTCAAATGGCGATCCAGCTGCCCGTCTACATGGATAACCAGGCCACGACGGCCGTCGATCCCCGTGTGCTCGATGCCATGCTGCCTTACTTCACCGAAAAATTTGGCAACGCTGCCAGCCGCAATCACGAATTCGGTTGGAAAGCCGAAGAAGCTGTCGAAACCGCCCGCGGCCATGTTGCGCGGTTGATTCACGCCACGCCCCGCGAAATCATTTTCACTAGCGGCGCGACCGAGTCCAACAATCTCGCCATCAAGGGCGTGGCCGAGGCGTATCACGCCAAAGGAAGTCACATCATCACGCAGGTCACCGAGCACAAAGCCGTGCTCGATACGTGCAAGCGCCTCCAAAAATATGGCTACGAAGTGACCTATCTCGCCGTCGCAAAAGACGGCTTAATCGATCTCGAAGAGCTTCGCCGTGCGATCACACCGAAAACGATTCTCATCTCGATCATGCACGCCAATAACGAAATCGGCGCGATCCAGCCAATCGAAGAAATCGGCAAAATTGCCAAGCAGCACAAAATGATCTTCCACGTCGACGCAGCGCAGTCCGTCGGCAAGATTCCCGTCGACGTTCACCGCGATGGCATCGATCTGCTCTCCATCTCCGCGCACAAAATCTACGGGCCCAAGGGCATTGGCGCGCTTTACGTTCGCCGCAAGGATCCGCGCGTTGAAATTTCCGCAATCATCGATGGAGGCGGTCATGAGCGCGGCATGCGCTCCGGTACTTTGAACGTTCCCGGAATCGTCGGCCTGGGAAAAGCCTGCGAAATCTGCCTGAAGGAAATGGCGCAGGAGGCCGAACGGGCCGCGCGCCTGCGCGAAAAATTAAAGGCCGCGATTCTTTCGCGCCTCGATCAAACGTCCATCAACGGCTCGATGCAGCACCGCTTGCCCGGCAATCTCAACCTCAGTTTCGCCGGCGTGGAAGGCGACGCGCTGCTGATGGGCATCAATGACGTCGCAGTTTCGAGCGGTTCCGCTTGCACTTCCGCAACTCTCGAGCCGAGTTACGTTCTGCGCGCGCTCGGCGTCCCCGAAGATTTGGCGCACAGCTCCATTCGGTTCGGCATCGGCCGCTTCAATAGCGATGAGGAAGTCGATTACGTCGCTGACCGCGTGGTCGAGACCGTCCAGCGTCTCCGCGACCTCTCGCCTCTCTACGAAGCCGCCAAACCCCACTCGCCTTAGCGACTCATAGCGCCGCGATTTTTGTAGGGGCGCAGCTTGCCTGTCCTGAGCGAAGCCGAAGGGCTGCGCCCATCGCCCACATGGATGCACTCCAAAGCTGTTTTCGTAGGGGCACGGCATGCCGTGCCCGGCGAACGACGTTGGCGCTTCCGTTTGTGGAGTGCGGCGGCTTGCCGCCGCTGTTCCTGGGAAACGACATGCCCCGAATGGCGTCTTTCTCTCGATACGCGGCGCACTGTCGCGCATTTCTCTTGTAGCGCGGGCGTCTCGTCCGCTGTTTTGCTTTTTTGACTTCGGTGGCTCCGGCTGCATCGTCCAATTTGGTCGTTGCGTCCGCAGATTCTCGGCGATCAAATAGAATTACTCTCGTAATCGCTCTGACGGAGGACCCTTTGACCACCGACCTTCGCTACCCAATCGGCAAATTCGACCGCCCCCAATCCTCGCTCACCGATGCGCAACGCAGCACGATGATTGGTCAAATTCGCGAAACGCCCGCGCGCCTCAACGCTGCCGTCGATGGCCTGAACGCCTCGCAGCTCGATACTCCTTATCGCCCGGGTGGCTGGACGGTTCGCCAGCTGGCTCACCACATTCCCGAAAGCCACATGAACGCCTACATCCGTTTCAAGCTGGCTCTCACCGAAAACGAACCCACGATCAAGACCTACGAGGAGTCCCTCTGGGCCGAATTGCCCGACGCGAAAACGCTTCCTATCGAGCCGTCGCTTCGCCTTCTTGAAAACTTGCATCACCGCTGGGTTGCGTCCCTTGAGGCAATCTCGCCCGAGCAATGGAATCGGAAATTGCGCCATCCCGAGAACGGACTGATGTCTCTCGATCAAATGCTGGCCCTTTACTCCTGGCATGGGCGCCATCACGTCGCGCACATCACATCTCTTTGCGAACGCAACGCTTGGCGCTGACACCACTTCGACATAATGTGATCGTCCCATGCGCGCACGTCATTGTGAGCGAAGCGTCCCGGTATGACTTTCGCGGAAATCACGCCGTTGGCGATTTCCGCGCCGGGACGCACAGTCGAAGAATCCCTCTTCACATCTCCCGGTCGGAATCCGAGTCGGTGGCTTACTACCGCTTTTCCGGTTCTTCGCTGATCGCCTGTACGTGAATCATGTCCGTGCGCGTATCCAAATGCCCGCGCACGATTACTTTCTTCCCCAGAAACTTGCTCGCCTGATTTTGATCGTCGAGGTGATACCAGGTGTCGTGATCGTCGTCGCGCAGAATCAAGCGCTGACCGTTCATGTTCACAATGACTCCGCTGAGCGTTTGCACTTGATCCGGACTAGCCGTGTCGCCTGCCGCGGGCGGATCGTCTGTCGCCTTGGGAAACGGATTCGTCGCGGCGTGAATTGGTCTCACCGCGGCGCTGGAAAATAAGAGCGAGAGGCATATGCCTGTCGTCGCCACAGCCGATCGCCATCGTTCTAGGTTTTCGAACATGTCTGCTCCGTAGAAACGCAAAATTGGCTGGATGGCGTGGTAACGGCAAGTCGTATGCCAGTTCGATAACGAACAGCAACCCCTTAAATCTGAAATCGGCGGAATTTATTTCGCATGTAAAAAAAGCTGGAAGAGTGAAACAAAATCCTACAGTAGTTTCCCCGCGAAACTGAGGCTCCTCCTGCTAGGCCGCGAATCCGCGACTACCGGATAGTGGCAGATCGGGAGGAACATCATGCGTCTTTCTAATATCATCTTGTCGCTGATTTTAATGACCGGTACAGCCGCGGCTTCGGCGTCGCTCACCGGTTGCGCCACTCGCGTTTACGATCCCTACTACCACGATTACCACACGTGGAATCATGGCGAGGACGTCTATTACTCACGTTGGGAAAACGAGACTCATCGTCAGCACGAAGATTTTCGCAAGCGAAATTCCGACGAGCAGAAGCAATACTGGGACTGGCGCCACAACCAGCACTAATTTAATTGCCTGCGTTAGAGCGGAGTGTAGGGGCGCAGCTTGCTGCGCCCTATGAACCTACGCCGTTTTCTTCCACGCTCCCAGAATCGCGCCCATGATGCACAATCCCACCAGCGGATAAAATTCATTGATCGCGAAAAGCTCCTTCGGCCGCGCTTCGTACATATACGTCGTGAACGTAATCGGCCCCACGATCCCGATCCACAACAGGACGCCGATTGCCGCGCCGCGCCCGGCGTTGTTCGCGTTGCGCCAGATGCAGATTTGCGCCAGCACAAACGCGATCAGCAGATTCAAAAAGAAGGTCACGATGTATGGAACCACCGGACTCATGTTGTTCGCTTGGGCGTTATTTTCGAGAGCCATCCACGGCTTTGTGAAGAGCACCGCGTACCACAGCGCGCCGAGCAGCCAGTACACCACCGCGCAAACGATGACCGCCGCGTAATTGGTCTTCATCGCCTTACCTCCGCAAATTTTGGGAGCTTTCAGTTGCGGCGAGTCTGCTTCCGCATTGCCACATTGTCAATAGCGTCGATCCATCCACATGCGCGTCACCCTCAGCGAAGCGTCCCGGTCAGTTCCCCCGGAAATCGCGGTTAGGCATTCCCGGGCCGGGACGCGCAGTCGAAGAATCTCTCTTCGGGTTTTCCGGTGACAATTCGCAACCACCCCACGCAACATTTTCGCGGGAAAGGTGTTCTAATACCCAAGGAGAGGCTTGCGACGGCAGCTCATCAGCCGGCGCTGCCTCCGGTGATATCTTTATAAGGATTATCCCGGCCCAGCCGGGTGAAGGGAGACTCGCAGTGAAAAAATTCATCATCGGTTTTGCAATTCTTATCGCTTTCGTCATCACGCCCGTTGTTCCGGCAATCTCCGTAGCGAGCGCCGCTCCGGCTCCTGCTCGGCCATTGAGGATCGTTCTGGCGCGCCAGTCGAATGTCGACATCGCGCAGCTCGTCAAGCACTTCAGCTCTCAGTGTCCGAACGTGACGATCACCACGAATCCCAAAGGCTCCGATTTCATGCTGGCCGAGAACGGCTGGTCAGGCAGCTATCGGTTCCTGGTGATTGCCCATGGCGGCGACACGATTTACGCCACCGAAACAGCGTTGCTCAGTAACTCTGTAAAAGATGTCTGCAAGTTCCTGAGCACTCGCTAGTTTGGTCCAACTCGCGAGCATTGGTTATAGTTCTGTTGGCTAGTCCGTACTAGCAAGGGCCGGCCCGAAAACGGGTCGGCCTTATTATTTTTCCGCCGGTTTTCGCTTTCGCTCCGCACGCAATTCCTGATACGATTCACGCGTCCCCACTGAAATTGCTGATGCGTACTCGCGCTTTTCTTTTGCCGCTCGCAGCAGCGCTGCTCGTGTGCGGTTCCGCGCGCGCCACTGGATCGGGATCCGCCCCGAAATCCGAGTCCGTTGCTTCCCCCATGATTGTCTTGGGCTTTGTCGGCGGCTTCGTCCATCACGACGACATGGCCCACACAGAAGTCCAGCTCGCGGCCAAATTACGCGCCGACTTTCCTCGCGGCGTTCACTCTGAAATCGTCGAAAATCACAAGGGCGCGCAGGCCTACGCCGAAATTCGAAACTTGCTGGATACCGATCACGACGGCATTCTTTCCGCGGCGGAAAAGCGCGCGGCCCGCATCGTCTTGTATGGCCACAGTTGGGGCGCGTTCGAGGCCATCACTCTTGCGCGGCAGCTCGAAAAGGACGAAATCCCCGTGTTGCTCACGATTCAAGTCGATAGCATCACGAAAGGTTTTGGCGACGATTCGGTCGTGCCCGCAAACGTCGCGGAAGCCGCGAATTTCTATCAGCCGCACAGCTTTCTCCATGGCGAAAACTCGATTCACGCCGCGGATCCCGCGCGCACAAAAATCCTCGGCAATTTCCGTTTTGATTACAGCCAGAAGCCTGCGGCTTGCGTGAACTCCTATCCTTGGTGGGACCGCCATTTCATGAAAGCGCACCTCGAAATCGAGTGCGATCCGAACGTGTGGAATCGCGTGGAGGCTTTGATTCGCGCAAAGCTTGCGCCAGCCGAAACTCCTGGAACTCCCGAAACTTCTGTCGCGCGCTTGTCCGCCGCAAACTAAGGTGTAAATGTAGCGCGCGGACTTTAGCGCGGCATGTCACTTCCTTTGAGGTTTCAACCGTGGAGCCGGGTTCTCTAGCTCGGCATTCTGCCGCCCAGATTCTCGCTGATAATTTGGGTCGCGTGCCTTCGCGCGTACCAACACGGCGAATAGCCCATCTGCGGAAAGATCGAACGCGAACACGTCACTGTTCCGGACTGATCGGCGAAAAGTTCGGCGCGTCCGTCTTTCAGCGCGGCGCCATACGTGACGCTCACCGTATCGAGTGCCGCGTTCGTGCCGCCATGCAGCATCCGAATGTGCAGCACGCAGAAATCGCAGATGTAGAGCACGCAAAATCCCAGCACGAGTCCAATGACTGTTCGAATCGCGATCTTGCGCGCCATGAATTTTCCGCGAGGGATTCTACCGCATCGCGCTGTTCGCTTCCTGCCTTAAGGTTTAAACGTAGAGCCGGCTTGTCCCGAGCGCAGTCGAAGGGGTACTTTAGCCCGGCAGTTTGTTTTTTCCTTTGAA
>JASHRM010000198.1 GCA_030037315.1 Candidatus Acidiferrales bacterium
TCCGACTTCGGATTGTCGGCCCAGATCGTTTCCTTCTTCTCTCGCGATGGGATTCCGCTAAAGGCCTGGTACATTCCGGCCGCGGGAACGCCCCGCGGAACGGTGATCCTGGCGCATGGCATCGACGGAAACCGTTCGGACATGCTGACGCGCGCCGATTTCCTGGTCCGCGCTGGCTACAACACACTGCTCGTCGATTTGCGCGATCACGGCCAAAGCGGCGGCGACTACGCGAGCCCCGGTTACATGGAAGCCTTCGACGTCCTCGGCGGGCTCGACTATCTCAAGCGAAACGGAATTCACCGGCCCTTCATCGTGATGGGCCATTCTTACGGGGCCGTTGCAGCACTCTGGGCCGGCGCGCAGTCACGCGAAGTCGATGCCGTAATCGCCGACAGCCCCTATATTTCGTTCGAGCGCATGGTCACTCATGCGACGAGTCTGCTTGCTCAGGATCCTTCGCGGTCTTTTTGGGAAAGATTCGGACTGCGCATTGCTGGTTTTTCCGTTGTTGAGGAAGCGATCGTGCCCGTTTATTACCTGCGAACTGGCGTTTGGATTAGCGGCCGCAAGGCAAATTCCCTGCTGGCAATCCATCGAATCGGCCAGCGCCCAATTCTTTTTATTGCCGGCTCGCAGGATCGAATTTGCCCTCCCACTGATACGGAGAAAATGTACCGCGCTGCTACGAGCCCTCTGAAAGAGCTTCTGGTGATTCCCGGAGCCGAGCACGATTCAACGCGCAGAACCGACCCGGAACTCTACGCGTCAACCGTTCTCAAGTTCCTGAAAAAAGTCGTTCCTCAGGCTACTGCGCCAGAGAATCTGTCACCCGAATAGCTTCCATCGCCCACGCGATAACGATTGCCTCTTCCTTCAGCCTGGCTAGCTTTCCGCGCGCGACTTCGTTCTGGTGTTGATGCTGCCCCAGCCCTGCCGCATGCCTTTCCTGAAATCATCCGGGATGGCGCCAAGCGCGAGGTGTTGGAACTTGATCAGCGTGCCGCCCGCCTCTTCACTCAGTCGATACTGCACGTTGCACGTGACCGGATACGACATCATCAGCGGACCGTACAGCTCGAGAAGCGTCGGCTTTTTGATCGACTGGACGTGCGCCCAAAGATGCCCGTTGCCGTCGCCGAGATCGCGATACCATCGCCCGCCCGGCCACTGCTCGATTTTCATCGGCATGGGACGATTGTCGCCCCCGACCATATTCGTCAGCTCTTCAATCAGCGCCTCAAACGTAGTCTTCAGAGGCGCCTTCACATGAATCTCCTCCGTGATGCTCAACAACAGGTCTTCCACTTTTGGTGCCGTCGCTGCGATCATGATTCCTCCTTGACGAGGTCAAAGCCTCAAAAAATCATCCAGCCTGTAACCTGTCTACTCCGAGAACTGTTCCCAGCTCCCGGAAGCCTACCGCCTCAGAACTCAAACATTCATGCCATCTCCTTGGCGTCTTTGAGATTTCACTTTGCCATCGAGCCTCGTATTCAATATCCGCCGCCACCCATCACAATTGTCATTCTGAGCAAAGCACCTCGGCGTCTGTTCTCTCGGAAATCGAGGTTTGCGATTTCCGCGCAGAGATGCGTAGTCGAAGAATCTCCCTTCGATGCCCCATTTCTTCCTCGTACTGTCACCGATTCGCTAGTCACTGCTTTTCCGACTCGGCTTTCGCCTCCGCGCGCTCTTTGATCCTGCTCAACTGATGCCGCCAGAATTTCTCAAACGTGCTCGTCCACTCGTGTAGTGGCCGGATGCCAGCAGCGTTGGTGCGGTAGAAAATTTGACGGCCTTCCCTTCGGGCGTGTACGAGCCCCACATCCCGCAAAACTCGCAGATGCTTTGAAACCGACGGTTGCTCCAAGCCAGTCGCGGCCACAATCTCGCCAACAGCATGCTCCCGCAGCACCAGGTAATTCAGGATTTCCCTGCGCCACGGCTCGGCCACAGCATTGAACGCATCCGACGTTGTCGCCGCCCTTGCCATGCCTCTAATATATTCCTATATGGGAATATGTCAACTACAATCCAAAGAGAGCACTCTTCCTCCTGTCCGGAAGGAAATTCCCGAAGAGTAGCCCGGGAGGCTGAGTCCTAGCTACGTAGGCTGCCCCAGCTAGAGTCGAGGTATTGCCAGCGTTGCCTGCCACATGAACTTGTTGGAATGTCGGGAACGTAAAGAAAGCCGTGCCCACGCACACATAACAGTTCCGTTCCGCACCACCCCAGACATAGCTCGGCTGAGCTCCCGATCCTAGTCGGATGGGAAAGTCGGCGGAGGCATACCGGACAGCGCTGCGCCTGATCCGCCAGCGCCCAGCGGAATCCAATGATCAAGATCAAAAACAGGACAAATGGCGCCGGTCGAAATAGCGGTGCGAGTTCGAAAACCGCCTCGGATTGCTTTCCATGATTCTCGTCGACATCTCATTGTGGCGCTTTCGCAAAATCCCTTTCACTTGTTCCTGTCTCCCCGGCAAGGCGCAAGTTCACATGGTCTTGCTGCGGCGGTCGTCTTGGTTTGGCTCGTGGGCCGCGGCGTTGCAATCGAGCAGCGAGCGTTTCGCGACTGGACGACGATTTCAGCGCTCGTCGCGTTGTTCTTCGCCTTGGCTGTCGTGCTCAGGTTGCAGTTAACGAAGTTGGCGAAGTCGGACGAGAGGGATCCTCAGTTCGAGGAAGACGCGACGCCTGCCATCTTGGAGCTTGGGCTCTTTCGCGATGGCGCGGTCATCGGGACAGGTCCTCGTGATTCTGCATAGATCCGACATTTAATTCTGCTCGTGCATTCAGCTTCCGGAGTCCAAACCGGGCTAATCTTTACACCAAGTACTTCCTGTTTTCCGTTAAGAGATTTGCTACCGTCAAATCGTGATGATGATGACGACCGAAATACGACAGTGGAAAGGAAGCAGGCGCGGCGCCGACGTCGCCGCAGCGCACACTCGACCGCGATCAGCACCAATGACACACGCTACAACAGCCTCAAAGCATGTAGAATCACCGCATTCCTGCCCGACGAGCCTGCCGAGTAGAATTCGACTTAACTATCGCCGAATCAACGAGATAAAATTTTCTACCCGTCAAATCTCGGCATCTTGGAAGTGCGCAGTTTTGCACCAAATCGTGCGTCTTTGCGGCTCGCGTTGCGGCGCACAATCGCTCTTTCTTTGACCTTGTTTGCCTCCTTCATTTGCTCCAACGTATTTATTTCCATTCCCTTCTCTCTCGACCCTCCTTGCTTTCATTCATCGAAGCGCATAAAATCAAAACTTCATGAAGGTGGTTCCCGACAAATGTACTTCATCCAAGCCCGGCGAATCTTGCCGGGCTTTCGTGCTTCATATAGGGCTCCCAGGTCGACGGCCAGTCGAGCCTGGGAGGTAGGAGACAAAAGGCATGCCTAGAGAAGCTCTCTTCATCACCACAAAGGAAGAGATCGCGGGCGAGCAGCAGTTCGAACACGGCATTCCGGAAGGGCTTACGTTTGACGACGTATTGCTCTTGCCCGGCAAGTCAGACGTGCTTCCCGCTCAAGCCGACACGCGTACGTTCCTATCGCGCCGAATCTCGCTGAATATCCCGATCGTCGCCGCGGCGATGGATACCGTCACCGACTCGCGCCTCGCTATCGCAATCGCGCGCCAGGGCGGCATCGGATTCGTGCACCGCAACATGTCGATCGAACGCCAGGCCGAAGAAATCGACCGGGTGAAGCGTTCGGAGAGCGGCATGATCGTCGATCCCGTCACGATCTCGCCCGAAATTTCAGTGCGTCAGGCGCTCGACATCATGAATAAGTACAAAGTCTCCGGTCTGCCGGTCACGCGCGGTCAGCGGCTCGTCGGAATTCTCACGAATCGTGATCTGCGCTTTGAACGCAACATCGATCAGCCTGTGAACAATGTAATGACGAAGGAAGATCTCGTCACCGTGCCCGTGGGCACTACGCTCGACGAAGCCGAGCGCATTTTGCAGACGCATCGCATCGAAAAACTCCTCGTCGTCGATAAAGATTTCAATCTCAAGGGCCTCATCACCGTAAAAGACATCCAAAAGAAATTGGAATTTCCGAGCGCCACGAAGGACGAACAGGGCCGGCTTCGCGTGGGCGCAGCAATCGGCGCGACCGGAGACTTTCTCGAACGCGCCGTCGAAATGGCGAACGAAAAAGCCGACGTCCTCGCCATCGACACGGCTCACGGCCACACCACGCGCGTAATGGACGCGATTCGCGCCGTAAAGCATCGCCTGCCGGAAATGCAATTGATCGCCGGGAACGTGGCGACTGCGGAAGCCACGCGCGACTTGATCGCGCTCGGCATCGACGGACTAAAGGTCGGAATTGGTCCCGGTTCGATTTGCACCACGCGCGTCGTCACAGGCGCAGGCGTGCCGCAGATCACAGCCATCGCTCAAAGCGCGCGCGCGGCGGAGGGTTCCGGTGTGCCGCTGATCGGCGACGGCGGAATCAAGTTTTCAGGCGACATCACGAAAGCGATCGCCGCAGGCGCTTCTGCGGTGATGATCGGCAGCCTCTTTGCCGGCACCGAAGAATCGCCGGGTGAAACAATTCTCTATCAAGGCCGCACGTTCAAATCCTACCGCGGCATGGGTTCGCTGGGGGCGATGGAAGCGGGGTCGGCCGATCGCTACGGACAAGAAACCGCCGAGCGTGGAAAATCCGTCCCCGAAGGAATCGAAGGCCAAGTTCCCTACAAAGGTCCGCTCGCGGGTTTGGTCGATCAGCTCGTCGGAGGGCTGCGCAGCGGAATGGGTTATTGCGGCGCCGCAACACTGAAGGAATTGCAAGAGCGAGGCAAGTTCATTCGCATTTCCCAGGCGGGTCTGCGCGAGAGCCACGTGCACGACGTGATCATCACTCGCGAAGCGCCCAATTACCGGCTCGAGTAAGTGAACTGGCTCAAGCAGTGGTGGCCCGCGCTGGCTTGGGCCGTGGTCATTTCAATCTTCTCGACCGGCGCATTCACTTCCGATAACACGAGCCGCGTCATCATTCCCATTCTTCACTGGCTGTTGCCGCATGCTCGCCTCGCCAGGCTTTACGAAATTCACCATGTGATTCGCAAGTGCGCGCATTTCACCGAGTATTTCATCCTAAGCCTTTTGGTCTTGCGCGGAATTCGGAAAGGCCGCCACGATGCGCGGTTTGCCTGGGCAGTCGTGGCTGTAATGATCGTTGCGTTGTACGCGTGCCTCGACGAATTTCACCAATCCTTTGTGCCGGGCCGGACGCCGCTTGTCACGGATGTGCTAATCGATACGACTGGCGGGATCGCGGCGCAGGCCGTGGCGGCGCTGGTAATTCTGTGGGGTCACGTGCGTCACAAACAGAGACAAGAAGCGGGAGAACTGGCTTCGCAAAAGTAAAAAAGCCCGCTCCGATGATCTGGAGCGGGCTCGATTTTGCGTAAGCTGAGGTGTTACTTGGTCGCTGCTGCCTCTTCTTTTTCTTCTTCCGGCTCTTCCTGTTTCGCCCCACGCTTCGGTTTTTTCTCTTTCTTCTTCAATTCGGAGCCGATGAACTCGATGATCGCGAGTTCGGCGCCGTCGCCAATGCGCCAACCGGTGCGAACGATGCGAGTGTAGCCTCCCGGACGATCGGCGAAACGCGGCGCAAGATCGGCAAAAAGTTTTTTCGTCGCGTCCGCCGTCATCAGAAACGATGCAGCTTGCCGCCGTGCGTGCAGCGAGTCGCGCTTGCCGAGCGTGATCATGCGCTCAGCCAGCGGACGCGCCGCCTTTGCGCGCAGTATGGTCGTCTCGATCCGCTCCTTCTCAATCAGGTTCGTCACCAGATTGCGAAGCACGGCGCGACGATGCGCAGGTTGCTTGCCCAGTTTAAATCCTGCTTTCAGGTGTCTCATGTTTATCCCCGACCCGGCTCGCTTACAGGCCCGCGGATTCTTCCGGCGACGGAAGTGCGGTCTGACTCGGCAACGGCGGCCAAATCACCCGGCCGTGGTCGTCGAATTTCATGCCGAGGCTCAAGCCCATCTTGTGCAGAATGTCTTTAATTTCGTTCAGCGACTTGCGTCCGAAATTTTTCGTCTTCAGCATTTCGGACTCGGTCTTCTGCACCAGCTCCCGCAGGTTCTGAATGTTCGCGTTCTTCAAGCAATTGTACGAGCGGACGGAAAGCTCGAGTTCTTCGACCGAACGGTCGAGAAATTCGAGGCGCGGATCGGCGTAATTTTCTACCGCTTCTTCCGGCAGCTCGGGCTGCTCTTCGAAGTTGATGAAGATGCTCATGTGATCTTTGATCAGCTTCGACGCGAGGCCGATGGAGTCCTGCGGTGTGATCGCAGCATTCGTCCAAACTTCCAGCGTGAGCTTTTCGTAATCGGTCATCTGGCCCAAGCGAGCCGCTTCAACCGAGTAATTCACCTTGCGAACCGGCGAGTGCACGGAATCGATTGGGATATAGCCAATCGGCAGGTCCTCGTCGAAATTGCGATCGGCAGCGACATAGCCGCGGCCATTCTTTACGCGCAGTTCGAGTTCGAGCTTGCCGCCTTCGCTCACGGTCGCAATGTAGACGTTCTTGTCTAGCACCGCGATGTCCGCGTCTTCTTCGATTTTGGCGGACGTCACCGGACCCGGCTGATCGACGTTGAGCGTGATCGTCTTCGGCTGGTCGTTATTCAGCTTCAGCGGCACCTGCTTGAGGTTGAGAATGATGTCTGTGGCGTCTTCCACAACGCCCGGAATGGGCGAGAATTCATGCAGCACGCCTTCGATTTTCACAGCGGTAATCGCGGCACCCTCAATCGAGCTCAAAAGCGCGCGACGCAACGCGTTGCCGACCGTGGTTCCCCAACCGCGCTCAAACGGTTGCGCGGAAAATCTCCCGTACTTGTCGGTGAGCGTCTCGGGTTCTGCTGCCAACCGCTTTGGTTTCTGAAAGCCCTTCCACATATTTGCTTTTCCCTTCCGGCCCTATACACCGGGCCTGCGAACCTTCGAATAAAATGAAAATGATCTATTACTTCGAGTACAACTCGACGATAAGCTGCTCATTCATCGGCGGCGTCTGGACATCTTCGCGGCGTGGCAGGGCAACAACGCGCGCCTTGAAATTTTCGCGGTCGATATCGAGCCACGGCGCGACTCCCTGGCTCTGCGCCAGATTGCGCGCTTCGAGCACCATCGCGTTCTGGTGCATCTTTTCCCGCAAAGTGATTTCGTCGCCGATCTGAACGAGATAGCTCGGAATATTGACCTTCTGTCCCTTGATCTGCACGTGCCCGTGCAGAACGAGCTGACGCGCTTGTGCGCGCGAGCCGGCCAGCCCAGCGCGATAGACGACGTTGTCGAGACGGCGCTCTAGCGTAACCATCAGGTTCGCGCCCGTCGCGCCTTTCGCCTTTGCAGCCTTCTCGAAATACGTGCGGAATTGGCGTTCGAGCAGGCCATAGGTGCGCTTCACTTTTTGCTTTTCGCGCAACTGCACGCCGTATCCAACCATTTTCGCGCGCCGCGCCTGGCCATGCTGGCCGGGAACGAAATTGCGCTTTTCGATGGCGCACTTTTCCGTATAGCAACGGAGGCCCTTCAGGAAGAGTTTCATGCCTTCCCTGCGGCACAACCTGCAAACTGCTTCACGATGTCTTGCCAAATTAATTCTCCTTCAACTCGCCGGGGCTAAAACCCCGACCCCTACAAAACCTGCCGGGCTAAAGGACCCGGCGCTGCGTAAGAACCAAAATCCCAGAATTGGTGGCAAAATGCCGCCAAGTTCTTTTGCCGGGCACGACGTGTCGTGCCCCTACGAAACCAAATCACACGCGGCGGCGCTTTGGCGGACGGCAACCGTTGTGCGGCACCGGCGTTACGTCTTTGATCGCGTTGATGTGCAGCCCGGACGATGCGAGCGCTCGCACCGCGGATTCGCGACCGGCACCTGGTCCCTTCACGCGAACTTCCACCGACTTCATCCCATATTGATCGCGCGCCACGCCCGCAGCCGTCATCGCCGCCTGCTGCGCGGCGTAAGGCGTCCCCTTGCGCGAACCCTTGAAACCGACCGAGCCCGCCGAGGACCAGCTCACGGCCCGTCCATCCGGATCGGTGAGCGTGACGATCGTGTTGTTGAACGTCGCCTGAATGCACACGATGCCGTGCGGCACCACGCGCTTTTCGCGCTTCTTGCGAAATTCCTTCTTCCGCTTGGAAGATTTCGCCGGCGCTGCCGGCGAAGCTGCTGCATCTTGCGGTTCTTTTGCCACGATTCCTCTCTTTGCCTCGCTGCGATGTTACTTGCGGGCCATCGTCTTCTTCTTCGCCGCGACGGCTCCCTTGCGCGGTCCCTTTCGGGTGCGCGCGTTTGTGTGCGTGCGCTGGCCGCGTACCGGAAGATTCCGCCGGTGCCGCAAGCCGCGATAGCACTGAATTTCGATCAGCCGGCGGATATTCATCTGTATGTCTTTGCGCAAATCGCCTTCGACGCCGCCTTCTGACTCGATAGCCGCCCGCAGATGCGTTACTTCATCCTCGGTCAGATCTTTGATCTTCTTGGTCGCGTCGACTTTGGCCTTCTCAGCCAACGTACGCGCGCGCTGTTGCCCGATTCCGTAAATTGCCGTAAGTCCGACCCAAAGCCGCTTATTCGGCGGAAGGTCGACACCCGCGATACGTGCCATTTCTTGCTCCTATCCCTGCCGCTGGCGGTGCTTGGGATTCGAACAGATCACGCGCACCACGCCGCGACGATGGACAATCTTGCATTTCATGCAAATTTTCTTAACTGACGCCCTAACCTTCATCTCTTCTCTCGACTTTCCTTCGCTTCCGAAAAGCCCGAAGCCAAACCACTATCTGATGCTATTGCCGTAGGCCGCGCTTCAAGCCATCGCTTACGGCCCCGGGGTCACTTGTACCGGTAGACGATGCGTCCACGCGTCAAATCGTACGGCGAAAGCTCCACGGCCACCCGATCGCCCGCCAGAATGCGGATGAAGTTTTTCCGCATTTTCCCGGAAATATGCGCCAGCACCTGGTGCTTGTTTTCGAGCTCCACGCGAAACATCGCGTTCGGCAGAGGCTCGATCACCGTTGCCATCACTTCGATGGCGTCTTCTTTACCGCTTCCCTCGCCCGGCTTCTTTTTTTCAGGCTCTGGCCGTCTCGCCATTCAGTCTCCACTGTTACCAAACTGGCCCAGATGCTTCCCGAGGCCGCGTCAAAATCCAAGGTCCTTTATTCGTAACGGCTACGGTATGTTCGAAATGGGCCGAATCGCTGCCATCGGCTGTGACCGCCGTCCAATCATCGTCGAGCACTCGCACGGCCGGTCCGCCCGAATTCACCATGGGCTCGATGGCAAGCACCATTCCCTCTTGCAATCGCGGTCCCTGTCCTGGCACGCCGTAATTCGGGACCTGCGGATCTTCGTGCATCTTCGTTCCGATTCCGTGGCCCACGAATTCGCGCACAACCGAGTAGCCGTTTTGCTCGACCCAGTCCTGCACGGCGGCGGAAATATCGCCCAGCCGGTTGCCGGGCTGCACTTTTTCAATCGCGTGTTCGAGCGATTCGCGTGTGACGCGCATCAGTTTTTCGCGCTGGGGAGCAGTTTTGCCGACGCCAACCGTGAGCGCAGCGTCCGCAAAATAACCTTTCAGCTCGACGCCGAAATCCATCGACAAAATGTCGCCCTCTTTCACCCGGCGCGAAGCAGAGGGAATGCCATGCACGATTTCCTGGTTGATCGAAGTGCAAACCGAACCCGGATAACCGCGATAGCCCTTGAACGCCGGGCGCGCGCGATGTTCCGCGGAATAGTCTTCCGCAAATTCGTCAAGCTCTTTCGTCGTTATGCCGGGCCGAACCATCGTGCGCATCTTTTCAAGCGCACTCCATACGATCAGTCCGGCCTCGTGCATCTTTTCGAGCTCCGACCACGACTTACACACGACCATGTTGCCCGTCCACGCGATTCAGAATCGCGCGCACTTCCCGATTCACTTCTTCCACGCTTTTGCCCGCGTCCACGCGTTCCAGCAAACCTTTGCTCTCGTAATAATCGGTTAGCGGCTTGGTTTTTCGCTCGTATACCGCGAGCCGCTCCTTCACCGCTTCCGGACGGTCATCGGCGCGCTGAATCAATGTGCCGCCGTCCGCATCGCAGATCCCGGCGACTTTGGGCGGCTTCTCATAAATGTTGTAAGTCTCACCATCCACGCTGCACATCCAGCGCCCCGTCAGGCGCTTCAGCAATTTGTCTTCCGGCACCGCGAAATCCACCACGATCGGCTTTCCGAACCCATGACTTTCCAGAATGGCGTCGAGCTGCGCCGCCTGCTTCAGAGTTCTCGGAAAACCGTCGAAGACGAACCCTTTGCTGCAATCCGGCTCTGACAAACGCTGCTCCACCATGGCCATGATCAATTCATCCGAAACCAAGTCGCCCCGCTCCATGATCGGCTGCGCGATCTTCCCAAGCTCGGTGCCGCGGTTGATCGCATCGCGGAGCATGTCCCCTGTCGACAAGTGCGGCACATTGTACAGTTGCGCGATGCGCCTCGACTGGGTGCCTTTGCCGGCTCCCGGGGGACCCAAAACTATTAACGCGCGATTCAGAGCCATGCTCACCCGCCAGAACTGCTGACGTTAACCGCGCCTGCTCCTCACCCGGCCTTTCCGAACAAACCCCTCGTAGTTCCGCATGACCAGCTGCGCTTCGAGCTGCTGCACCGTATCCATCGCAACGCCGACCACGATGAGCAGCGAAGTGCCGCCGAAATAAAAAGCGACGCCCAACCCGTAGAGCACGAAATTTGGCGCGTGATTGTCAAACCACGTGCCAAGCACCCCGGGCAAATGTTGCAAGTGAATTCCGGAAATCATCCACTCCGGCAGGAGGCAAACAATCGCCAGATAGACGCCGCCCACTAGAGTGAGGCGCGACAAGATGCGGTTGATATATTCGGACGTGTTGCGGCCGGGCCGGATTCCCGGAACGAAGCCGCCGTACTTCCGCATGTTGTCCGCAAGCTCCGTGGGATTGAAAATAATACCCACGTAGAAAAACGCGAAGAAAATGATCAGCACCACATAAACAACCGTGTAAACCGGCTCGCCCCAGTTGAACATCTGACTGAACTTCTGAAGATGCGTGGACCGGCTTTGGAACAGCAGCGCCAAAGTTGGCGGAAACGTAAGCAACGAGCTGGCGAAAATCGGAGGGATGACGCCTCCGGAATTCACGCGCAGAGGCAGATAGGTCATCTGTCCGCCCATCACTTTTCGCCCCATCACGCGCTTGGCGTATTGGACGGGAATACGCCGCTGTCCGCCCTCCACAAACACAATAAAGGCGACCACCGCAATCATTAAAGCCAGCAACACCACAATGGCAATCGGCGTGAACGACCCCCATTCGCGGTTCGCGACTTTATCCCACAAATCTTTCACGGCGCGAGGCAAGCCAACCACGATGCCGGCAAAAATGATCAACGACATACCGTTGCCGATGCCCCGGTCGCTGATCTGCTCGCCCAGCCACATGATGAACGCCGACCCGGTGGTCAGCGTCAGCATCGTCATCAGGATGAAGCGCACGCCCGGGTGATAGACGAGGCCCTGCGCCCCGGTAATCGTCTGCGATTCCAACGTTCGCGCGATTGCGAATGACTGAAAAGCGCTCAAAATAATCGTCAAATAGCGCGTGTACTGCGTGATCTTGCGGCGCCCTAGTTCGCCTTCCTTCTGCAGCCGTTCCAAATACGGCCAGACGACGACCAGCAACTGCAAAATGATGGAGGAAGTGATGTAGGGCATGATGCCGAGAGCAAAAATCGTCAGCCGGCGGAAGTTGCCGCCGCTGAAGAGGTCGATAATGCCCAGCATCGATCCACGGTTCTGCTCGAAAAGCTGCTGCAGCGCGTCTGTATTGATTCCAGGAGTCGGAATGAAAGCGCCGAAGCGATACACACCTAGCAACGCAAGCGTAAAGAGCACACGATTACGCAGGTCAGGAGTGCTGAAGATGTTGCGAAAGGCTTCGACGAGCTTCTTCATGACAAAACTTCGGTTTTCCCTCCGGCACGCGCGATCTTTTCCTCCGCGGACTTGCTGAAGGCATGCGCACGCACCGTTAGAGCAACCTTCAATTCACCGTCGCCAAGAACCTTGACGCCGCCGCGATGGGCGCGGACAATCCCGCGCTGGGCCAGCGTTTCCGGCGTGACCGTATCGCCCGCGGCGAATTCGTTGAGCGTGCCGATGTTCACGACCGCGAACGTTCTAGAGAATGGCGCCGCAAAGCCGCGCTTCGGCAATCGCCGGTGAAGCGGCATCTGTCCGCCCTCAAATCCAGGACGGCGCGAATAACCGCGGCGGGACTGCTGGCCTTTGTTGCCTGCGCCGGCGGTCTTGCCCATTTTCGAGCCCATACCGCGCCCCACGCGCACCTTGCGATGGCGCGATCCGCGCGGAGGCTTCAAATTCGAGAGTGTCGGTTCCGTGGCCATAAAACTAATCCTCGATTTCCACCAGATGATGGACTTTGGCGATCATACCGCGCGTTTCAGGCGTATCCGCGCGCTCGACGACTTGCTGCATCCGCCGGAAACCAAGCCCGCGAATCGTTTGCCGCATATCTTTCGGGCAGCCGATAAAGCTGCGCACCCACTTGATCTTCAAAGTTCCGGATTTCTTTTTCGTTGCCATTTTTTTCCTGCTTTTCGATTTGCCCGTTAGGACGTTGCCGCCGTCTCCTCGGCCGCGATCTTGCCGCGCGTCTCCGCGACGCGCGCCGCGTCTTTCAGATGCAGCAAGGCATCGAACGTAGCCTTGATCACGTTATGCGGATTCGAGGTGCCAAGTGATTTCGTCAGCACATTTTGAATGCCTGCAACTTCCATCACTGCGCGCACAGGGCCGCCGGCGATCACGCCAGTGCCTTCCGGCGCAGGTTTCAAAAGCACCTGGCCGGACCCATAGGAACCGATCACCTGATGCGGGATCGTCGAGCCTTTCAGGTTGAGCTTGACCATGTTCTTCTTGGCTTGCTCGATGGCCTTTCGAATCGCCATGGGAACTTCGCGCGCCTTGCCCATGCCGAAGCCCGCGTGCCCGCCTTGATCGCCCACGACAACGAGCGCCGAAAAACTGAGATTCTTTCCGCCTTTCACCACTTTCGTGACGCGGTTGATCGAGACCACTTGGTCTTTCAGGTTCGCTTGATTCGTTTCGATCGGACGGCGAATCGAGAGCGTGTCTTTGAGTTCTTGTTTCGGCATAGGAGTTAGAACCTCAGGCCCGCCTCCCGGGCCGCTTCGGCAAGCGCTTGCACGCGGCCGTGATATTGATAGCCGCCGCGGTCGAACACAACCTGCTCAACGCCTTTCGCGCGAGCGCGGTCCGCGATCACTTTGCCGACAACCTTCGACGCGGCGATGTTTCCGCCGCCTTGAATCTTTTCGCGCACTTCCTTATCGAGCGAGCTGGCGGACGCGAGCGTGTTGCCCGTACCGTCGTCAATGATCTGGACGCGAATATGCTTACTCGAGCGATGCACGCAGAGCCGGGGCCGCTCAGGCGTGCCCGCCAGGCTCTTGCGCATGCGCACATGAATGCGGCGCCGATGCGCCTCTCGCGACAATCTTCGAACCGGTGCTGCCACGCTTGACTCTCCTTTTTAATCAGCGCGATTACGCGCCCGCTGACTTCACGCCTGCCTTGCCTGCCTTCTTCTTGAGCCGTTCGCCGGTGATGCGCACGCCCTTTTGCTTATACGGATCGGGCGGACGCAACGATCGAAGATTTGCCGTCACCTGGCCGACCTGTCCCTTGTCCGCGCCGGAAACAACCAAGTGCGTTTGCTTATCGACCGCGATCTGAATCCCTTCGGGAATCGCGAATTCAATCGGGTGCGAATAGCCCAGCGCGAGGACAACGTTCTTGCCCTTGACTTCCGCGCGATAGCCGACCCCGACGATGTCGAGTTCTTTCTTGAACCCCGTTGTAACACCTGTGACCGCATTCGCGACGAGCGCTCGCGCCAATCCATGTAGCGCGCGATGCTCCTCGGTTTCGCGTTTCGCAACGAGCGTGCTGTCTTTCTGCTCGAACTGAACTCCGCGCGGCACAGCGACCGTCAGCTTGCCCTTGGGCCCCTGCACTTCGACGGCTGAGTCCTTGATCTGGACTTTCACGCCCGAAGGGACCGTGATGATTTTGTTTCCAATTCGCGACATAGCTCTCTCGAATCCTTGTTTACCGACACTCGTTACCGAAAATCATTTACCAAACCTCGCAAAGCAGCTCACCGCCCACGCCTTCTTTGCGGGCCGCCTGCCCGGTCATTAGGCCGCGCGGCGTGGAAACAATCGCAACGCCCATGCCGCCGACGACCGGCCGGATGCCGTCTTTGCCGACGTAGCGGCGCGATCCCGGCCGCGACACGCGGCGAAGATCCGTGATCACACTGCGGCGGTCCGGCGTGTAACGCAGAAAAAGGCGCAGCGTCTTCTTATTTTTCTCTTCCACGACCTTGAAATTCGCGAGGTAGCCCTCTTCCTTCAAGATGCGCGCGATTTCCACTTTTAGTTTCGACGCTGGCAAATCGACGCGCGGATGCCGCGCGCGGGCGCCATTGCGAATCCGGGTCAAAAGATCGGCGACGGGATCGGTGGTCATTCTTCAGTCCTTACCAGCTAGCTTTCACGACGCCGGGAATTTCTCCCTTGAGCGCCAGGCCGCGGAAACAGATGCGGCACATTTCGAATTTGCGCAGATAGCCGCGCGAGCGGCCGCAAATGCGGCACCGGTTGCGCTGGCGAATCTTGTATTTCAGCTTGCGCTGCGTTTTTGCGAATTGACTGGTTCGAGCCATTCTCTACTGTTCTCCTTACGAACCCTGCACGCGGAACGGGACGCCGAGCAGCTTCAGCAGCTCGCGGCCCTCTTCGTCGTTGCGCGCCGTGGTGGTAATCGTGATGTTCATTCCCTTGATCTTGTCGACTCTGGTGTAGTCGATTTCCGGAAACACGAGCTGATCCTTCAGGCCCAGCGTGTAATTGCCGCGCCCGTCAAAAGAATTTGGCGGCAAACCTTTGAAGTCGCGGACGCGGGGAAAAACGACGGTCGTCAGCCGGTCGAGAAACTCGTACATGCGCTCGCCGCGCAGCGTGACCATGCAGCCGATGGGCATGCCTTTGCGAATCTTGAAATTCGCGATCGACTTCTTCGCCCGTGTAATCACCGCTTTCTGCCCAGCAATTTGTCCCAGCTCAACCGCGGCCACGTCCAGCAGTTTCACGTTCTGGCTAGCTTCGCCCAAGCCGATGTTTACGGTGACTTTCGAAACGCGAGGCACAGCCATCGTGTTCGTATAGCCAAAGCGCTTCGTTAGCGCCGGCATCGCTTCCTTGCGGTACTTGTCGTGTAAACGGCTCGCCATCGTCCCTTTGCCTCGATCTCGCTAATTCTCGAATGTTGCGTTGCAGCGGCGGCAAGTGCGTACTCGGGTGCCGTCCGGCAGCTTCGTATGTCCCACGCGCGTATGCTTATCGCAGCTGGGACAGATCAGCATCACGCTCGAAATGTGAATTGGCGCCTCGCGATCGACAATCCCTCCGCGAACGTTCTTCTGCGGATTCGGCCGCGTGTGGCGCTTGATAATGTTCGCGTGCTCCACGGTCACCCGGTTTTTCGCCGGATTCACCGCCAGAACTTTGCCGGTCATGCCCTTCGAGCGGCCGGACATTACCTTCACCATGTCGCCGTGGCGAATGCCGAGCGGCCTGATCTTTGCTATTTTCCTCATCGCTACCACACTTCCGGAGCGAGCGAGACGATTTTCGTGAACTTCTTGTCGCGCAGCTCGCGTGCGACCGGGCCAAAAACGCGCGTCCCAATCGGCTCATTGGCATCGTTAATCAATACGGCGGCATTGTCATCGAACCGGATGTAGGTGCCATCTTTGCGCCGCTGTTCCTTGCGAGTGCGCACCACAACCGCGCGCACCACTTTCCCTTTTTTCACCTGGCCATCAGGCGTCGCTTCCTTTACCGCCGCCGTAATCACATCGCCCAGGCTCGCCGACAAACCCGCGTCGCCGCCCAGCGGAAGAATGCACGTGATCTGGCGCGCGCCGGAGTTATCGGCCACCGTCAGCCATGTCCGCATCTGAACCATTGTCTTGCTCCCTACCTTTTCGCCGGCGTTACGCGACGCGCGTCGAGCGCGCCAAAATTTCCTTGAGCCGCCAGCGTTTCAATTTCGAAAGCGGCCGCGTGGAAACGATCCGCACGGTATCGCCCGCTCGCGCTTCGCCGGTTTCGTCGTGCGCGTAATACTTCTTCGCCGAGCGCACAACCCGGCGATACAACGGATGCTGCGTCGTTCGCGTGACCTTCACGACGATCGTCTTCTGCATCTTCGCGCTGGTCACCACGCCGACAAGTTCCTGCCGCCGGCCTCGTTCCTGCGCTGTTTGCCCCGCTGCCGAGGCGGCTGCTTCGTTTGCCATTACGCCTTCCTCAATTCGCCTTCGCGCAAAAGCGTCTTCACGCGAGCCAAATCTTTCCGTGCTTCCCGCAATTTCTTCAAACCCTCCGCCTGGCCCGATGCCAACTGGAACCGCAGGCGGAAAATCTGCTCGGAAAGCTCGCGCTCCTGAATCTCAAGCTCGTTCGAGCTCATTTCCCTGTACTTCTCAACGCGGCGCGCCATTAGAATTCCTCCGCGCGCGTCACGAACTTCGTCGCAATCGGCAGCTTGTGCGCCGCAAGCTCCATGGCTTCGGTGGCCGACGCCAAATCGACTCCGGCCATCTCGAACAATACGTTTCCGGGACGCACAACCGCGACCCAGCGTTCCGGTGGCCCTTTGCCCTTGCCCATACGAGTTTCAGCCGGTTTTTTCGTGAACGGCTTATCCGGAAAGACGCGTATCCAGAGCTTTCCTCCGCGCTTGATGAACCGCGTAATTGCCACACGCGACGCCTCGATCTGCCGATCCGTGATCCACGCCGGCTCAAGCGCCTTAAGTCCGTAATCGCCAAACGCGAGCGAACCTCCACGCCACGCCTTGCCTCGGCGCCGGCCGCGTTGCTGCTTGCGGTACTTCACTTTCTTCGGCATCAACATAATCGTGTTCCCTTAGGCTTGCACGTCCTCTCCGGCTTTTCCGCGCGCCGGAATCTTTTCGCCCTGGTAAATCCAGCACTTCACGCCAATTTTCCCGTAGGTCGTTTGCGCCTCGGCGAAACCGAAGTCCACATCCGCGCGCAGCGTCTGCAGAGGCAAACGTCCCTGGAGATACCACTCTTTTCGCGCGATTTCCGCGCCATTCAACCGGCCGCCAACATGAACTTTAATTCCCTTGCAACCGAATCGCAGCGCCGAATCGACCGCTTTGCGCATCGCACGCCGAAACGCGACGCGCTTTTCGAGCTGCAACGCAATCGATTCCGCGACCAACTGCGCCGCGAGTTCGGGACGATGCACTTCCTGAATATCGATGTGCACTTCGCGCTTCGTGCGCTTCTGAACTTCGGCCTTCAGCTTGTCAATTTCCGAGCCCTTGCGGCCGATGATGATTCCGGGTCGCGCTGTATAAATGCGAACGACGAGCTTGTTCGCGGCCCGCTCGATATCGATGGCGTCCACGCCCGCTGAACGCAGCCGGTCCTTGAGCTGCTTGCGCAAGATCACGTCTTCGTGCAAAAGATCCGCGTATTCTTTCTTCGCGAACCAACGCGACTTCCAGCCTTTGTTGTAGCCCAGCCGAAAACCGTAAGGATGTGTTTTCTGACCCAAACTCGCCTCCTACTTCTTCTTCTGTGCTTCTTTTGCGCGTTTCTGAATCGCTTTGCGCGCCTTGCGAACCGCGCCTTTCACGCCCTTCGAAGCTTCTGCTTCCGCCGCTGCGGCCGCCACGCGACTCTCAACCGCCCGGTGATGCTCAGCCACCTGCACCACAATGTGGCTGGTGCGCTTCTGATAACGGAATCCGCGGCCCATGGGCGCGGGACGCATCCGCTTCCAGCGCGGGCCTTCATTCACAAAGCAGCTTGAAACGTAAAGCGTGTCCACGTCGAGTTGCTCGCCCGCGTCGTCCGCTTTGCGTTCGGCGTTGGCGATAGCGCTGCGCAGCGTCTTTTCGACTTCTTTCGCCACGCGCTTTTTCGTGAACCGCAGCGTCTGCAAAGCGTCGCCCGCATTGCGACCGCGAATCAGATCGATCACCAAACGCGCTTTTTGCGGCGAGACGCGAATGAAACGCGCCATCGCCGTTCCCTGAATCTGACTTTGTGCCGCTGTTGCCGTCGCCATCGTCTATGCCTTTGCTTAGGACTTGCCGCCCGCGCCTGCAGGTGCGGGCGCCGCTCCGCCCGGAGCTGCGGCCGCTGCCGCCTTTTCGAGCGCAACTTTCACGCCGTGGCCTTTGAAACTGCGCGTCGGCGCGAACTCGCCGAGCTTGTGCCCCACCATCTGCTCGGTGATGTACACGGGAATAAATTTCTTCCCGTTGTGGACCGCGATCGTGTGCCCGACCATTTCCGGCAAAATGGTCGAGCGGCGCGACCACGTCTTCACCACTTTCTTTTCGTTGCGCGAGTTCATCGCTTCCACTTTGGATTGCAAGTGGCCATCGATGAACGGTCCCTTCTTCAGCGAACGCGGCATAACTTTGCTATTCCTCCACGCGGCGGCACTTCACCCATTGCGCGCGACGCAGCTTGCGGAATCCCCGCACGGGTCCCGGAACGCGATGCGAAAGCGGACAAAACGGGCAAACGAACCGTGTGCCTTGCGCGTTCGGAATTTTCTCCACAATCACTGCCCATCCTGCGCGGCAAAGACGAAACAAAACCTGGGGCGGTGGCCCAAGTTTCGCACCGACTTTCACCGCTGGTTTTACCGCCGGCTTGGCAACGCGCCGCGAAGTCGATTTCCGCGCTCGCGTCGTCCGCCGGGTTGCACGTCGGGACGTTTTAGTGGCTCTCATTTGGCTGCTCTCTATACCCGCCGCGCCGGGTTCATTTTTTACTGCACCCTTCCGTTCCGGCGCCCCGGAACAAAAAGGACCTGCTCAAACTCTTACGGCTTTCTGTGCTCCACGATGAATTTATCGCTCGGCCGCTTCTTGCGCGTTTTCGCGCCAAGAGTCGGAAAGCCCCACGGAGTCTGCGGGTGATTTCCCTTCACGCGGCCCTCACCACCGCCGTGCGGATGATCCACCGGATTCATCGCCACGCCGCGAACAGTTGGCCGCTTGCCGTGCCATCGTGTGCGCCCTGCTTTTCCGTACGTCACATTCTCGTGATCCAAATTTCCGAGCTGGCCAACGGTGGCCATGCAATCGACGCTGAACTTGCGAACCTCGCCGGACGGCAACTTCACCAGCGCCGTATCGCCTTCCTTGCTGAGCAATTGCGCCGCGCCGCCCGCCGCGCGCACCACTTGAGCGCCCTTGCCGGGAAACAGTTCCAGGTTATGCACCATCGTGCCGGGAGGAATGTGCCGGATCGTCAGCGCGTTGCCGGGCAGAATGTCCGCGCCCTCGCCGTTTTGCACCGTCATGCCGACTTCTAGGCCCACCGGATGCAGAATGTAGCGCTTTTCGCCATCCGCGTAGTGCAGCAGTGCGAGACGCGCAGACCGATTCGGATCGTATTCGATTGCCGCAACCTTCGCCGGGATTCCCACTTTGTCGCGACGAAAATCAATCGTGCGGTAACGGCGTGCATGCCCGCCGCCGCGGTGCCAGGACGTTACTTCGCCCTGCGAGTTGCGGCCGCCGGTGCGCTTCTTCGATTCAGTCAGCGATTTTTCCGGCGTTTCCTTTGTGATCTCGCTCTTATCGAGCATCGTCAGGAATCGCCGCGCCGGGGTATACGGTTTAAACGTTTTCAGTGCCATTCTTGCCTCTTAGCTTTGAAAGAGCGCCGCCGCCCTTTCGCTGCTCGACCTAAATATTCTCCGCGTACTCAATCATCTTTTCGCCAGGAGCCAGCCGCACATACGCCTTCTTCCAATCGCTCCGAAAACCCTCCGCCCGGCCGCGTCGGCGAAACTTCCCGTGATAAATCGCCGTTCGCACGTGATCCACTTTCACCTTGAACACGCGCTGCACGGCTTCCTTGATTTCCGTCTTCGTGGCGTCTTTCGCGACCTCAAACACCACCGTGCGCTGCGTCTCTTTGACGCCGAGACCCTTCTCGGTGATGATCGGCCTGCGAATTACTTGATAGAGCCTGGTCGCCATTGCCTATTCCTTTTTCGCCTTGGGCTTGGCCTTCGGCTTTTCTTTCTTTGCCGGCTTGGCTGCCGGTTTTGCCGCGGGCCTCGACGCCGACTTTTTCGCTGCCTTTGGCGCTGCCTTTTCGGATGCGCCCGATTTTTCAGTCGTAGGCGCTTCGAGTTCCGGATTCTGCTGGCCCGGATCGGCCGGTTTCCTTGAAAGCGCGCGGCTCAGTTTCACCGCCGCGTCTTTCGTCAGCATCAGCCGCTCATGCCGCATCAAGTCATAGGCGCCCAGCGAGTTTGACGGCAGCAGCGTTATACCTTCGAGGTTGCGGCTCGCGCGCTCCAAATTGACGTTCGCGCCCGTCTCGACCAGCAAAATTTTCTTCGAGTCGCCGTCGAGTTTCGTCAGCGTTTCGCGAAACGCTTTCGTCTTGTGCGTCTCAAGCTGCCACGCATCGACAACTGTCAGCTTTTCTTGCGCTAGCTTTGCGGAAAGCGCGGAACGCAGCGCACCCGTGATCATTTTCTTCGGCAGTGCGTATTCGTAGCTTCGCGGTACCGGACCGTGCACGGTGCCGCCATGCCTCCATAGAGGCGAACGGATCGAGCCGATACGCGCGCGGCCCGTGCCCTTCTGCTTCCAGAGCTTGCGGCCCGCGCCGCTGACTTCGCTCTTGTCTTTGGTCTTGTGCGTCCCCGCGCGCCGGCCGGCCAGATAGTGCCGCACCGCTTCGTGCAGCAAATGCTGGTTTACCTTCGCGCCGAAAACGTCATCAGCCAGCTCGACCGTGCCGATTTTCTTTCCTTCGAGATTTTGTACGTCCACAACGGGCATTTTCGTCTCTTTCGTCCGTTTACTTGGCCAACTTGGCCTTGCGAATCACGATGTACGCGCCCGCGGGTCCAGGCACCGCTCCGCGCACCAGCAGCAAATTTTCATCCGCATCGATTTTTACGACGCGCAAATTCTTCGACGTCTTTTGCTCATTCCCCATGTGGCCAGGAAAATGCTGATTCTTCCAGACGCGCGATGGAAACGAGCTGGCTCCAATGCCGCCAGGCGCGCGATGAAACATCGAGCCGTGCGAACCTTCGCCGCCGCCATAGTGCCAACGCTTCACGCCGCCTTGAAAACCCTTGCCTTTGCTCACGCCGCTTACGTCGACGTATTCCCCGACTTTGAATCCGTCGACGAGAACGCGATCGCCAGCCTTCGTTTCGTCCTTCGAATCTTCGATCCGCATCTCGCCGAGATAACGCATGGGAGCGACGTTCGCTTTCTTGAAATGCCCCGTCATCGCTTTGGTGATCCTCTGCGGCTTGATAAATTCGACCAGGCCGAGCTGCACTGCATCGTATCCATCTTTATCTTTCGTGCGACGCTGTACCACCACGCACGGCCCTGCTTGCAGCACCGTGCAGGGCACTGCGGTGCCGTCCTCTGAGAAGACTTGCGTCATTCCCAGCTTGATTCCGAGTATTCCGTTGACTGCCATTTCGCTTCGTCCTTTAGCTCAAAACCAGCGAGATCCCTCGCTCGCGCTGCTCGCTCGGGATGACGATCCTCGTGGGATCGTCACTTGGCGACGTGCTCTCGTCCGAACGCCTTGATTTCCACGTCCACGCCGGGAGGCAGATCAAGTTTCATCAGCGCATCCACGGTATCCGGCGTCGGCTCCAAAATATCGATCAGCCGCTTGTGCGTGCGCATCTCAAACTGCTCGCGCGATTTCTTGTCGACGTGCGGCGACCGCAAGACCGTCCAGCGATTAATCACCGTGGGCAGCGGAATTGGACCGGCCACGTCCGCGCCGGTTCGCTTCGCTGTATCGACGATCTCCTTCGTGGATTGATCGAGAATGCGGTGATCGTAGGCCTTCAGCCGAATTCGAATTTTGTCTCCGTTGGGCATGATTTACTCGATGATCTCCGCGACGGCGCCTGCGCCCACCGTGTGGCCGCCTTCGCGAATCGCAAACCGCAGCCCCTTCTCTAGCGCCACGGGCGTGATCAAAGTGATCTCCGCCGAGACGTTGTCTCCCGGCATCACCATCTCCACTCCCTGCGGCAGCTTCACGTCTCCCGTCACGTCCGTCGTTCGAAAATAAAACTGCGGCCGGTACCCCGTGAAGAACGGCGTATGCCGCCCACCCTCTTCCTTCGTCAACACGTACGCTTCCGCCTTGAACTTCGTGTGCGGCGTGATCGACCCAGGCTTGCTGAGCACCTGCCCGCGCTCCACTTCATCCTTTTCCGTCCCGCGCAGCAACAGACCCACGTTGTCT
>JASHRM010000199.1 GCA_030037315.1 Candidatus Acidiferrales bacterium
GCGCCTCCGTTCACGGCTCTTGCGGCCGCCGTTGAAAGCTCGCAGAGATCGGCCGTGAGTATTGCGGCGCAAGATTTGCATTGGGAACGCGAAGGCGCCTTCACCGGCGAAATTTCCGCGGCCATGATTTTGGAGACGGGGTGCACAGGAGTGATCGTAGGTCATTCCGAGCGCCGGCAGTTTTTCGGTGAAACCGACGAATCCGTGCATCGCAAAACGAAAGCGGCGGTCGCGGCCGGCTTAACGCCCATTGTTTGCGTCGGTGAGATGCTTGCCGAGCGCGAAGCGAATCACACGGAATCCGTTTTGCTGCAGCAATTTGAAGGCGGATTGGGCGCGTTGACCCCGGACGAGTTCTCACGTATCCTGATCGCTTACGAACCGGTTTGGGCGATTGGCACTGGCCGCACCGCAACCCCAGACATTGCAGAGCAGGCGCATCGTTACATACGGGAGCTTGCCGCGGCCCGTTTCAAGCAGGAGCAC
Source organism: Candidatus Acidiferrales bacterium (assembly GCA_030037315.1). GTDB lineage: Bacteria > Acidobacteriota > Terriglobia > Acidiferrales > UBA7541 > Palsa-295. The sequence goes on from JASHRM010000199.1 coordinate 487, forward strand.
GCTTCGGCTCTGCGGATCCTATACGGCGGCAGCGTGAAGCCGGAAAATATCAGCAGCCTGATGGCGGAAGCGGATATCGACGGCGCGCTGGTTGGCGGCGCGAGCCTCGATCCGAAAGCGTTTGCCGCGATCGTGAACTATCAAGCCGGATGAAGTCAGTCCGGCAACAAGAGCATTAGGAGTAAGGAATGCCGTCCTGGGCAAAATGGGGATTATCGCTTGTCGTTGCTGTGGCGCTCGTCGCGCTGGGGTGGCGCGTCTTGCCGGTGCTCGTCACGCTGCACATCATTGTGTGCTTCATTCTGGCCATCGTCATCATGCTGCAGAGCGGCAGCGCCGCTGATCTCGCGGGTGCTTTCGGCGGGGCTGGAAGCCAAACGGCATTCGGCCCGCGCGGCGCGGCAACATTTCTTTCTCGCGCAACAACGTGGTGCGCCATCGTTTTCATGATGACGTCGCTGGCGCTTTCCTTTAAGCGTTCGCCCGAAGCGAGCGTAAGCACCGGTTCAATTCTCGAGCAGACGCAGAGGTCCGGCACGGCTCCGACAAAACCGGCCGCGCCTCCAGTCCAAGCGCCGCCGCTGCAAAACTCCTTGCCTGCGCCGACCCAATCCGCGCCGGCTCCCACGCCCTCTGCGCCAGCGCAAACCCCTGCACCGAAACACTAGCCCTGTGGAGTGCGACGGCTTGCCGCCGCTCTGTCATTTCGACCTCTCACAGGAACACGGCATGCCATGCCCCGCAACGTCACTTGGCACACCCGCGACATTTGTATCCTGTGCCCGCGATTAATTTCGAAGATTTGCGACTCGGGAAATTTGGTGCGGTCGAGTGGATTCGAACCACCACGCTCTTGCGAGCGCCAGCCCCTCAAGCTGGTGCGTCTGCCAGTTCCGCCACGACCGCAACGCTCAGGCGAGCAACGAAATTGTAGCAGAATTGCGCCAGATATAGGCGCTGTTGAAATCGCGTTGGCCTGTTGTACGATCACATGTTTCATACGAGCATGCGATCGCCTCACATTTCTTCCAGCGTAACCGCAGAGAGGCAAGATGCAATTGGACGCACAGGCCGATACGTGCATGGGTCTGCTGCGCCAGCGCTTTTGTTCGCTCTGCTGCTGATTGCTCTTGTCGTAGCCACCGTGTATTTATTCGCGGCGCGCCGTTACGCTGCTCCGCCGCCGATAACTTCCACTGCTGCGCAGGTCGCGCATCAATTCAACTTAACGCTCTATGTGATGGGGGCAGTTTTTATTCTGGCGCAGTTTGCATTGGCCTTCGCTGTTTTTAGGTTTCGGGACCGAGGGCAGCGGCCTCGCTTCAGCCGAGGAAACGTTGCGCTGGAAATTTTCTGGATGTGCGCGGCGTTCGCGATCTTTATCGGCTTGGCGATTGCGGGACAGCACGCGTGGGCGGAAGTCCAATTCACGCCGGCACAGCCGAATGCAATTCAGATCGAAGCGACAACGAGCCAGTTCGTCTATACATTTCGATATCCAGGGCCGGACGGCAAATTCGGCATGCTGCACCCGCGATTTGTTGACGCGCCAGCGGGAAATCCGCTCGGTATCGATCCGAATGATCCAGCCGGCAGGGACGATATCGTTGTTCCGACGCTGACCGTCCCCGTGAATCGGCAAGTCGAATTGCTGCTGCGATCGCAGGATGTTGTCCACAATTTCTTCGTCCGGGAACTGCGGATTCAGCAGGACGCGGTCCCGGGAATGCTCATTCCGATTCATTTCACTCCAACGCGAATCGGCAAATATGACATCGTGTGCACGCAGCTTTGCGGCTTGGGCCACCAGACGATGCACAGTTTTCTGAACGTAGTCTCGGAAGGCGATTACGAGGCTTTTCTTGCGCGCCAGGAGGCGCAGCAATGAGCAGCGCGCCGCAAATTCGCCGCGCGGCGGCCGAGACGCCTCGAAGTTTTTGGCGCCGCTACATCTTCTCGACAGACCACAAAATAGTCGGCTTGCAGTATTTTTTCCTTGCGCTGGCCGCAGTGACGGTGGGAATCGTTCTCTCGCTCTTGATGCGTTTTCACTTGGTGTGGCCGCTCGCCCACCTGCCGCTGGTCCGCGGCGGAATCATGACGCCTGAACAATATCTGGCGCTGATGACGATGCACGGCACCCTGATGATTTTTTTCGTGCTGACGCTCGCCCCGCAGAACGGCTTCGGCAACTATTTTTTGCCGATTCAGATTGGCGCGCCCGAAATGGCTTTTCCGCGGCTGAACAGCATTTCGTTCTGGCTTACGCTTGGCGCATTTCTCGTGATGATTGCGGCGTTTCTGGTTCCGGGCGGCGCTCCCATCAGCGGCTGGACGGCATATCCGCCTCTGAGCGCCCTCGGCGAAGTGGCTGGTCCCGGTGAAGGCGCGGGACAGACGCTTTGGATCGTCAGCATCCTGATTTTCTGCATTGCGTCGCTCTTGAGTTCGGCGAATTTCATCGCCACCGTGATTGACATGCGCGCTCCGGGGATGACCTTGACTCGGATGCCTCTGCCGGTATGGGCCTGGTTCGTGACTTCGATTTTGATTTTGCTTTCGTTTGCGGTGCTGCTCGCGAGCGGAGTCCTCCTTCTGTTCGATCGGTCCGCAGGCACGAGTTTCTTTGTGCCCGCAGATCTTGTGGTGAACGGGCAGATACAGAATCACGCGGGCGGGTCGCCGTTGCTGTGGCAACACCTTTTCTGGTTTTTCGGGCACCCTGAGGTTTACATCGCGATTTTGCCCGGCATGGGCGTCGTCTCGCATGTGCTCGCGAATTTCTCGCGCAAGCCGGTATTCGGCTATCGCGCGATGGCGTTCACGCTCTGCGCGATCGGTTTCCTGGGCTTTTTTTTGTGGGGACATCACATGTTTGTCAGCGGCATGAGCCCTTATTCGAGCGTGGCTTTCTCCGTATTGACGATGTCGATCGGCGTGCCATCCGCCGTGAAGACGTTCAACTGGCTCGGCACGCTTTGGGGCGGACGGATACAGTTTCAAACGCCGATGCTTTTCGCCATGGGTTTCATTTCGCTGTTTGTCACCGGCGGAATTTCGGGAATTTTTCTGGCGCAGCCGGCATTGGACTCCGTGCTGCACGCGACGTACTACGTGGTCGCGCATATTCATTTTGTAATGGGGCTGGCGGCCATTTTTGGAATTTTTGCGGCGACGTATTATTGGTTCCCGAAAATGTTCGGCCGCTTGATGAGCGAGCCGCTTGGGAAACTTCATTTCTGGCTGACTTTCGCGGGCGTCTATTGCATTTTTATGCCGATGCACTTCGTCGGGACGGCGGGCGGAATCCGCCGGTACGCGGACGCAACCGGCGCCGCGTATCTTGCCGCGCTCCAGCCGCTGCACCGGTTTATGACGTACGCGGCATTCCTTACGGCCGCGGCGCAGCTGATTTTCTTTTGGAATTTTTTCCGCAGCTTGCGCAGCGGCGTGCGTGCCTCGGTGAATCCTTGGAATGCCACAACGCTCGAATGGACCACCGCTTCGCCGCCGCCGATTGATAATTTCGCGGGCGAGATCCCGACCGTTTATCGTGGCCCGTACGAGTACAGCGTTCCGGGTGCGAGCGCAGATTTTATTCCGCAGAATCTGCCGCTCGGGCGCGAAGGCGATTCGACGAATGGATAAGACGAGAACAATGCGCGATTCTCATTTGATTCGAGGCTTCCGGCAAATCGATCTGGCGGCGAGGCGATTCGGGGTGTGGACCGCGTCGATTCCGTCGACTCCGGAGCTTGCCGATCCTGCAGGGATCGATCATTCAAGCGGCGGGAGCGGCGATTTTTTCCGCGATGACGGCAGCAGCGGAGAATTCAGTCCGGGCGGTACGCCGCAGCGCGCGTACGTTACCGGAATGCTGATCGCGCTGAGTGGCGTTTTGATGTTTTTCACCGGCCTGGTCAGCGCCTGGATCGTTAGGAAGGGATTTCCGAACTCCGACTGGCAGCCGCTGACCGTGCCTCACATTTTGTGGCTCAATACGGCGATTTTGATCGCAAGCAGTCTCGCGCTGCTTTACTCGTTTCGCTGTTTTGCGGCGAATCGCAGGGAGGATTTCCGGCACTGGTGGGGAATTGCGGCGGTGCTTGGATGTTTTTTCTTGGCTGGACAAGTGATCGCGTGGCATCAGTTACACGCAGCCCGAGTTTTTCTGGCGGCGAATCCGAGCAGCAGCTTTTTCTATGTTTTTACCGGAGCGCACCTCGTACACGTTGTTGCCGGCGTTGCCGCACTAATAGCCGTCCTGTTTGTTCGATTCCGGAGGATGACTCTGGCAACCGCCGCGAAAGTTGCGGCGAT
>JASHRM010000200.1 GCA_030037315.1 Candidatus Acidiferrales bacterium
AACCATTGCCGCCAAATTGCGCGCTGTACGTGTTCGTAAGCAGAGAGAATTCTTGAATGCCCTCCACGCCAAGCGACGTTCCTAGTACTTGCGAGCCGGCCTGATGGTCCCAGAAATCGGCCATATTGGAGTTGTCCAGCAAAAACTCCTCACCTTCCGTTCTGGCTCCGGATATGGAATAACTCGGGCCGATTCCGTAGAGTGTGGTCGTGCCGGCGCCTGCCGGCGTGACACCGGGAGCAACGCTAATCAGCTGCTCGAAGTTGCGGCCATTCAGGGGCAAATCAGTCATTTGCTCCGGACTTACGAGCGAGGTGATCGCCGTGGACTGGGTCTCGACTTGGGCGATACTAGACTCTACGGTCACCGTCTGCGTGGTCTGCCCAACCTCCAGACTAAAGTCGAACACAAGCTGGCTGCCAACCGTGAGGTTGACGTTGCTGCGCACGACCGTCCGAAAGCCTGCTTTCGAAACCTGCACTTGGTACGCGCCAACGATCAGGTCGGGTGCGTTATAGCGGCCCTGATCGTTCGAAGTGAGCGTGAGGCTGACACCCGTGCCCGTGTTGGTCACGACCACCTGGGCTCCAGCGACCACAGCTCCAGTCGTATCGGTCACCGTCCCTGAAATATTCCCGGTGACGGCTTGCGCCTGCAGGCGCACCACAGCCACAGTCAGCGCGAACATTATGACGAAAACGCAGGTCAAAACTCGACGCAATGCTTTCGGAGCCCTTGACATAGAAAGCCTCCGCACCAATTTTTGGGTTTTCGCGTGTATTCCCCCCACGCTCTTGGGCGGCTTGTACTACTCGCAGCAACCCATGTCAAGCACAACTACGAAATATTTGGAGGGACGGTATTACTCTGGCCATCAGGTGGCACGGGAATTAGCCGTTTCGCGCGCACGTAAAACTGTTCAGTGCGCCAGTGAATCCGCTGCGGAAAGAAACTCGCAATCCACACCGTGAAGGCAAATGCGTCGCGCGGCGGCAACATCTCGAGCCGCCTCCGCACCAGCTTGTCTTTCATGCCGCGCGCTCCAACAGCCAGAGCCATGTCATATCGCAAAAGAAAATATCCCGCGGCAAACGCCAGAAGTCCCGGCCAGGACTGCGTTAGGAGCATCCCAACGATCGCCCAAAATAATCCTTGCGTGAAAATCAGGCCGGCGTGCCCGGCGCGACGCGAATATCGAATGCTTAGATTCCATCTCAGCTGGTGGCGAAATGCGTCGCCCCATTTCTCGCGCGGGTAAACGATGGACACCGGATGTCGGCTCAGCTCCACTCGATAGCCTCGCGCGGCGATTCGATTTCCCAGCTCGTAGTCATCGCAAAAATAATCGACAAGCGATTCGAACCCGCCGATTTCCGCGAGGTGTTTCTTCGTGGTCGCCATTACCGCGCCGAGCATGAAGTCGAGTTTGCGGCCGCCAAACAGCCACGCCACCAGAACGCCTGGCGCAAAATCCGTGCTGTTGCCCAGCGCTTCAAAATTCGCCGCCGGGGAGTCATCCGTCAAGCCGCGATAGAGGCACGTCACCCCGCCGACCTTCGGATCAGCGAACGGAGCGACGACACTTCGCAGAAAATCGGACTCCACGCGAACGTCGCTATCGCTCACGATCACCAAATCGTGCATCGCTTCACGCGTCATCCGGCAAAGCTTGTTTACTTTGTCGCTTGCGCCCAGTGGTTCAGCCCCGATCAGCAGCCGGACCGTCTTTTCGGAAAAATCGCGGGCAATCTGCTTGATCACATCGACGGCCGGTTCTTTTTCGTCCGTCACGCAAAAAAGAATTTCGTATTCCGGATAGTCCTGTCGGCAAAAGCTCGCGTAATTTTCGTAGGTTTCGCGATCGAGCCCGCGAATTGGCTTCAGGATACTGACGGGAGGAGTGAACGAATCCGAAGAGCTGCCTGCAGTCTCGCTGCTTTCATCGCGAAAAAATCGCCATGCGGCGAAGATGGCAACCAAGTAGTACCCAAATGGCGCCACGGCCAGCACAATCAGCGCATCTCGAATCGCCGGCCATACGCTCATTTGCTGCCTTTTTTGTTAACCCTTGCCCAGAAAAACCAAAACCACGCCGACGCATACCAGGCAAACACCGATCCATCTCTGCGACGTCACCTTCTCTCCGAGAAAAAGTTTGCCGCCGAGCGCACCGGCCGCGTAACTCGACGCGGTCGATGGAAACACAAAGCTCACTTTCGAAAGCGACAGCATCGCCAGCAGCGCAAAAAAAGCCACGGCCATCAGTGCGATTCCCATCCACATGCGCCCCAGCATCATCGCGCGTCCCACAACCTTCGCAATCGCGTGCGGACGAAAATCCGTCACCTCTCCGATCGACTTCATCGCGCGTGAAACAAAAAGCTCGCCGCCTGTTCCTACAAAAACAATCAAAATATACAAAATCGACTGCGTAATCACCATGAATGGTGCTCCGGCGTCTTCGGATGCGTGTGGCCCACCACAAAAACTCCCGTACAAATCACCGCGACTCCCAGCCAGCGCAAAGGAGAAATCGTCTCCCTCAGAATGAAATGCGCCAGCAACGCGATCAGCACGTACGAAGCGGACGACGCCGGTTGCACGTAGCTGTAATCAGCCCATGAAAGCACAAGCAGGTAGGCGACGAAATAGGTCAATAGCAGTCCAATCGCGATCCAGATCGTGCCGCAGGTAAATGCGCGAAAGAAAAAGTGAAAAAGCTCTCCGGGCGCCCAGCCGCCGAGAGCGCCCACTTTCTTCATGCCTTTGCCGAGAAACGTGTCCCCGAGCGGGGCCACGGAAATCATGATGAATATCAGGATTGCTGTCTTAAGGTGCAGGCCCTTGGCCGGCAGGTCCGTCATGCGCCTTGTGATTCGCCGACTCCGGATCCGGAGTTGATCGGCGGCACAGTGACCATCGCCTTTTTGTCCACGCCCTTGGTCGCGCGAGAGACCTTCACGCGATCGGCCCGTAGCTTCAGGAAATCAACCGCTTCGTGATAGAGCCGCTTGCGTTCGTGCGCATCCCAGAGCGCGTCGCGAACGATTCGCCATGCCACACGCGGACGGAAATAGTAGCTGTCGTAAAAGCGGTTCACGGCCTCGACCATGTACTCCTTCGAGAGGCCCGGATATTCGAGATGCGGAAGCTGATGCCCGCCATCGTCCGTGATTGCTTCGCCCGCCAGGAAACCATCGCGCGTCCCCTGATCGTACAGTTCTGTGCCGGGATACGCGTGCGCCATCGAGACCTGGATCGTCTCGCAGTCGAGTTCCTTCGCGAAATCGATCGTTTTTTCGATGGTCTCTTTCGTTTCGCCCGGCAATCCGATAATGAAATCGCCGTGAACGCGGATGCCCACCTTCTTGCAGTTCTTCACGAAATTCCGCCCCATATCCAGCGTCTGGCCCTTTTTGATGTTCTTCAGGATTTGGGCGTCGCCGGATTCAAATCCAACAATCAACAGCCGGCAGCCCGCTTCGGCCATCGCCTTAAGCGTCTCGTAATCTCCGTGAACGCGCGATGTGCAAGACCACTGGAACCCCACTGGCTTGAACTCTTTGCAGAGCGCAACCACGCGGTCTTTCCGAATGTTGAAAGTATCGTCGTCGAAGAAAAATTCCTTAGCCTGCGGGAACATCTTGTGTGCCTGCTTGAATTCGCGCGCCACATTCTCCACCGAGCGTGTCCGCCACTGGTGTCCGGAAAGCGTCTGCGGCCACAGGCAGAACGTACAAAGCGCCGGACACCCTCGCGCCGTATAGAACGAAACGAAGGGGTGCAGCAAGAACGGC
>JASHRM010000201.1 GCA_030037315.1 Candidatus Acidiferrales bacterium
GAAGTGGCCGCTGCCACCCTTTGCGCGCACAAGCGGAATCTCGAGATTTTCCAGAGGTTCGCCGCGCATAGTTCGGTCGAGCGCCTCGACAAACATGCGCCGGCGCGCCGGCGCAGCCATGTCGACGAGCGGGCGGCCCAGCAAATCCTTTTCCGTATAGCCGACTTCAAAGCAACGGCGATTCGCGTAGCTGATCAGACCCGCGGTATCGAGCACTAGAATCATGCTCTGCGTATTGTTCAGGATGTTGCGATTGAAATCGCGCTCGCGCCGATAGCGGCGTTCCGCTTCGCGACGGTCGGTGATGTCTTTCAAAACGTGAACGGTTCGTTGTCCCTCATCTGCCGCTGAGTGAATCCGCGAAGTGGAAATGAGATAGGTGCGGTCACCGGCAGGATGAATGAATTCCTCAATCTCCGCGCGAAGGTTGCGGCAAAAGGGGCACGCCCCTGATTGCGCGGGCGTAGCTAAGAGTTCGAGCCGTCCGATCTCTCGTCCGATTACTTCGTTGGGCCGTGCGCACAACAGGTCTGCGAGCGCGCGATTGACCCGCAGAATCAGATTCGTTGGGTCGTGGACCACGATGAGATCGGAAATCGCGTCCACGTCTTCGACCCACTGCTTGCGCGACCATTCGACCTTGGCGAAAAGCCTGGCATTTTCGAGCGCCACGGCCGCGTGAGCTGTCAGCGCTTCAAGAAGCTGGCATTCGGGTGCGGAAAGCTCGCGGCCAATGTTGCCCAAACAAAGAACGCCGAGCAGAGCGTTTTCGCTGCCCACGAGGCGCGCCAGCACGAGGTCCCGCCATCCGATGGCCGAGGCCAATTCGTTCGGCACAATTTCCGGCTTCGCTGCGAGGGGAAGATTGCGGGCGCTCCGCTCATGAAGCAGGGCTGCGAACCGGCGTTCATCTAAGCCATTTCGGTTTTGGGCCAGGCCGTAGGACGACGCGATTTCCCAATCCTCGCCTCGTGCCAACGCCAGCACAACTGTTTCTGCGCCAAGGATTTCCGCAGCGCGGGTGGTCAGACGGTGGGCGAATTCCGAGGGGCTGAGCGACGGATTGAGTTCGAGCGTGGTGGCGGAGAATTGCGCCAGCAGGCTCTCAAACGAGCCATCGGCATGAGACGAGACTCCGCGAATTTGTTTCAGTGCACGCACGAAGGAATAGGGGCTGCGCGCAGCTGCGCCTATGAAATGAACTTAGGGCCTTATCTCATTTTGAGTCAATGAAACTGCCGGCACGGTTGCCCTAGCGGTAATCGAGACGCCGTCGCACGCGTGAGACGACATACGGTACCGGAGGCTGCCGGTGAGACGCGTAGCCTCCCTTTGCCAGCGAATCCGCAATGCAGATGTCTAAGCTATGCTGCGTCGAATCAGTAACTTAGGCGGGCTATTGTTGATCTGTGCCAGTTGCCCGGAGAGCTTACGTTCTTGGCCCTGTCCGTGCAATTTCTGGCTCTGGAGTTGTGGGTTTGGGCGGGGGAGAAAAGGGAACACGGGCCATGAAGTTCAGGGTTTTCGCTGCGCTAGCAGTTTTGGCAACAGTTCTAGCAGCACCGGCGGTTTGGGCTCCGAAAGCGATTTCGCAGGACGCACCGAGCGAGGCAAAACGCAAGGTACGAAGCAAAGTTGAGCCGCAGTACCCAGCCACGGCTAAGGCAATGAACATCACGGGGCGGGTGAAGGTGGAAGCAACCATCTCAGCCGATGGGCACGTACTAGGCACGCGAGTGATTGGCGGTAGTCCGTTGCTTGTCAACGCTGCTGTCGATGCGCTCGAAAAGTGGCGATTTGAGCCGGCGGCGAAAGACAGCACGGAAGTTTTCGAATTCGATTTCGACCGGAGTCAGTAGACCGATTGGGCATGTCTCCCGACCTTCCCATTCCGGATCGAAGACGCGGCCTGGGGGATGAAAGATGACACTCAAGCGAGCAATCGCTGCACTTGGTTTGATCGCAATACTCGGCCTGCCTATGACCTGGGCACCCAAGGCCTCTGCGCAGGACTCCTCAACGGACACGGCCAAGCGCAAGGTCCGGACAAGAGTGGTGCCGGAATATCCTCCACTGGCGAAGCAAATGAACGTGACCGGCAAGGTGAAAATCGAAGCCACCATCGCCGCAGATGGACACGTGGTCAATACGCGCGTCGTCGGCGGCAGTCCTTTGCTTGTCAACGCAGCGCTCGAAGCTCTGAAGAAGTGGCATTTCGAGCCGGCTGCAAAGGACTCAACAGAAATCGTTGAATTCGAATTCAACGGTCAAGATCAATAGCACGCAGGCATTCGCGCGGGAAGCGCTTTAAGACGGGCTGTGGAGGCCTTTGAAAATGACGATCGGTAAGAAGCTCTACTGGGGATTTGGCGCCATTCTGGCGATCATCCTGTTTCTTTTCGTGATGAATATCGCTTCGCTGTTGCGCCAGAGCAGCACGCGGGACGCAGTCAAGAATACCTTCGCCGATCTGCAGACGATCGAAAAACTCCGCTCCAAGATGATCGAGAACCGCCTCGAACTTGGGAATTATCTCCTGAGTGGCGATCTGCGCGACGAAGACAAGACCAACAAGGGCATAAACGCGCTCCAAGACCTCTTGAACGACGGGGAGTCGAAAGCCAGCGCCGATCAGCTTCGCACAGCGCTTACACAAGTACAGGAGAACGAGCGCGGCTGGGCCGATCAATTTGCGAAGCCGATGATCGCAAAACGGCATCAAGTCGATTCCGGCGACGCCACCGTTTCCGATCTACAGATTTATTACCTGCAACATGATCCGGCTTCCTGGACCGCGAAATCGGACAACATTCTCGATCAGGCAAATCAGGCCGTTCAGAAGGCGTACGATGAATCGAATGCTTCCGACAAATTGGCGAATAAGATCAACGCGATCATCGCCACGGTGGGAACGCTGCTCGCGGTGCTTTTGGGCGGTCTGATCGCATTTTACACGGCGAAATCGATCAAAGATCCGCTGAATCACCTGATCGAAGTCGCGCACCGCATTGGCGAAACCGGCGATATCGATCAGACGATTGACGTCCATCGCGAGGATGAAGTGGGCGTTCTGGCGCAGAACTTCAACAAAATGATCGTTCACCTGAAGGGCATGGCAGCCGTCTCCGCCGCGATTGCCGAAGGTCATCTGTTTGTTTCCGTGCAGCCGAGGTCTCAGCAAGACACGATGGCAAGAGCCTTCAGCCGTATGACGAACGGCCTGCGTGAGATCGTCCGGCAAGTGCGCGACAGCGCATCGCAAGTGGCCAGCGGCGCAAGCCAGATGGCCGGTGCCTCCGACGAGTCAGCCAAAGTCAGCGTCCAGGCGGCTTCCGCGATTGATGAAGTGACCAGCACCATGCACGAAATGAGCGTGAACGTGCAAAACGTGGTGAAGAATACGCAGATGCAAGCGTCGAGCGTTGCAGAAACGTCCGCGTCGATCGATCAGATGGTTACGTCGATTCAACGCGTCGCGGATACTGCGAAAATTCTCGTCGATATTTCCCACCGGTCACGCGAGGAAGCGCGCACCGGCATGGTCACGATGGACAAGGCCACCGAGGGGCTGAATCGCACCAGCCAGGCGATTCAGGCTTCGTCAGAAATCATCGACGTGCTTGGCCGCCGTGCGGACGACATTGGCAAGATCATCGAAGTGATCGACGATCTCGCCGAGCAAACAAACCTGCTCGCGCTCAACGCCGCGATCGAGGCCGCTCGCGCCGGCGAACACGGCTTGGGATTCGCCGTCGTCGCTGAGGAAGTCCGCAAGCTGGCGGAAAAATCAACCCAATCCACCAAGGAAATCTCGGAGCTGATCGAAGGAATTCAGAAGGAAGCACGAGAAGCCGTCGAGAACATGGAGCGCAGCACCAACATGGTTCAGGAAGGGTTGGTGCTGAATAAAGACCTCAGCCTGGCGCTCGACAAAATCTCCGATGTCGTGTCCGAGGTCTACAAGTTCTCTCAGGAAATCGGCGCGGCGACGATGGAGCAGTCCAACGGTTCGGCGCAGATTGCCAAAGCCACGAATCGGCTCACCGAAATCACGCAGGAAATCAATTCATCGGTCGAAGAGCAGGCTTCCGGCGCGCAAGCAGTGGTGCGTTCGATGGAGCGCATGCGCGAATTGGTGCAGCAATCCACCTCCAGTTCGACGGAGCTGGCGGCGACGGCCGAGCAGATGTCCAAGCTTTCGCGAGGCATGCTGGATTCGATGGACCGCTTTGCGTTGGACGAGCATCACGCTGAGAGAAGCCACGGACAGCAGCGCCGTCCGGGGCTGTCGGCTTCGCGGAATGATTCGGCGGAATACTCAGAGCTCGTTCGGGTCTAAGCCCACCACCATGGACAAGGAAATTCAGGTTGTCGGTTTTCGAATCGGGCGTGAGACGTTCGGCCTTCCCATTTCCATTGTGCGGGAAATCGTCCGCGTTCCCGAAATCACTTCGGTGCCGAACGCGCCCGACTACATCGAAGGCGTAATCAACCTCCGCGGGCG
>JASHRM010000202.1 GCA_030037315.1 Candidatus Acidiferrales bacterium
CCATGTTGCACAGTTAAAGCTCACATCGGTTCTCACCCCCAACTTCGTGAACGAGGCGCGCGTATCGTTTCATAGGGACATCGAAAACAATACGGATCCTACCCCTGTGCTTTCCTGCGATTTGTCGAGCACCGCAAACGTGATCCCTCTGATCAACAACGGAGCGCCTTGCCCGCTCGTTACCACCGGCGAAAACGGTGCGATCGCCGAGAGGTTTCCGGAATCGAACGTGATTCCCATTCTCGATAACGTCGCGATTTTTGGCGGCGCTGCATGGAGCCAAGGCGGCAACTTCTCCATGATCTCCAGCAACTACATCAACACGTACCAGTATGCGGACCAGATTTCCTGGACGCATGGGCGAGAGTCGATTCGCGCCGGATTCGAAGCCGAGCGCGTTCAGTACAACAACACGATTCCCGCATCAATTCGCGGCGAACTCCTTCTTCCGAGCACTGCCGATTTCCTAACCAGCAGCGCAGGAACTACGGTGGGCCCGGGCAATCCGGACGGGTACAATGACGGGACGCCGGCCACCGACCTTTCCATCCTCACGGCATTCGGATTGAAGGGTCCGCTGACCCACTACAACCGAATCAATGCCTTCAGCTCGTATATACAGGACGATATCAAGGTCAATCGGAAGCTCACTGTCAACCTTGGCGTTCGTTGGGAGTACGATGGCTTTCCGGATGACGTGAGCGGCCAGTTCTCGAATATATGGCTTCCATTGCTCGAGAACTTCAACACTGGTTCCGAATTCCTGAGCCAATCAATCTGTGGTTCAAGTAACTTTCCGATCGGAACTTTGGACGGATTCGTCGTCCCTTCGAATTACGACAAAGCCGCTGGCCTAACCGGTCCGTGCGGGGCCTCGGGCGTCAAAGTGAACGGCAATAAGACCCTTCTGCCGGGATCGCCGTGGCATAACTTTGCGCCGCGCATTGGCGTAGCTTGGCAGCCTCTCGGTGAGAAGTTTGTGGTTCGCGCGGGCTACGGCATGTTCTACGACCGCGTATACGGCAACTTGCTTATCGACAACCAGCTCAACCTGCCGCCATACGCGGGAACAGCAGCGGGCGTGGCTCCTTACACACTATCTGATAACCTGCACGATCCCTGGTATGCCGCAGCCCAGACGCCTCTCGGTTGGACGCCCCGATATGTGGGATACCCGGGCGGGGTATCCGGCGCACCATACCTTTGTCCGGATGGTTTGACTTGCGGGTTCACGGACTCCGACCTGACGTACACATCGGATTCTCCGGCTATGGGTAACAGGCTGCCCCTTGTGCAGCAGTACAGCTTGGACCTCCAGTACGAGGTTCTTCACAACTGGGTAGTCGACGTGGGTTATGTCGGCACGCACAGCATTCACCTCTATAACTACGGCCAAGACAGTAACTTCGGATTGCTGATTCCCGGTGCCCCCAACAGTCCCACCGCCGCCGCTGGGCCGCAAAACGAGGCGATGGTTCAGGCGATTCCGTTCAACGATGCGGGAAACGCCACGCCGGTCCAAGCGGAAGTGCTGCAGTGCTATGCATGCCTTATCGACCTCCCGAATGCGACTAGCAACGCCGATGTCCGTTCTCAATTTCTCGGCTTTAACGGCGGCCTTGCCACTACCACCACAAACGGCGATGCGCTCTACAACAGCTTGCAGGTACAGCTCCGTCACCAGTTTTCGCATGGCCTGCTGTTGCAGGTGGCCTATACATGGAGCAAGGAATTTACCAACGTAAACGCCGCAGAATCCGGCGGATTCCTCCAACCCAATGGAGGCGTCCTGAACGGATCTTCGGACAGCAACAACCCCCTCGATCTGACGCAGTCTTACGGACTCGCTGCATTCGAGCGGCCGCAGCGGGTCGTGATCAGCTACGTCTACGATGTCCCGTGGCATCGCACCGAAGGAATCACGGGCAAGGCGTTCTCCGGTTGGAGCATCTCCGGCGTGACCACCATTCAGGATGGCCAGCCCTTTACGATCACTGATAGCAATGGCGGTTCGATCTACGGCTTGGACGAGTCGAGGGCGCTTCTCGCCGATCCCAGCCGGTGCGACAGGGTCGGAAACTGCAATTCGGCCATTCCGATTCAAACTTCCGGCAGTGTTACCTCCCGAGTGCTTAACGGCTGGTTGAACCCAGCAGCGTTCCAATCGATGTGCACGGTTGGCTCGACTGGGCTACTTCCGGCAGGATGCAACACCTCAGAAGGCACACCATACAGCTACTTGCCAGCGTCATCGCCCTTCTGTATCGGCGGCATTCCAAACGCAGGAGGGGATCCGAGCGCACCTTGCGGGTCGGTCGGTTCGACCTTCGAGGGCGCTGGGACCGGGTTCGGAGATTCGATGGTCGGCGCTGCTTTCGGCCCCGGTCAGGTGAACTTCGACATGGCCCTTGTCAAAGACACGAAGATTTGGGAGCACGGGACGTTGGAATTCCGGGCGGAGGCTTTCAATCTCTTTAACCACCCGCAGTTCAATCCCCCGGCAAACAACATCGGGTCACCGAGCACCTTCGGCCTGATTACATCTACAGCGAACACGTCGCGAGTTTGGCAGTTCGCCCTGAAGTATCTTTTCTAATACTGCAGAAACTGCGGAGACAGCCCCCGCCCTTCCTCGAAAGAGGGAGGGCGGTTTTTTTTTGGGCCCAGCAGCAGAACAGGCCGAAATCGTTTGGCGGGCGATCAATCCCGTTTCGGCACCATCGCGATACAGACGGCATCGCGACACATCATTCCAGGCCCTGCTGCTGCACATTATGGGTGCAGCTGGCGCATGCTAAAATGGGGTGCGCGTTTGTTGCTCCCCAGGAACCGCCGAAATCTTGGAATCATCGGGGCTGCAAGGTCGCTTGCAGCCCTTTTTTGTTTAGCTGGCCTGCGGGGCTCGCGCGCACGGATCATTGAATGAACGCCTCGATTCGCAATATCGCCATCATCGCGCACGTGGACCACGGCAAAACCACTCTCGTGGATGCCATGCTGCACCAAAGCGGCATCTTCCGCGAAAATCAGGAAGTCGTGCGCCGCGTAATGGATTCGAATGAGCTCGAGCGCGAACGCGGCATCACGATTCTTGCGAAAAATACGGCGATCACGTATCGCGCGACGAAAATCAACATCGTCGATACACCCGGCCATAGCGATTTCGGCGGGGAAGTCGAGCGTGCGCTCCGCATGGTCGATGGCGTTTTGGTTCTGGTCGATGCGAGCGAAGGTCCGTTGCCGCAGACGCGCTACGTGCTGCAGAAAGCGCTCGCGGCGAAGCTGCCGCCTATCATGGTCCTCAATAAGATCGATCGCGCAGATGCGCGCCCAGCAGCCGTCCTCGATGAAATCTACGACCTATTCATCGATCTCGATGCCTCGGAGGATCAGCTCGATTTTCCTGTTCTCTACACGAACGCGAAAACCGGTGTCGCTCAACGGAAAATCGGAGACGATTCAACGACGCTTGAGCCGCTCTTCGATCAAATCATCGCCTCCATTCCGCCGCCATCCGGCGATCCCGCCAAATCGCTTCAGATTCAAGTGACCAACCTTGATTACAGCGATTTTCTTGGCCGCATGGCCATCGCTCGCGTTTTCAACGGCACGCTGAATCGAGGACAAGAGGTCGGAATCGCGAAGCTCAATGGCGCGATTCAACCGACCAAAATCACGAAAATTTTCACGTTTACCGGATTGCAGCGTGACGAAGCCGAGCGCGTCTCTGCGGGAGATATCGTCGCAATTGCCGGCGTCGAGGGAATCCAAATCGGAGAGAGCATCACCGACCTAGAAAATCCCGCTCCGCTCGAACCGCTTATGATCGATGAGCCGACGCTGGCGATGGTTTTCACCATTAATACGTCTCCATTTGTCGGACGCGAGGGGGAATTTGTCACTTCGCGCGACCTGCGTGCGCGCCTAGAGAAAGAATTGCTCACCAACGTTTCGCTGCGCGTCGAAGATACCGGCAGCACCGATGCGTTTCGGGTGCTGGGCCGGGGCGAATTGCAGCTCGCGATTCTGATCGAAACCATGCGGCGCGAAGGTTACGAGGTGATGGTCGGCAAGCCAGAAATTGTCGTTCGAAACGAAAATGGCCGCAGGCTGGAGCCGCTCGAATTGCTCGTAATCGATTGCCCGGAAAATTTCATCGGGATCGTGATGGAATCGCTGGGCAGCCGGCGCGGCGAAATGAAGAAAATGGTGAATCATCATTCCGGCCGCGTTCGCATGGAATTCAGCATTCCGTCACGTGGACTGATCGGGCTGCGCGGGCAATTGCTTACCGATACTCGCGGCACTGCGTTGATCCATTCTTTGCTCGAAGGATGGACAGAATATGCGGGCGAAATGGCCATGCGCCCCACGGGCGCCCTGGTCGCCGACCGCCCTGGCCCTTCGACGGCGTACGCGATCTGGGGAATTCAGGAGCGCGGCGAAATGTTTATCGGACCGGGCGTAGAGGTTTACGAAGGAATGATCGTCGGCGAAAACTCGCGCGAAGAAGACATGAGCGTGAATATCACGAAGGAAAAAAAGCTTACGAACATGCGCTCGTCAACCGCCGATGAAGCCATCCGCCTCATCCCGCCGCGCGAAATGACTCTCGAAAAAGCGATCGAGTTCATTGCAGACGATGAATATGTGGAAGTCACGCCGAAGTCGATCCGCCTGCGAAAGAAGGTACTCGATTCGAAAAAACGGCCGAAGCGTTGGCAGGAAATTCGCGCCAGCGCGGAAGCTGCTTCTTAGCGATCCCCGCGTTCCGCCAGAAGCAATTGAGGGGGCATGCGGGGCTCGTGCGTGTTTGGGGGTGGGCGAACCCCGCATGTATGAATCGGCGATCAGTAACGCCACGGTTGGGAGCACGTCCTCTTCCAAGCTTGTGGCTTTCGTAAATCGTTGATTCAAGGTCGCTTAAATCCGAGTCAGCCGGGGCGCGGGCGTGTAACTGTTGCGCCAGTGTGTCGAATCTCCCCGATTCGCCAACTTTGTAGGCGGGCCTCATGCATCAGCGACGATAGCGTCCGCCTCGATTTCCACAAGCATTTCCGGAACGATGAGCCGCGCAATTTCGATCATCGCCGTTGCGGGCCGAATTTGACTGAAGATTTCGCCGTGCGCGCGTCCGATTTTTTCCCAGTCGCCGATATTTGTTACGTAGATTCGCGTGCGCACCACATCGCTCATTCGCGCGCCGGCTTTCGCAAGCGCCGATTCGATATTTCGCAGCGCCTGGACCGTTTGCGCGTAGGGGTCGCCAGGCCCCACGATTTTTCCCTGCGAGTCCGTCGCCGTGGTACCGGACACGTGCACGTAAGGCCCAACGCGCACCGCGCGTGAATATCCCACGATAGGTTCCCAGCGAGTCCCCGAAGCGATATTTTGACGCTCCATTTTCTCCCCCCTTTTTGCAGCTTGCTACGGCTCGAATCGCGCGCGCAAATCCGGCGGCACGATTGGACAGAGTGCGTCGCGCTTCCCGAATACGCGATATCGAATCCGGGCTACGAAATCGTACGCGTGGTCGCGAAGTCCTCTTGGAATCAGCGCAAACACCGACGCAAGGACCTTCCAGCCGCCGCCCAAGCGCCGCAGAATATACACGAACGCCTCTGAGCGTGTGAGCAAGGACCCATCGCGCGTCAGCAGGATCACGCTGTCCGGCAATTCAGGACGGCGCTCCGGTGCGACGGACGACGCGAACGTTGCACCCTGAAGGGGCGCGAAGTGAAAATGCTCGCCGGTTCGGTCATGTTTCAGAATGAATTTTACTGATCGGTGGCATAGAGCGCAGTGCCCGTCATAGAAGACCAGTTCTGGTTGCCCTGCCGGCTTGCCCATTGCCGCAAAGCATAGCACGTTGATCCGCTCGGTTTTGCGCGCCTGCCTCCGCAGCGCCAAAACTGCGCTGGACAGGTTTGGCCTAAATCTCTAAGCTACTTTGCGCCAGATCGCGAGCTCGCCCCATGAAATGCAACAACATACTTGAGGCCATTGGCCGTACGCCGCTGATCCGCCTGAATCGGGTCGCCAAAGATTCGCCCGCTGAAATTTACGTGAAGGCGGAATATTTCAATCCCGGCGGGTCGATGAAAGACCGGATCGCCGTCGTCATGATCGACGAGGCCGAGCGAAAAGGACTGCTCAGGCCGGGTGGCACAATCGTGGAAGCGACTTCCGGCAACACCGGCATGGGACTTGCGATCATCGCCGCCGTTCGCGGCTACAAAGTAGTTTTCACGATTCCGGACAAGCAATCGCGCGAAAAAATCGAGATGATGAAAGCCTGCGGTGCAGAAGTAATCGTCTGCCCAACAGCGGTCGAGCCTGAAGATCAGCGCAGCTACTATTCCGTTGCGAAAAAGCTAGCGCGCGAAATTCCCAATGCGTATTACGCAAATCAATATGAGAATCCGGGAAATCCGGACGCGCACTATCGAACCACCGGCCCCGAGATCTGGGAAGAGACCGGAGGCAAAATCACACATTTTGTTTGTGGCCTGGGGACCGGAGGCACGGCGAGCGGTGCGGGCCGATATTTGAAGGAGCAAAATCCGCAAATAAAAGTGATCGGAGTTGATCCTTACGGATCGCTTTTCTACGAGTATTGGAAAACGGGGAACATAAGCAAGGCCCGCACGTATGTGGTGGAAGGAATCGGCGAAGACATTCTGCCGCCGAATTTGGATTTTTCCATTCTGGACGACATCGTCCAGGTCAACGACGAAGAGTGTTTTCTGTGGGCGCGCCGCCTTGCTAAGCGCGAGGGAATTTTTACCGGCGGTTCAGGCGGAGGATGCGTCTCCGCAGCTTTGCGTGTCGCAAAGACCTGCAAAAAAGGAGACACGATTGTCGGCCTCTTGCCGGATTCCGGCACGCGCTACTTGAGCAAGATTTACAATGACGCGTGGATGCGCGAACTTGGATACGCTGACGCGGAGGTCACGTTAACCGCGGCCGACGTAATCCGCGTCAAGCGCCAGAACGGCAAAACGCGCGATCTGATTGTTGTGGGCCCGAATCGCACCGTTTTTCAGGCGCTGCAAACGATGCAGCAGCAGGATATTTCCCAGCTTCCTGTTTTTGAAGACGACCGCTCGATTGGCACGATCTTCGAAGACAAGATTCTGAATCTGGCGCTGCAAGGGAAGGACCTTCGGAAACTGATCGTTCGCGAAGTGATGGGAGAACCCTTGCCGCAAGTCGCGTCCAACGCTCCTGTGGAGCGCGTAACCCATCTGCTGAGCCATGAAAGTCCGGCTGTCTTTGTCGAGATGGAAGCCGGCCGGCCGGAAGTGCTTACGAAATTCGATTTAATGGATACCATCGCCGGGCTCGTCGCGCAAAAGCGCTGAGGATCGAAATGCCAGCCAAAGGCGGTCCAGCCGGGGCCAAATCGCTTCCCGCAAGTATGATTCTCAGGTAGAATGAAACTTCGCAAATCTGCAATCCTTCCGGTCTGGAGCAATCTGAATATGGCACTGGCATGTGAAATTTGCGGCAAGAAGCCGCGCTATGGCAATACGATCAGTCACGCGCACAATGTTACGCGGCGCCGCTGGAACCCGAATCTTCGCCGCGTTCGCGCCGTCGTCGACGGAGTGCGCAAGCAAGTCCGCGTTTGCACGGCGTGCATTAAGTCCGGGCGCGTAAAAAAAGCCGCCTGATCCGGCGCATCCTCTGGAAGGAGCTCGATTGAAGCGGGGAATTCCTTTTGTAATCGCCGCCCTCGCGATTTGTCTCGTGGCGGGATCGTGCAATAAGGAAAACGCTCCCGGGCCTGACGTTTGGGCCGTTGTAAACGGCAAAGAAATTCATCGCGAAGACGTCCAAAGGATTTTTCGCACCCGCGTGACTCCGGATTCGCCCGCGCCCTCCCAGGAAGAGGCTCTTTCCCTTCAGCTCAGCATCCTCGACGAATTGATCAACAGCGAAATCTTGCTTGAGCGCGCCAGCAAGTTGAACCTGATCGCGAGCGACGCGGAGGTCGACGAAAAATTCACCGAATCGAAGAGCCCCTACACCGAAGAGGAATTTCAGAAGAAACTTCAGGACACGGGCCTGACCGTCGATGATCTTCGCAACGAAATTCGCCGCCAGCTCTCGATTCAAAAATTGCTGAACCGCGAAGTCGTCGCCAAAATCTCGATCACCGATGAGGACATCGCCGATTTCTATAACAAGAATCGCGGCCAGTTCAACGTGCCCGAGCCGCAGTACCACATCGCGCAGATCGTAATCACGCCGCACCCGGATCCGACCATCCACAATCGCAAAAGCGACAAGGCTACCAACGACGCCGAAGCGGCCCGCAAAGCCACCATGTTGATTCAACGCCTGGATGCGGGCGCGGATTTTTCCGAACTGGCCATGGATTATTCCGAAGATCCCAGCGCTTCCACGGGCGGCGATCTTGGGTTTCAGCCGGAATCGTCGTTCAATAAGTCCGATCCCATGTTGAAAACTGCGGTCCTTTCGTTGAAGGTCGGGGGAATCACGCAGCCGATTCACCTTAAAAGCGGCAGCTATATCATCCTGAAACTGCTTGCCAAGGAAGCGCCGGGCCAGCGCGAACTGAACGACGTGCAGGTGCAACAGGCGATTCGCGACGGCTTGCGCACGCGAAAGGAACAATTGCTCCGCTCCGCGTACCTGATGGAAGCGCGCGATGAAGCGCACGTAACGAATTATCTCGCACAGCAGATTCTGGAATCATCCGGCAAGCTCCCCGCTTCTCAATAGGCCGATGCCATCGCAGCAGGATCAATACAAACAGGACGCGGCCGAGGCAGCCGCCAGAATCGTTGAAAATGGCATGGTTGTTGGCCTCGGTAGCGGCACCACGGCGCAACGTTTCCTGCACGCACTTGCCGGGCGCCTGTCTCGCGAATCGCTCCGCATCGTCGGCATCGCTAGCTCTGATCAAACTGCGGCGCTGGCGCGCGAATTAAAGATTCCGCTCGCCACGTTTGGCGACCACTCTCAAATCGATCTTGTTGTCGACGGCGCCGATGAGGTCGTTCCCGGCACGCTCGACCTGCTGAAGGGCCACGGTGGCGCGCTGCTGCGCGAAAAAATCGTCGCCGCCTCCGGGCGCAAAATGGTCATCATTGTGGACGAATCGAAGATCGTGGAGCGGCTCGGCTCTCGCTTCTCGGTGCCCGTGGAAGTGGTCCCTTTCGGGTGGGAAACGACGCAAAAGCGCCTGAAAGATATCGGCGGAAATCCGTCGTTGCGGCTCGCAAAAAACAACGCGCCGTTTATTACCGACGGCGGGCACTACATCATGGATTGCGCCTTCGGACCCATGGAAAAGCCGAAAGAGATCGCGCACCATCTCGATCATGTTGTGGGAGCCGTAGAGCACGGCCTTTTTCTTGGTTTTGCGAGCGAGGTTTACGTCGCTGGCAGCGACGGAGTGAAAATCCTGCGCAAAGCGCGAACCTAGGCATCCGTCGAGAGGGAGTCGAAATTTCCGGCAGAAAAGGCAAGGAGCGAAGCGCATCGCAACAGCGCGCCCCGCTCCTATTACCCCACCCCGTAACTCGTTCAGATTAATTCTTTGAAACGCATCCCTGCGGATACACCGCGTCCAGAGCGCCCCAAAGCGCCTTCAAGCTGCGCTCTGCCGCACAAAGTACGTCAAACGAATTATCCTGTTTCTGCTCCGCAAGCCATTCGCGCCACGCGGCCCGATGGCGTACGTCTGCCTCTTCGTGAACTCCGAAATACGCCAGAGCTTCCGGCTGGTTGATGTCGTAAAAGCAGCGAAGGCCGGAAATTTTCTGCGCGGCGATTTCCGGCACTTGCGCTTCGTATACATAAAACGCAGCAACAGCCTGCGCCATCGATCCCTGGGTCACAATTTCGTCGTACGTGTCAAGCAGGGCCGCTATGCCCGGCAGCGGCCGCGCGCTGTCGATCTGCGCGTCGTTTACGCCCAGTGAATGCGCGAACTGGCGCCAAAGCGTCGGGTGCGGAGCCTTCGGATCGAGTTCTTCCGCCAAATTGTCTTCCACAATTTCGGAGAGCGAATTGTCCGCACGATCCGCCAATTGCTTCAAATTCTCCGGGAATGCGCGAACGTGTTGATAATATTGCTCGGCGTATACCTGGAGGGATTCTTTTGAAAGTGTTCCTTCTATCCACGCCTTGTAGAACGGATGTTTCAGCAAATGATACTTTTCAATCAGCGCATCGATCGCGTCGAGCATCGAGGCTGCATTGTCGCGGTTCTTGGCCATTGCGGTCTTTTGATTCCTTTCCTGTATCGGAGTGCGATTAAACCGCGGGCATCTTACTTGAAACATTTCTGAAAATCCAGAGTGTATACAATTTTATTCTTGGTTCCAGGACTGTTTCCTAGCCCGGGGGTCGCTGCTTTTAGTGCAGACCGGACCAGTCGTCGGCCAGCAGGATCGAGTTGCACGGGTTCGAGGGGTCGTATTTCACGCTCGCGACTTGCCCCGCAGCAACTCGAGTCAAATGAAGACGCTCCTCAAGGCCCGTCACGTCTTGTGCCGTCTCGTAGGTCACGCCGGAAATCGCATAGGTGTAGTAAAGCAACTTATGCGAACCGTTCCCGTTGGCCGCCTTGCCTCTTGCAAACAGGCCGGCGGCCTTCGTGCTCGCCTTCGGTTCTGTCCGCTCGGAAGGGAACGGACGTGCGTCGTCCGCGATCTCGAGCACCTGTCCCTCGACGATTCTCCCGATTCGATTTAGATACGCGCGCCGCTGGCGCTCGATTTCGCTTGCGTCCGCGGGTTTGCGGCGCAGCCAGAAAATCAGCGTCACCACCGCGAGCAGAAATAATCCGCCAACGGGAGCCAGATTTCGCCAGTCGAGTAGCAGCTCTTTCATCAACGCGGTATCTTAGCGCAACTGCGCATGTCAACAAGCCGTCTGCGCAGTGGATTGTGCTGTCGATTAACGGGGGTTTGGGGCTATTGCGGAGGAGGTCCTACCACCGGATTGCGCAGAGTGCCGATCCCGCTAATTCTCACTTCAACCACGTCGCCTGCGGCCAGCGGACCCACGCCCGCCGGGGTGCCCGTGGCGATCACGTCTCCGGGTTCGAGCGTCATCGCCTCGGCGACCCAGCGAAAAATTACTTCGATGCCGAAGACCATTTCCGATACACGGCCACTCTGCTTCTTCGCGCCATTCACAAAGGTTTCGATCGTCGTGTCCGGCGACGGTGGCTCGGTCTCAACCGCCGGCCCAAATGGGCAAAACGTATCGAACCCTTTGCCGCGCACGTATTGGCCGTCCAGCCGCTGCAGGTCCCGCGCAGTCACATCGTTCAAGCACGTGTATCCGAGAATATAAGGACGCATGTCGGCATCAGGACGCGGATGAACGCAGCGCTTGCCGATGATGAACGCCAATTCGCCTTCGTAATCCACGCGTTTCGAGATTCGCGGCATCTCGATCTGATCTTCCGGTGCAATAATCGCCGAAGGCGGCTTCGAGAAAATTACCGGTTGCTTCGGCGCCTCGATATTCATCTCCGCGGCGTGGTCGAGATAATTCCTCGCCATGCAGATGATTTTGGTCGGCCAGGTTGGCGGCATGAACCGCACTTCGCTCACGCGAAATTCGCGGCCGGTCAGCCTTCGCTCGCCCCAGATTTCGCCCGAAACCTCGCGAATGCGGTCGCCTTCCAGGATTCCGGAGTGCGAAGCAGCGTAGGCCTCGGCCTGCGTCGTTCCGGATTTCTTGTTGGCAGAATCGTAAGGTAGGAATCGGCAGAGTTTCATCGTCGATGGCGCGCACTCTCGCTGATTGGCTTGCGGCCCGGCTCGATGGGATGTTTGCGCGCGTGCAAAATCATTCCTCCCACCCACGAAACAACCGAGCAAAGCCCGTATACGACGGCGCCTTCCACGAGAGCCATTAGGGGATCGTGCCGAACGGAATCGAAAAGATCGTGAAAAACCATTCCCGAAATATCGAACGCAATCGCAAACAGAATCCAGCCAATCATCGCGGCGCCGAACATCTTAAGAGGCTGGCTCCAATATCGGAGCACAGGAATCGTCATGAACAGGACGAACAGGCTGTAAGACGCCGCATTTCGCTCCAGTGCATACCGCTCCAGGCCGGGCATTCTATTCGCTGCGACTAGAGCCGCCAGCATCACGACGACCAGTAGCGCCCCGGTATAAAGTCCAGTAAAAAGAACATCGTGGCGCCGGGGCGGCACCTGTTCGCCATCATGTTGTAACAGAGGTTCAATCATGGCGTGTTTTGATTTGAAGCTTGAACGCTGCCCGAAACGATCTCGCTTCTCGCGCTTTCGTTGCCAGAGCGATCTACGGCCGTCACGGTGTAAAAATAGCGGTGACCGGGCTCGACATTCATATCCCGAAAGGCTGGCGTTGGCAACAATTCGTTGTTCTGCCGTGTGCCTGAAACGTTCTCATCGCCGCTTCGATAGACGTTATATCCCGCCAGATCGGTTTCAGGGCTGATCGCCCACGAGAGCTCCAGATGTGCCGCGACATCGCCCTGGGCCGGCACGAAAACCACTTCCAGTCCCTGCGGCGCGGCCGGAGGAAAAATGTCCTTCGGCGTCAGAGAGACAGCGTTGGAATCAGCCGATTCGAGCGCGCCGTTCGGTGCCTGGACCACGCTGCGAACGTCATAAACGTAATTGCTTCCAAATTCAAAATTGGCATCGCTGAAGGTAGTCGAGCCGGCCGGCGTCTCGCCGATTTGCGCCGGTGCGGCGTTCGCTCTCGCGCCTTCCGCCGCGCCGGACGCAGGCGAAGTTCGGTACACTTTGTATCCCGTGATCGCAGAAGCCGTTCCGGCAAGATTTTGTTCGGGGGCGCTCCAACTGAGTACTACTGCTGTTTGTGTCACATCTGCCTTTAGATCTTCGATTGGTTTCGCAACGGCGTAAACATGCGCCGCGGCTACATTGGAGTCAGCCGATTCCCGTTTTTCCGACGCGCGCGTCCGCACAAGATAGGAAATCGTCTGGTCATCCTTGCCTGCGAAGTCCGACGCGGCCAAAGGGTACGCATACCGGAAAGTTCCCTGATTTGAGTATTGATCGACCATCGCCGAAGGGATCGTTACGAGCAGCGTCGAGTTAGTTCCATTTTTTGCCGCAGGCCCGTGCGGGACGCCCGCCTGTCCGCCCGTCCGATAAATCTCCACTGTGGGCAGCTCCGCCAAAGGACGCCGATCCACTGTCTCTTTTGGCAGCGTGAAACTTAGGACCACGTCGCCGCGCGATTGGTCCGCGGCTAGATCTTTCACCGCAAGCGGAACCGGAGGCTTCCGCTCGACCGGGTCGCTAGGAGAGGCGCAGGCCACAAGGAAGCAGCCACAGAAAATGGAAAATGCCAAGGCGCACCGCACATAGCGCCGCTTTCGGCTCAAAGGAATGCCGGGAGCTTCCTTCGAATTTCGATTTTCCATTTTCGAGTTTCGTATCTTACAGGATGTAGCGGCTTAGGTCCTGGTCCTTCACAATTTCGGCGAGCTGTTTCTGGACGTACGCGGCGTCGAGTTTCACCGTTTTCTTCTTCATTTCCGGCGCCTCGAACGAAATCTCTTCCAAAACTTTTTCCAGAATCGTGTGTAATCTCCGCGCGCCGATATTCTCGGTTTGTTCATTTACGCGCGCAGCAAACCGCGCTACTGCCGCGATCGCGTCCTCGCTGAAACTCAGCTTCAACCCTTCGGTATCGAGCAGCGCCACATACTGCTTGATCAGTGCGTTTTTCGGCTCGGTCAAAATCCGGATGAAGTCAGCCTCGGAAAGGGAACTCAGCTCCACGCGAATCGGAAACCGGCCTTGCAGCTCGGGAATCAAGTCGGATGGCTTGGCCGTATGGAACGCTCCGGCTGCGATAAAGAGGATATGGTCGGTCCGGACCATTCCGTAGCGCGTGTTGACGGTCGTGCCTTCAACGATCGGCAGAATATCCCGCTGCACACCCTCGCGCGAAACGTCCGGCCCATGACCCGCTTCGCGTCCCGCAATCTTGTCGATCTCGTCGATGAAGAGAATTCCCATCTGCTCCACGCGGTCGACGGCGATCCGCGTGACCTGGTCCATATCG
>JASHRM010000203.1 GCA_030037315.1 Candidatus Acidiferrales bacterium
GCTTTACGACGTCGGAATTCCGGATGTGAGCGACCTAGCCCAGCAGACGCATTTTTCGACAGCAGAGTCCGGCGGCACAGCCGGTGTGATGGCGGATTATTTTACGAACGAGAATCTCGAAGGAAGCCCATCCGAACATCGCGTGGAGAATTCCATCAACTATGGGGCGTCACCGACGGCGGAACTGGGATTCAGCCCGCAGTCATATCCCAGCGGCGCTGGATCGGCACGATGGACAGGTTTCTACACGGCGGATGCTGGCACGTATGACTTTTTCGTGCAGAGCACAGGAGAAGCGGGCGGTTTTTATCGGGTGTATGTGGATGGAAAATTGATTCTGGATAGCTGGACGGAAGCGAGGGCGGTCGCGGGACTTGAAACGATGAATTTGAGCAACGGCACACACAAGATCGTGGTGGAACATCACGGCCGGCCGGGATTTCTTGGCGCGAGATTCCGGTTCGGAATCGTTCGCCACGGAACCTATGTAAGGCCGTCGGCCGAAAAGATTGCCTCGTCGGTGGACGCTGTGGTGCTCGCGGTCGGCTTTAACGCGGAATCCGAAAGCGAAGGAGCTGACCGCACGTTCCGGCTGCCCCCCGGGCAGGACGAGCTGATCGAAAAAATCGCGTCGCTCAACAAAAATACGGTCGTGGTCATCACGTCGGGCGGCGGAGTGGACATGCACGAATGGGTTGACCGCGTACCCGCGATCGTCGAGGCGTGGTATTCGGGACAGGAGGGTGGCACTGCGCTTGCGCAAGTGCTTTTCGGCGACGCCGATGCTTCGGGACGGCTGCCCATCAGCGTTGAGCGCCGCTGGGAAGATAATCCCGTTCACGACAGCTATTATCCCAAGCCGGGCACGGAAGAAATCGACTACAAGGAAGGCGTGTTTGTCGGCTATCGCGGCTACGAACATAACGGCACGAAGCCGCTCTTTCCTTTTGGCTACGGCCTTTCCTACACGAGTTTCCGCCATTCGAACCTATCCGTGCGACCGGCGTCCCCAGCAACGAATACTTCCAGCTCAGGCCTCGACTATGACGTCTCATTCGATGTGACCAACATCGGACATCGAGATGGCGCGGACGTAGCGGAGGTCTACGTGGGAGAAACCGATCCCAAGGTGCCGCGTCCCCTCAAAGAGCTGAAAGGATTCGCGCGCGTCAATCTGAAGGCTGGGGCCACTCAGAGAGCGAACGTTCACTTAAACGCACGCAGCTTCGCTTATTACGATGTGAACGCACATCAGTGGCGAGTCGATCCAGGTGAATTCACCATCTACGTGGCCAAATCAGTTGATGACGGCAACGCTCTAAAGACGAAGCTTACTTTGACGGCTGACCAAGCCTCCAAAGAGACCGAACGGTAGAGACGAACGTCTAAGCCCACGAACGTGGCGCCCGTCTTCGGCCCCATTTCCCTGAAAGACTCGCGCGGATATTGAGAGCTTTTCGGGTATGGCCGGCGGCGGGACTGTCTCAGCAACCGGATCAATGACGTATGGGCACGAGCCCAGCTTCAATTTGGCGGTCAACGCGCGGTCCGTTTGGATCCGCTATCCCGAGGGTCTTCGCTCGGTGCTCAGCGGCCAGCTAAATTTGCAGGGGAACACGTCAAGCTCTGTTCTCACCGGACGCGTCCTCGTGGACCGGCTCTCATTCACGCAGGCGTTCGATCTCTCGAATTTCGCGGGATATTTCTCGGAAGATTCCAACGGAGAGCCACACTCCGCATTTGAGCGCGGCATGCGGCTGAACGTGGGTGTGCTCTCCGCGCAGGACTTGAATCTTGCCAGCAGCAAGTTGAGCATGGGCGGAGCGGCTAACTTGAGTGTCGTTGGCACATTCGCCGATCCTGTGATCCTGGGACGCATCTCTTTGACGAGCGGAGAAGTGTTGTTTCTGAGCAAGCGATTCGAGGTTCAGAGCGGCACGATCGAATTTGCGAACCCCACTCGAACGGAGCCGGTGCTGAATTTGCACATCACAACGACCATCGAGCAATACAATTTAACGCTTGCTCTTACCGGACCTGTCCAGCGACTGAGAACGAACTACACATCCGGTCCTGCTTTGCCGCCAGCGGACATCATTCACCTCCTGGCGTTCGGCAATACGGCAGAGGAAGCCGCCTCGGCCCTGAGCTCCTCCATGACCTCCAGCGCTGAATCCGTTCTGGCGCAGGGCGTCAGCAGCCAAGTGGCGGGCAAAATTGAAAACGTCACCGGCATTTCGCAATTGACCATCGATCCACTGGCTGCAAACAGTCAGGGCAATCCCGGCGCGCAAATCGCGATTCAGGAGCGAGTCACGGGCAGCTTATTGCTGACTTTCAGCACGGACGTCACCCAGACGCAGAGTGAAACCGTGGAGTTGCAATATCAGCTCAACAAACGGTTATCGCTGACGGTCCTGCGCGATCAAAACGGCGGCTACGGAATCGATTTGCGGTTGCACAAGGAATTTTGAGGAAAAGGGCGAATCGGAATCGTATCAAGCGCCAGGGCTTTAGATTAATCAATAGTGGCAGGCTATTCGCGCCGTTGGTTCCAAAAGTGGGGACGAGCAGCATGAAATGCCACGGCCACCGCAATCTTTTCCTCGGAAACCGACCGAACGCCCACCACCCGGCATTGCTCTTCTTCTTCTGTTGAAGTGTTAGTAAGCAGCAAATTCTGTCCTGTTGTCACCAGGTGCTGCAACTTGATCAATGCGCCTTGAGAATTCGTACCGAGCGCTTCAGAGGCCTCGTAGAATGGTTCGCCGACGATGGTGTGGCCGTAAACGAAAATCGACAAGCGATCGGGTGCGCGTTCACAGCAGCGACGGTCCGAAAACGGGCGCGCCCTCGGCTGTGCACGGCTCGCCCACACGACGTCGGTAAGTTCAATCTGCTTTAAGGAATCCCAAATCCTGCTCACTTCAATCCGTCTCGCATCCTGAAGAAATTCTTTGTTCGGCCGCAACAGAAAAGCCTTGCGCTTCTCGGCTTATTATCGCCCGAAAACGAAAGCGCACAAGCCGCTGTTAAGCTTTTTTTGGGGTGGGAGTACTACGATGTCTACCGGAACCGAGTATTCCTTGTGAAGGATTCATCGAGGATATACATACTTGTACCTATGCTCGTGGCAATGAAGATCGTGTTCTGGGTATCCGCTTCTGTGGTTTTGTACGCATACATCGGATATCCAGTCACATTATTCATGCTTCGAATGATCGTTTATCGTCCCGTTCGCAAGGCAGCCATCGAGCCGACGGTGACTTTGGTCGTTCCGGCATATAACGAAAGCCGAGTGATCGAAGCGAAGATTCGAAATGCGACGTCTCTTGACTATCCCGCCGATAAACTGGAGATTCTGGTCGCATCCGATGGTTCCTCTGACGATACAGTCGCGCTGGCGCGACCATTATGTGACGGGAATCGGATCCGGCTTTTGGCGTTCACTGAAAATCGAGGAAAGACTTCGGTGCTCAATGACGCTGTGAAAGAAGCGAAAGGCGAAATCATCGTTTTCTCTGACACTGCAGCACTATTGAAGGCAGATTCGATTCGGCAATTGGCGGCAAATTTCGCGGATCCCAAAGTCGGCGCCGTAAGCGGCATGTATCAGATCGTGCGCGCAACCGAAGCGCAACTCGGAAGCCAGGAAGATCTCTATTGGAGATACGAAACGTCGTTGAAGGTTTGGGAATCAGATTTGTCGTCAGTCATTGGAGGACACGGCCAGATTCTGGCAGTCCGGAAACAGCTTTACCCGTTCCCTTCCCC
>JASHRM010000204.1 GCA_030037315.1 Candidatus Acidiferrales bacterium
ATGCCAAGTAGGAAGTGAGGGGTATCCGGCCAGGTTAGCCGTGCTTTTGGATGTGGACGGTGCCGTAGCTTGTTGCGACGGAAATGTTTGGTCCGCCGTTGCCGTAGCGGCCGTTGAGCGAGCCGTGGCCGCCTTCACTGGAAATCGTCAGTCCGGGTCCCTGAAAATCGTTTTGGGCTTCCCCTGATCGCGAGAAAGCGGAAATGCCGAAGCTGGACGACGCCGGCAAAATGACATCGACGTCTCCCGAATCATTTCTGATGGAAAGATCGTCGCGAATCGGCTGGCCATAAGAGACTTTCACGTCCCCGTGCGTATTCACGATTTGAATCTTGCCGGTGACGTTTTCGACGTTGATGTCTTTGTTGTGGGTGAACAGGCTCATCGGCCCTGAGGCATCGGAAATGGCAATGTCGCCGGAGTCAGCATCGATGTTTCCCGCGAGATGAGAGAGGGTCACGTCGGTCCATGGCGAAATGCAGCGAACGTTTTTCGCCAGGTTGCGGGCGCGAAGGGTTCCGGTGAAAGCCCCGTCGATGCTGGCGTCACCCTTCACGTTTTCGATATCTACGTCATCGCCGTGCCCGCTGAGTCTTAGGTTTCCGGCGACGCCGTTGATATCGGCATCGCCTTTCTGAATGTCGACGTTGACATCGCCGCCCGCGTCACGGATTTCGACGTCGCCGCTGCCTGTGCGTGCGTTTATGTTGCCGCTGATTCCGGTGAGCTTGACGTCACCATGGCCCGTAGTTACGTCGAGACTCGCACTCTTGGGTACTTGGACCGTGAGATCGACGCCGACGTGTCCTCGAAAGCCTTGGTTGACCGGACGAATCCGGTAGGTATTTCCGCTCTGCTCGATGTTGAGGTTCACGTCACGCATCTCGTCATTCGCTTCGGATTGGCTGGAGGCTGCCGCGGATTCTTTTGCGCTGCCGCTGATCTGGTTTGCGTCAGTGGCGTCGATGTCCAGATCGCCGCGATCGGTTTCAATCACGATGTGGGAGCCTGCCGGGATCGTCTCTGATGTCAGCTGGCGCTGCTGAGAATACGAATCGTGGAAAGGAAAATCGAAATCAACGCCGGGGTGATGATCGCGGAACCAGTCGCGCGAAACGAATCCGATCAGGACGCAAAACAGCAAGATCATCAGCGCGACTTCGCTGCCGGTTAAAAACGGAGCTCGGGGCTGCCCGGTGGTTTGCGCCGCGAAGTGGTCGACCAATTTGGAGATTCCCCACACGATGATAATGAGCGGCCAATAGACGCGGATCAAATGGCCAAGCCAAACTTGGGGGTAATACCGGCTGACGAAGAACAGCACGCCGAGAAGAATCAGCAGCAAGCCGATAAATGAAGAGCTTCGCGTGGGCCTTGTGGGACTCACGGCCTGTTGCCTCCGATATGCCCTTCGCGCGAGGCGCGCGACTGTAAGAGCATGACCACTCCGATCACAACGATCAGAACGGGCCAGAGCTTGCCGAACCCGTGCCTTGTGAATTCGCCGATAAAAAACAGCGCGCCGATCGTGATAATCACCACCGGAGCCATCAGCCCCCGCACGCGGCAGTATTCACATTTGCAGTTGAGATTGCCGTTTGCCATCTCGCAGTCCTATGTAGTCCTGAAGCGGCTGAAAAGAATCCAAACGCCCAAAGCGATCAGCGCCAATGGCCAGACCCTTCCAAACCACTCGCTTCGCAACAGGCCGAAATTCGCGAGGAGAAACAAGACTCCCAAGCCAATCAAAATGATTGGGCCGGTGGGTTGCCTTGAGCCGCCCGTTTCTTCCCAGCTGCCCTCAGGCTCGCCAGCGGAACGTGCCCGAGCCACACGATAAGCGTCGATCGGCATGTAGA
Organism: Candidatus Acidiferrales bacterium; assembly: GCA_030037315.1. GTDB lineage: Bacteria > Acidobacteriota > Terriglobia > Acidiferrales > UBA7541 > Palsa-295. Next base: position 1,860 of record JASHRM010000204.1, read on the forward strand.
AATAGAAGCAGCCAAGTCCGATGCCGAGCATCGCGTAATAACCCGCGCCGGGAAGATCGGCCGTAAGCGCCGCGATGATTCCTCCGAAGATGATGATTTGCACCAACGCCTTCACGTATTCGCCGTTGTAAACGGCTCCCAAGCCCGGAATAAAGCCGAGACACAGCGCGACGCCCGGATGGTTGCGGGGCTGCGCACCTGGCGTGGGCAAAACGCCCGATGGCGGAAGCGACGATGGCGCGGCCGGAACGAGGCACGATTCGCAATAGAGCGCGCCACGAATCTCATGGGAGCACTGTGCGCATAGCGGTTTGCCGCACTGCCGGCAATATCCGGTCGCTTCTGTTTCGGGATGCACGGCGCAATTCATGGTGATCTCCTGAGTACACCGGGCTGCGAGAAAGTGTCGAATAGGAGCGCGAACTCGGAGGAATTGCTAGAGTCTTGGCGGCGCCCGATATGCGGTGCTGGGTTTTGCTGTTGATCTTCGGACGCAGGCGGCCGCGTTTGCTGTGTACCGTCGGGCGAGCTTGCCGGTGGCGTTACCGGCTCGGAGATCCGCTCCGGCTCGGGCGAGAGCCGCGATTCGATTTCATATACAACGCGCAGTGTGCTGAAAAATCTGGCGCTGCGCGCATACGTAAGATGTGCCTGCCGATTCGCGCTCCGGAAAATGTTGACGGGATTCAGCGGGAACTTGTTCGGCTCGACCGAGGCGCTATGCACCAAAATCATCGCGGTAGCCGCCACCGTCGCGAGGCCCATGGCGAAACGCGGTTGCCAGACCGCACGCAGCCAGCCGAATCGCTCACCGGATCGAACTTTGCTCGCCTGTTGGCCCAGAGTCGCAACGATAATTTTCCGGGCCAAATAGGGCGGAGGCTCGACAGGCTCTGCTCGGTGCATGCGAGTAACCAGAGCCGTCACTTGGGCCAGGGTCTGAGAGCATTTCGCGCACTGAGCTGCGTGTGTGGCAAACGCTTCGCTTTCCTCGCGAGTCAGACTTCCATCGAGGAAATCGCTCAGTCGTTCTTCCGTAAGTGTGCAGTTCCAGTCCATGGAATCGCCGGGCTAAGCCGGGCGCACTCCCATTTCTTCAAGGATGCGGGCCAGCTCGATGCGTCCTCGATTGATTCTCGATTTCACAGTGCCTTCGGGGATCTGGAGAACGGCTCGAATTTCGCCATACTCCATTCCTTGCAGGTCGCGCAGGATCACCGCTTCGCGCAACTCAGGCGACAGCCTTCCCATGGCGCGCTGCAGCTGCTCGCTCAACTCGGCTGCTTGAGCCAGGCCGTCTGGCGTGCGGCCAGGCGATGGCAGCTCCTGATATTCCGGCAACGCTTCGTCGATCGAATCGGTAAGCCGGTCGCGCCGGGTTCGGCGGTAATGGTCGACCAGGAGATTGCGCGTCACGCTCGTCAGCCAAGTCCCGAAGGCGCCCTGTCCGGCTTGATAGCTTGCCAGCGTTTTATACACGCGCAGAAAAACCTCCTGGCTTAAATCCTCAGCCGAGGATGCATTCCCTGTAAAGCGATAACAGAGGTTGTACACGCGGCGTGTATGCCGTTGCACCAGTTCCTCCCAGGAACGCCCATCGCCCCGGAGACAAAGCTGGACCAGTTGAGCGTCGGGCTCCAATCCTCGCCTCGCAACTCCCGTTGCGCCTCGGCGTCACTTCATGTAACGCAAGTTGGGGTTAAAAAGTTCCCTGGAAACCATTACGTGGGGCGCGTCGGATTCTAGCTGTGCCATCACGGAAAATACAAGGATTCATGCATTTAGCGCCGGTGGGCGTTACAAAACGGCCGAAGCGGGCATCCAACTAAAGGTTCTTAAAGGGGTTCTAGAAAGCGTCGCGCAGTCCCTTTCGGTTTGCGCCTGCGCAACAACTGGATGGCCGGTTCATTGACCGCAACGTTTCGATGCGGTCCACTTGATCTAGGCCCAGACGCCGGAAGACATCCACATGCTACGCCGCATCGCCGTCACGGTATGTACCCTAATTGCCCTCTTTTCGGCATCCCGCGTCCGGGCGGACGTCGGGATCGTCCTGAACGATTCGCTAGATACGAGCGTCGCGCGGCTCACTGGATCGGGCCATAGCGCCGTCTATTTTTCACGGATTTGCCCCGCTTCTCCCGTCGGGTTGCGCTTCTGCAAGCCGGGTGAAGAAGGGTCCGTGATGAGCAACTACACCACGCTGGGCGAAGACGAGCCTTTCGAATGGAACATCGCGCCGCTCAGCATTTTCGCCTATGGCGTGGCGAATCCGCAGGACCGGCCGCTTTTTTCGTCGGGCAAGATCAAGAATCTGCTGGAGCAAAATTACCGAGAAACCATATTGCGCGACTACTGCGCGAGCCACTCCTGCCAGACGAGCAACAAAGCGGAATGGCGCGAGATGGTCAGCTCAGTGTCTGAGCGCACGTTTTACATCCTGGTGATCGCGACTACCGTTGAACAAGACAAGGACCTGATCGCGAAATTCAACGACCGCGCGAACGTGAATCACTTCAACGGCATGGCCAGAAACTGCGCGGATTTCACCAAGTACGTGATCGACACGTATTTTCCGCACGCTGCGCATCGCGACATACTAAACGATTTCGGGATGACAAGTCCCAAGGCTATTTCGCGATCCTTTTCGCGCTACGCTCACCGCGATCCGGACGACCAATACTATGTTCTTCACTTCGCGCAGCTTCCGGGCACGATTAAGCGCAGCAGCGAATGCCGAAACGGCACCGAGCAGATTTTTCGGGCGAAACGATTGGCTGTGCCGGTCGGGTATCTGGCATGGCCCGCGCTACCGGCAGCGGCTGCTTCGTATTACTTGACCGGCTATTTCAATATCGAGAAGGAATTCGAACAGCATGCGACCGTTCGCGAGTCCGAACTTTCGGACCAGATTCATGCGGCTGAAGATGACGGCTTGAGCGCTTCCCCGCAGTTGCGGCAGGAAGATGCGCAGCAGCGCGATTCCATCGTAGGAAGCTCGGAAGAATGGGCCACGTACCGCGAGGCGTTCGATTCAATTGTTGATCAGGCCGTTCGCGATGGGGTGATCGCCGATCGAAAATCGCTGGACCACGTTTTCAAAGAGCTCAGCGAAAAGGGAACGCCTTCCATCGACGAGAATGGTGCGTTGTGGCTGAAGGTCGATGACAACGGCAAACCGTCCAAAGTTGGTATCAGCGCTGACAGCATCGCCACGCCGGGATCCGATCCGCGGCTCGCCTACCAAGTACTCCTGGCGCATCTCGACTATTCGCTGAAAAGCAGCACGCGCCGCCGCGAAACCATGCCCGAATTCAAACAGACTTGGAAACTGATGGAGCAAGTCCGCGCGGAGAATCACATC
>JASHRM010000205.1 GCA_030037315.1 Candidatus Acidiferrales bacterium
GTTGAGTTTGAATTTCGAGGCTTCCACCTCGAGCGGTGTTTCCTCGTCCACATCGCGCAGGTCCCTCAATTCCGGATGGCGATACAGCGCGTTATCGTCGAAATTCATTTTCGCATCGAGCGCGATCATTCGGCCGTCGCCCGTAATCACGCAGGGATTGATTTCGAGCAGCGAGCAATCCGTTTCGACGAAGGCCCGATAGAGCGATTGCAGAAACGGAACGGCAGCACGAACCACTTCAGCGGAAAGTCCCATGCCATAGGCGATCTTTCGCGCGTGATACGGCTGGAAACCTGTTTCGGGGCGAATTGTCTCTCGCAGAATCGCTTCCGGATGATCCTTCGCAATTTCCTCGATTTCCATTCCGCCCGATGCGCTAGCCATCAGTACCGGCGCGCTCACCGCGCGATCCACCAGCAAGCTGAAATAAAGCTCCTTTTTGATGTCGAGCCCTTCTTCGATCAGCACGCGCCGGACAATGCGGCCTTCAGGTCCGGTTTGCGCCGTAACGAGATTCACGCCCAGCATGCTCTCTCCGGCCGTTTCGGCATCCGCGGCGGATTTCACAACCTTTACACCGCCCGCTTTTCCGCGCCCGCCCGCGTGGATTTGCGCCTTTACGACGAACACAGGCGTGTTCAGGCGGTCGATTGCGTCGCGAACATCGTCTTGATGCAGAGCAACTTCGCCGCGAGGTATAGGAACCCCGAACTTCGCAAGGATGGCTTTGGCTTGATACTCGTGAATCTTCATTCAGGCAAGGCGGCGATCAAAGGGCAGCCGCAGGAAATGCTAAAATTTGGCATCTATAAAAGCAATTCAGTTTACCGGGAACAGGCAGAACCAGCAACAATGAGTCGCCCAATATCCGATATCTAAAAGTAGTTGGCCCAAACGAAATGATTCATGAAGCCATTGCGAAAATTCTAAGAGGCGAAGATTTATCGCGCGACGAAATGGCCGCTGCGATCGAAGACTCCACCCCGGTTCAATTCGCCGCGTTTTTTACAGCTCTTTCCATGAAAGGTATGACCGACGAGGAAAAAGCCGTCTTACTGGCCGGATCGCATCGTCCCTCCGGAAATCCTGCTGCCTGTGAATCGGGCGATCAGGTAACTTCCGAACATCTGAGGCTAGTCACACAACTTGTTCTGCGTGGACGCAATGATCTTTCGCGGCGCGAAGCGGAAAACGCAATGGAGGAAATCCTTTCCGGCGGAGCCGCTGACCACCAGATCGCCGCGTTCCTAATCGCACTACGCTCCAAAGGTGAGACGGTCGATGAGCTGGTCGGCTTCGCAACCGCGATGCGCCGACACGCAACGCCGATTTTCCCGCCGGGGCATGCCCACGCCGAGGAACCCCTCGTGGATACTTGCGGCACCGGCGGCGACGGATCGGGCACATTCAACGTTTCCACCGCAGCGGCGTTTGTGGTGGCGGGCGCTGGTGTTCGCGTCGCAAAACATGGCAACCGCTCGATCAGCTCAAAATGCGGCTCGGCGGACGTCCTTGAACAGTTTGGAGTGCGAATCGACTTGCCGCCTGCGTCCATTGCGCGCGCGATTGAAAAAGTGGGTATCGGATTCCTATTTGCGCCCGCGGTGCATTCCGCCACTCGGCACGCGATGCATGCACGTCGTGAACTGAAAATCCGCACGGTGTTCAATCTTCTTGGCCCGCTCACGAATCCAGCGGGCGCATCGGCTCAGGTGGTCGGCGTTTACGACGCGAAAGTTACAGAACTCATGGCGCGTGTCCTTGGGGAACTGGGGGTTCGGCGCGCATTCGTCGTTCACGGCGACGACGGCCTCGACGAAATTTCGCTGTCCGCGCCTACGCACGTCTCCGAGCTGCGCGACGGCAAGGTGCGCAATTTCATCGTCACCTCTGAGGATTTCGGCTTGCCCAGCGCTCCGCTCGAAGCCATCCGTGGTGGCGACGCGAAAGAAAACTCGGAAATCATTCACAAGATTTTCGGCCGTTCGCTGCTTTACCGCGAGCACGGCCCGCATCGCAATATCGTGCTCGCCAATGCGTCCGCCGCGCTCGTGGCCGCTGGCCGTGCCGAAGATTTTCGCGAAGGCGTTCAGCTCGCGGCGCGCTCGATCGATTCCGGCGAGGCTCGCGAACGTCTCGACGCCCTCGTCGCTTTCGCCCAAACTGAGTCATCTCTTGGCTCTCAGTAAGTGCAGAGCATTAAGACTCCCAGTTTGGTCATTCCAAAGGCGGTTTCGATCTGCGCCGCGACTTCTCTTGCTCTGGCGTGACTCCTTGAATTGCCATTCGAGTTAGTCTTATGTTTCTAGTTATCGGAGCCGAACAGATGCCGTTTCAGATAGGAAACTGTGTTCTGTCTTGCACCTGTACCAACATCGAGCAGTGAGATAATCATCGCGAAAAGCACTCCATGTCGAGTGTCGCGATGCTCAACTCCTTCGATCGATGGCTCATCGTTTTCCTGAATGGCTACGTTCATCGTTCGCCCGCATTTGACCACTTTATAGTTTATCTCCAACAGAATTCATTGCTTACCGGAGGGCTGATGATGGCCCTTCTGTGGTGGGCATGGGCTCTTCCCGCAGAAGAAGATCGTCGTCTAAAAGACCGCGAGATACTCATTTTCGGGCTGATCGCTTCCGTCCTGGTTGGTTTCGCATGCCGAGCGATTGCGGCCGTTGTCCCATTTCGGGAGCGCCCGATTCATAATCCGCAATTGCACCTGCAACTTCCTTACGGCCTTGATCCAAGAACGCTCTTATCGTGGAGTTCGTTCCCCAGCGACCATGCCGCCGTCTATTTTGCGCTGGCGGCCGCCATCTGGATGGTTTCACGTCGGCTCGGCGTTATCGCGGTAATTGATGCCACCGTGATCAACTGTCTGCCGCGCCTTTACATCGGAGTCCACTATCCAACCGACATTATTGTGGGCGCGCTCATAGGAGTTCTGACGACCTATGTCTTAACACTCCCTCGGATCAGGCAGACACTTATGAAACCGGCATGGCCTTGGCTCTTGTCTCATCCGGGACCGTTCTATGCAATGTTGTTTCTTTGCACCGCTGAGGCTGGGACGGGCTTCTCGATGCTTCACGACATGCTCAGCGGTGTTCTCTACCTGCTGCGGACTCACGGCATCAGACTCCACTAATAGACCCGCGACAAAACCCACTGGATGTGGCGTAGGATCTTGCGGCGCCAGGGCAGTTATTTGGCCCCGATAACGCGGTAAGTTGCGGCCCGCGCTCGTTAGACCCGGATTGTTCGGCGGTAATCGTTCTAGATTGTGAGGAAGTTCTCGAGCAGGCGAAATCCCGCGTCCGTGAGCACGGACTCGGGGTGGAACTGCACGCCTTCAACCTTCAGCTTCCTGTGACGCAAGCCCATGATCGTGCCGTCAGCGGTCTCGGCGGAAATTTCGAGCTCGCCCGGCAGGGTGGACTTCTCCACGATCAGTGAGTGATACCGGGTCGCCGGAAAATCCTGCGGCAAGTCGCGAAAGATCGTCCTGCCGTCGTGATGAATTTCGCTGGTCTTTCCGTGCATCACCTGCGGTGCGCGAATCACACGCCCTCCAAACGCCGCGCCAATCGCCTGATGACCCAGACAAACGCCCAGAATCGGGATTTTTCCCGCGAATCGCTCAATCAGCGCAACGCTGATCCCTGCTTCTGCGGGTGTGCATGGCCCCGGCGAAATCACGATTCTCTCGGGCCGCTTTCTCCCGATTTCATCGAGCGTAATCTGGTCGTTGCGATGAACCTCGAGTTGTTGCCCCATTTGGCCGAGGTACTGCGCCAGGTTGTAGGTAAACGAATCGTAGTTATCGAGCAGCAGCAGCATTGTATTTCGAGAATAGCCCAATTCGTGCGAGCGTAGCCCGCCCCGGCCGTTAACGCTCGTCCGTTCCGCGATGGGCGATCTCAAGCGCACGCAACACGGCGCGCGCCTTGTTCTGCGATTCCTCGTATTCGGTTTCCGGGACGGAATCCGCTACGATCCCGGCGCCGGCTTGCACGTACGCATGCCCGTTTTTCGCTACCAGCGTGCGCAAGCCGATGCACGAATCGAGATTGCCGGAAAAATCCAGATAGAGGATTGATCCTGCATAAATTCCGCGCCGCGTGGGCTCCAGCTCGTCAATGATTTCCATCGCGCGAACTTTGGGCGCACCCGACAGCGTCCCGGCAGGGAAGCAGGCCATCAGCGCATCGAAGCAATCCACATCTTCGCGCAGTTTCCCATGCAAGCTCGACGCAAGGTGCATCACATGCGAATAGCGTTCTACGAACATCAGTTTCTCCGCCTTCACACTGCCGTACTCGCAGACGCGGCCCAGGTCATTTCGCCCAAGGTCGACGAGCATCACATGCTCGGCGCGTTCTTTGGGATCGGCGAGCAATTCCGTTTCGAGCTGTTGATCTTCCTTTTCGCTACGTCCGCGCGGGCGCGTCCCCGCAAGCGGCCTGTAAGAAGCATTGCGTCCTTGCACCTTCACCAGCATTTCAGGAGAGCTTCCGACCACGGCCAACTCTCCAATTTTCAGAAAATACAGGTACGGCGACGGATTAATCACCCGCAGCGCGCGATAGATTTCGAAAGGATCGGCATTTGTGCGTGCATCGAATCGCTGGCTCACCACAATCTGAAATGCGTCGCCGGCGCGAATATATTCCTTTGCCTTTTCCACCGCGCCCATGAACTGCGGTTTTGTCATGTTCGAGCGCACGCGAAGCGGGGCCGCTTTCCTGCTCCCGCGCCTGCGCGGCAGAGGATGTTCCAGCATTCGGCGGGTACGCTCAATTTCGCGCACGGCCGCGTTGTATTTCTCCCGCAGGCTTCCGGGCCCATCCGTAAACACGTTGCGAAGGATCCACACGCGATGCTGCACATGGTCAAAGGCCACCAAACTCAAATAAAACATCATCACGCAATCATCGACGTTCACGTCGTCGCGTCCCGTATCCGGAATGCGCTCAACCAGACGCACCATGTCATAGGAAAAATATCCGATCGCGCCCGCAACCAGCGGCGGAAGCCCCGACACCCTTACGGGCTTATATCGCGCAGTCAGCTGCCGCAGCTTTTCGACAGGATTTTCCTCAAGGCCAACTTGTTTTTTCCCGCTTTCAAGCGTGCACTGCCGTCCGCGTGAACGAAAAACTTCAGACGGATTTACGCCTGTGAACGTATACCGGCCGATGTTTTCGCCGCCCTCAACGCTTTCAAGTAGGAAGGAATATTGGGCCTCGTGGGCGATTCGCAGGTACGCGCCCACGGGCGTTAAGAGATCCGCCGTGTATGTCTCGTACATCGGCACGAGATTCCCCTGTTGGGCGAGAGCCTGAAAAGTTTTGAAATCAGGCTGAATCATCGCGCGACCCGCGTTTTTCGACCGCTTCCACGGTTCGTGAACAAGCCTTCTTCCCGGCTAAGTGCGGACATCACGGCGTGTCGCATCACCGCGACGGGAGCTTTCTGCCCCGTCCAGATTTCGAATTGCGAAGCTCCCTGCGCGACAAACATTTCTACTCCGGAAACGGTTTCAATTCCGCGCCGCGCTGCCAATCGCAACAATTCGGTTCGGCTCGGCCGGTAAATGGTGTCAAAGACCAGCCGGCAATTCAATTCCTGCGACTCGGCCGGCGAATCGTGGATCGCCGGATACATTCCCACGGGAGTCGCGTTCACGATCGCGTCGAAATGCGCGCTGCGCACCTTGCCGCGTTCGATTGCTTCGCCGCCCGCATCGCGAGCCAGCAGTTTCGCGCGTTCGTGCCGTCGTGCGGTCACGAAAACAGCCGCTCCTGCCTGATTCAGTGCAAAGGCCACCGCCCTCGCCGCGCCTCCTGCACCAAGAATCAGAACGCTGCTACCGGCTAGCTTGACGCGCCTCTGCAACGCGCTCAACACGCCCACGTAATCCGTATTGGATCCGTATAGTTTTCCTGAGCCGCGAACGGTGACCGTGTTCACAGCGCCGATGCGCTCTGCCAATGGGTCGCATTCATCGAGATGCCGAAGAATTCTCTCTTTGTGAGGTAGCGTGACGCTGAATCCACGCACTTCAAATGGCCCGATCGACTGCAGAAAATCCCGCAGGTCGCGCACCAGAAATGGCGCGTACACCGCGTTGATTCTCCGCGCAGCGAGTGCGGCATTTTGCATAACCGGCGAAAGCGAATGCCCGATTGGGTTCCCAATTACTCCGTAGACGCGCGTCTGCGCATCGATCTTGTCCGCGCGATAAACGCTGGCCGCGGCTTGCAGAGAGGTCTGCCCCGGCGCCGTCGCATTTTCGACGGGCGCATACGCGAAAGTCCCTTTACCCTTCAGAGATAAAATCCGCACCGGCATCCCGATTTCTCCCATCGGGATCACCACGCTATTCGGCTGCCGCCGCCCAAAGTCGATCAGCTTGCGGCATTCGCCAAAGGAATTGCACTGCGCGGCGATTTTGATCGCATCGGCACCGTTTCGCCGCAATTCCGTCGCAACCATTTCGAGATTTCGCGGGATGCGATGGAAAAAGTGCGCGGACGCCAGCCGGTTTCCATCTCCAAGGAGCACATCGATCAGTTCCGGTGGGGATTTTCGAGACGCTTCGATTTCCAGGTCGTACCACTTGCATCCGGCGCGGATTGCCTCGGCCAAATGCACGAACTGCTTGCCAACGCTCCCGGGGTAGCGCCCACCCGCCTCTCGCCGCCGGCAGGTCGCGATCAGCACGGCTCGCCGCGGCGTTCTAGTACCCAGCTTTTCTAGGAAGTCTTCAATCTCCTCGTCGCTTGAAAGCCAGTCAAGGCGTAATTCGGCCAGACGCGTCTGGCGAAGCGCCAGTTCAAGCTGCCTCCACATAGACTTCGCGTCTGGCGCTGCAACCACAGCGCAAATCTTCTCGTTCCCTAACACATTTTGGTCCAATTACTTCCGAGACATCCAGCCCGCCTGCCGCTGCGCCTTTCAGGGGTGAAGTTTCTGCTTCTACCATGCCGTGCATAATGTGTAAAGCCCTGCGGACCATTGTCTTGACGCTCGCCCGAAGCGTTGTTACGGTCGATTTATCAGCGTTTGCCGCCTAGCGGCGCCAGAGTACCGAAATTTAAGGAGCGAGTACTATGCGCGGGAAGATCCTCTTTGCCGGTCTCATTCTAACCTTTTCTGCCAGCATGACTGTGGCTCAGCAGGCGCCTCATGTACCGACGGCGGGCCAAGTCGATTGCGCTGGCGTCGTCACCAGCGAATCCGTTCCCCGCGATACTCTGCTCATCACCGGCGAGCAGTCGAACTATCGCATCACCTACGACGACGGTGACTACGTCTACCTCAGCAAGGGCTCGAGCCAGGGCGCCAAGGTCGGCGACGAATTCTTCATCGTGCGCCCCATCACGGACTCGATTGAGGTCGACTGGGCCAAATGGCAAAGCGCCATCTTGAAGAAGATGGGCACGGTTTGGGAAGATGAGGGCCGCGTAAAGCTCCTCGTAGTTCGTGCGGATGTCTCCATCGGCCAGGTCGAGCACGCCTGCGACTACATGCAGCGCGGTGATATCGCGCTTCCATTCGCGCAACGTCCGATGCCCCCGATCAAGTCCGGAGCCGGATTCGATCGGTTTGCGGCGCCCAACGGCAAGCCGTTGGCAATGATTATTACGGGTAAGAAATTTGAGCAGCAGTCCGGCACAAATGATGTGGTCTACGTGAACCTTGGCGCCGACCAAGGCGTAAAAGTCGGAGACTATTTCCGCATCTTCCGCTATCAGGGAACTGAGCACGAAACCGCTTATACGGTTCCGCGCAACGCGTTCGAAATCGAGAAGGGCTTGGGACCAACTTGGGGCCTCGGCGCGTCACCCAGCAAGTACAACTGGAGCAATACGCCTCGCGAGGATATCGGTGAGGGTCTGGTATTGCGAACCGGGCCGAACTCTTCCACCGTGCTGATTACGTTTGCGCTGCGTGAAGTCTTCTCGGGGGATTACGTCGAACTCGAGTAGCCCGACCGATCAGCCGCCGAACCGGCTGCGCTGGTTGGGAAATCTTCCTCGCCGAAAACCTCTGCCGTAAACGCCTGTATTCGCGTTTCCGGGTTCTTCCACGCGTCTGGCTCGAGCCCTGCCTTCGCGCATGTCTCTTCGAGAAAGCGTTGAGCGTCCCAGCCGCGTTCAGCGGCAACCTGCGGCAGCAGAACTCCGCGCTGCCATCCCCGGCTGACGATGAGTCCGTGCTTGCCGGTCTCGATCTCACTGGGTGTCACGTCCTCGGGCGAGGAAAGGACTGAAAGCTCGATTTGGATGCCAGTAAGCTCGTTCTCGCGAACCGGTCTGAACCTCGGATCATTCAGCGCGGCAGAGGCCGCCGATTCCGCGACAACCCTTGCGAGCGGCTCCCGTCCATTCAATTGGCCGATGCATCCACGCAGGCGCCTGCCGCAATGCAGCGTAACGAAAGCGCCGGCATGCTCGCCAAAGTTCGTGTCTTCGGGAACTTCCGGAAGGGATTGATTTTCTCTCACCGCTGCGATCAGCGCCCGGCGCGCTAGGTCCAGCAGGACCTGCTTTTCCCGGTCACCGAGTGAGGACATCCTGAGGCTTTTCTTTCGGTTTCATTGTCAAAAGGGCTGTGCGCCGCCGTTCCTGGAATCTCGAATTGATCTGGCTCCAGAACATCTGGAAGTAATGAGCTGCCGAAAGCACCGCGCTCACCACCACGAGCCACAGGAGCGTCATGCCGAGCGTCTTCAGCGCAGGATGATTCGCCGTCAGAATTACGGCGCAACCAGCCAAAACCTGCAGAACCATTTTCGTCTTGCCAAGTGGCGACGCGGGAATCACCAGTCCTTCAACAGACGCAATTTCCCGCAACCCGACGACAACAAATTCGCGTCCGATGATGATCACAACCATCCATGCGGGAACCAGGTGCATCCACACCAGCGGGATGAATGCCGCCGAAATCAAAAGTTTGTCCGCGATTGGATCGAGTAGAATCCCGAGCGTGGTGATCTCGCGTCGCTTGCGTGCAATGTAACCGTCCATTGCATCCGTTGCCGCGGCTACCAGCAGAATCAACACGCCCCAAACTTCAAAACGAATTGGGATATTAAAGAAACTCCAATTCGGTTGCCGAGTCAGCAGGACGACGACCAGTACGGGAACGAAAAAGATTCTTAGGATGGTGAGGCTGTTCGGGAGGTTCATCTATTTCTCGGCGGAAAGTGCGCATAGCCCGCCGCCGGGCTTTTCAGCGCCGATTCCGACTATAGTCTTGCTGTCCCTATGCAGTCAACGGTACGGGAACAGAAATGCGATAGCGGCCGGTCTCACGCTTCAATGCTTATCGCTGCAAACCTTCTGGCCAGTATCTCTTAGAACGCAAAGTGCTGCATTGCTGTGCAAATTTTCAAGTGTCAAGCGCACCCTAAAATTTTTCGGGTGCAGTCCTCTTGCCCTTCATTAGCTACAACTAAGCTTATTATAATGTGTATGTTACAGGATGACCATGATCTGGCGCCTAAGTTAGGCGTGCCAAAAGTGTACGCTTTGGCTTGCCGAACATGGCTATTTTTCCACAGACTTTTCCACCGTTTTGGGGAGTTGGGAGCGGCGCATCTTGCTGGCCCCTGCCTGCGCGCCAACGCATGGAGGTTATGCAGCCGAGAAGGGCACCGTCGTGCCCGTTCTGCCAGCTTCCCGGCT
>JASHRM010000206.1 GCA_030037315.1 Candidatus Acidiferrales bacterium
CCCGTCACGTTCGCTGTTGACGCCTTCCCCACCGAACTTTTTCACGGGCGCGTCAGCACGGTGCGCCTGAATCCGACCACAGTGCAAAACGTGGTCACCTACAACACGGTAATCGACTTCAACAACGAGAACGAGAAACTTCTGCCCGGCGAAACTGCGTACGTGACGATTCCGACCGGCCACGCGTCAGATACGCTGATGGTCCCGAATCCGGCGCTGACCTTTAAGCCGAACATTCCAGCGAAAGACCTGCAGGATCTTTACAAGCAGTACAACATTGACCGCCGCGACTCGACGACGCACTTGGGCGGCTGGCAGGTCGTGTGGAAGATGAGCGCCGATAAGCAACTGATTCCCGTCGCGATTCAGGCCGGGATTACGGATTACAACAACACGCAAGTACTGCAAGGCGATATCCACGAAGGCGATGTGCTCGTGGTCGCGCAACAGCGCCAGGGGGGCGCAAACGGATTCCCGGGCGGCGGCAATCGAGGGCCATTCGGCGGAGGCCCGCCGCGGTAAGCGAAAGCGAGATCGCATCATGAACGCAAGAGAAGTAATTCGAGTCGCACTTCGCGCGCTTGCGCGCAACAAGTTGCGCACCATTCTGACGATGCTCGGCATCATCATCGGGGTCAGCGCCGTGATCTGCACCGTGGCAATCGGACAAGGCGCCAACGAACAAGTGCAGCAGCAAATTCAGGCGCTCGGCACGAACATCATTATGGTCTTCAGTGGCAGCGTGAATTCAGGCGGCGTGCGCATGGGCAACGGCGCTACGAAAACACTCACCGCAGACGATGCCGAAGCCATCGCTCAACACGTTCAGGGGGCTGTCGCGGAATCACCCATGGTGTTCGCGAGCGTGCAGGTCGTTCACGGCAATCAAAACTGGTTTACGCGAGTGAACGGCGTATCGCAAGATTTCAGCACGATTCGCAACTGGCCTGTTGTCGAAGGCAGTTTTTTTTCGCAACGCGATGTGGATATGGCCGCGGACGTGGCCGTGATCGGCACCACTGTGCAAAGCGAAATTTTTGGTGACGCGGATCCGCTCGGCCAGACAATTCGCGTCAACAATATCCCGTTCCGCATCGTTGGAATTCTTCAGTCCAAGGGACAAAACAGCAACGGGCAGGACCAGGACGACATTCTGGTGCTTCCTTACACGACGGTGCAGAAGAAAATTTCCGGAATCAGCTGGATTCAAATGGCGATGATATCCGCGGCTTCGCAGCAAGCTTCCGCGCAGGTTCAAGCGGGCATCAGCGCTCTTTTGCGGCAGCGGCACCATCTGCGGCCGGGTGAAGACGACGATTTCATCATTAGCAGCCCCAACGAAATGGCGCGCGCGTCGGAAAGCGCGGCGACTACGATGACAATGTTGCTCGGCGGGATCGGCGCCGTTTCGCTTCTTGTCGGCGGCATCGGCATCATGAATATCATGCTTGTCTCCGTCACGGAGCGGACGCGCGAAATCGGCGTACGCATGGCCGTCGGCGCAACCGAAGCCAACGTGAAATCTCAATTCCTGAGCGAAGCTTTGGTGCTTAGCTCGCTGGGAGGATTGATTGGGATCGCCGTGGGTGTGGGCGCTTCGGCGGCGATATCCCATTTGCTCGGCTGGGCCACCTTCGTTTCAAAAACTTCGATTCTGGTCGCGGTATTTTTCTCGGCACTCGTAGGCATCTTGTTCGGCTACTATCCGGCGCGTCAAGCTTCGCGCCTCGATCCAATTGAGGCTCTTCGATATGAATAATGTTGGGATCAAAGGTGGAATTTTCCGGCTCGCAACTCTCGCGGCGCTGGCGTTGAGTTTCTCGATTGCCGCAAGCGCGCAGAATGGCGCTCCGCCACGGGGCGCCGCACATCGTCACTTCCCGGCTGCGCCGGCTGCCACGCCGCCACCAACCGTGGTGCCTGGCCAAACCGCAACTCCGCCGCCGATTGCGAACGGACTCGCGCGGACGCAACTTGTTCCCACACAACGGCCGGTCACCGCTCCAACGGTGGCGCCGAAAAACGAACGAGGCGAGCAATTCTTTATTGTCGCGTCTGTCGACTTGCAAAAATCTCAGCTGCTGCTGAAGTATCCAACGGAAGTCACGCTGCTTGTAAAGATCGATCCGAAGACGAGTCTTCAGGACGAGCCAGGAAAACCGCTGCAGTTGACGGATTTTCGCGCGGGCGATACGGTGTGGGTGAGTTCGACGACCGCGCACGGAGATACAGAAGCCACTGCCACGCGGATTCTCAAAGGCGAAATGACCGTCGCCGATCTACACAAGTATTATCTCGACTACGCCGAAATTCGCTGATCTGGTGACAACCCGCCCTAGCGTTGCGCTCTAAGAAAGGCGCAGCTGTTTCGACTTACTCAGGACAGGCAAGCCGCCGCACTCCAAGAACCCCGCCTGCAATGAAAAGTTCGCTGTGGTATATACTGCGCGACTTATCGACCAGCAGACGGATGAAATGAAGCCCCGCGACAGCAAATCGATTACTCGACGCGACCTGCTTCGCGGAGCCGCCACCGGCGTGGCCGCGCTGACTTTGGGCCACGGCCTGAACGCCAGCGAACACTCTTCTCGCCCGCCGAATATCGTTTTCATTCTCGCGGACGATCTCGGGTATGCCGATCTGAGCTGCTACGGCCGTCCCGACATCAAAACTCCGAACATCGATCACATCGGCACGACGGGCGTTCGCTTTTTGCAGGCGTATGCGAATTCGGCCGTATGTTCGGCCACGCGCACCGCTCTGATCACCGGGCGCTATCAGGACCGCTTGCGAATCGGCCTGGAAGAACCTCTCGGCGGAAACCCACATGTCGGCTTGCCGCCCGAGCATCCCACTCTGCCGTCGCTGCTCAAGAAAGCCGGCTACAGCTGCTCGCTGATCGGCAAGTGGCACCTGGGCGTTTTGCCCAAGTTCGGTCCGCTACAGAGCGGCTACGATCACTTTTACGGATTCCGTGGCGGCGGAGTCGATTACTTTTCGCATTCTTTCGGCAGCCACGAAGATTTTTGGGAAGACGAAATGCCAATCCACCAAGCCGGCTACATGACGGACCTGCTTGGCGGACACGCCGTGGAAGTGATCGAAGGCTACGCGAAATCCAAGCAGCCGTTTTTGATCAGCCTGCATTTCAACGCGCCGCATTGGCCATGGGAAGGCCCCGGTGATGAGGCTGAGTCACGCCGCATTCAAGAATCCAAAGGCGGGATTTTCGACATTGACGGCGGATCGCAGAAAATTTATCGCTCGATGGTCGAGGAAATGGACCGGCAAGTGGGGCGCGTGGCGCAAACGCTCAAGGCAACTGGACTGAGTGAAAATACGATCGTGATTTTCACCAGCGACAACGGCGGCGAGCGTTTTTCCGATACGTGGCCTTTCACCGGAAAGAAGACGGAACTGCTCGAAGGCGGATTGCGAATTCCGTCTGTCATTTCGTGGCCGGCGAAGATTCCACAAGGCCGCACGACGGATCAAGTCTCGATCAGCATGGATTGGATGCCAACGCTGCTCGAAGCGGCGGGTGCGCAGCCCGATCCGGCATATCCGCTGGACGGGATGAGCCTGCTGCCGGCGCTCGTTCACAATCAGGCGCCGGTGCCGCGCAAACTTTTCTGGCGCTACAAAGCGAACGCGCAGCGCGCGGCCCGCGATGGGGAATACAAATTCCTGAAAATTCTCGACAATACGTTTCTCTTCAACGTGGTCGATGATCCGCTGGAACGCGCCAACCTGAAAGAGCGGCAGAGCGACATTTATCACCGGATTGTTCACGAATGGTTCGAGTGGAATTCGTCGATGCTGCCAGAAGTCAAAGAGAGCGTCACGGCCAGCTTCGACGGGAAACAGCTGGCCGACCATTTTGGAGCGAAACCTCCCGATGGTGCGCCGGATAACCCGGCCACGCCCGACGATTAGCGCTTCGTGTAGCGTTGCAAATCCGTCGACGCAACCTCCGGGAAACGTGTCGATTAGAAGC
The DNA here is from genome assembly GCA_030037315.1 of Candidatus Acidiferrales bacterium. Taxonomy (GTDB): domain Bacteria; phylum Acidobacteriota; class Terriglobia; order Acidiferrales; family UBA7541; genus Palsa-295. The sequence goes on from JASHRM010000206.1 coordinate 3,998, forward strand.
GGCTTTGCACATTAAAGCATCAAAAGTGCCGGGTTCTTGGGCAGATCGTCCCCTTTTTGTGCAGGGGCTATGCCTGTTTGCGCAAAAGCAGCGCCCATGCAGAGGAATGCGGCTGTTCCGAGCGCGGCGAGCCGCGCGATCCTTCGAAGCTTGACGGTCATGAGTGTGATCACCTCCCGTGCCTACCCTGCGACCGAGAGATTCCAGCAACAACCAAGACCGAACTTGAGAAGGTTCTGGGACAAAGCTGTGAGGATGACCTAAATGAATTTGCGCGACAGCATCCAGACGAACGCCTTGACAAGATTCCTTATTTCTGCAATTATCGAACTATGAGCACCGCAACCAAGAAATCGACAGAGCAAGTAGTCAAGTATGCAGACATGTTCTCGGCGATGGGAACCGAGGCGCGGCTGCGCATCATGCAGCTTCTGCTTTCAGCCCATCCTGAAGGGCTCGTGGTGGGTGACATCCAGCAAGAACTCGACATTCCGAATTCCACGCTTTCCCATCACCTGGACAAGCTGAAGGCGGAGGGCCTGGTGAACGTGCGGCGGGAGAGCACTTTTCTGCACTACACCGCCAACACGGAAGCGTTGCGGGAGCTTCTGCAGTTTCTCTATGCGGAATGCTGCACGAGGAACAAAGCGCTGAAGGCAGACTCCATCATTCAGGTGTGCAAATGACGGCCGATGAGAACATAAAAGAAATCGTAAAAGAAAAGTACGGCCAGGCGGCTTTGCGAGTCGGCGCCGCCGGGAGTTCGTGCTGTGGAGGCAGCCCAGTCAGCGATGCCTGTTGCCCCGATGCGATCACTTCGAATCTGTACGACGCCGCGCAAGTTGGCGAGATACCCCAAGAAGCGCTGCAGGCCTCGCTAGGGTGCGGAAATCCAACGGCGCTCGCGAAGCTGAACGCCGGAGAAACAGTTCTCGATCTTGGCTCGGGCGGCGGCATCGACGTTTTGCTCTCCGCGAGACGAGTGGGCACGACGGGCAAAGCCTACGGTCTCGACATGACGGACGAAATGCTCGCGCTGGCAAACGAGAACAAACGCAAATCGGGAATCACGAACGCGGAATTTCTGCGAGGAGAAATCGAGAACATCCCCCTGCCCGACCAGTCCGTCGACGTGGTGATTTCGAACTGCGTAATCAATCTTTCGAGCGACAAAGGGCGCGTGCTGCAAGAGGCTTTTCGGGTGCTGCGGCCCGGCGGGCGATTTGCGGTGTCAGACGTTGTGACACGAGGGGAAATCCTTCCCGAGATTCGCAAAAGCGTGCTGCTGTGGGTAGGCTGCGTGGCGGGTGCTCTCGATGAAAACGAATACCGCGAAAAACTCAGAGAGGCGGGATTCCAGCAGATCGAGATCGAACAAACCAGGATTTATCACGTGGAGGATGCCCGAGAATTTTTAGCCGCGAAAGGTATCGACGCGGATGCGATTACGACGCAGGTGGACGGCAAGTTCTTCAGCGCATTTATTCGCGCCGTGAAGCCCTCCTAGAATCGGAGAAATCATCCGTGCGATACAACGTGCTTTTCCTCTGTACCGGAAATTCGGCACGCTCGATCATGGCTGAAGCCATTCTGAACCGAAAAGGCCGGCCAAATTTCGTTGCGTACAGCGCCGGAAGCCGGCCCACAGGAATCGTGAGGCCCGAAGCGCTGAAGCAATTGCAGCTCGCCAACCTTTCGACTGAGGGTCTTCGCATCAAGGATTGGAGCGAGTTCACACGGGCCAACGCGCCACAGTTGCATTTTGTCTTTACGGTTTGCGACAACGCCGCGAAAGAAGTATGCCCCGT
>JASHRM010000019.1 GCA_030037315.1 Candidatus Acidiferrales bacterium
GGGCCCGTATTACATCACGCAGCTCGACTCGAATATGAATATCCAATGGCAATTCGAGAGCACGAATACGCAGTCCTGCACCCGGGAATCGAACGGGTCGTTAAGCTGCACCACGACGAATCCCAATGGATTCGAGTGGTGCATCAACATGCCTGCCGTCGATGTGAATGGAAGCGTTTATGTAACCAGTGAGGATGGAAACGTCTATGAGCTGGCTCAGGGCGGTTCCGGCGTGGTCACCACGCCCGCAGCGAATCTGTTTCTCAACGAGGCTATCGGCGCGGCCTATACGCCTCTGTCCATCGGCCCCACGGGACTGCTCTATACCCAAAACGCCGGACACATGTACGTCGTTGGCAACTAGCGCCGGGCCAAACGAGAAAGAGAGTTTCCTCGAGCAAGAGGCGTCCTCGCGGCGACACAAGCAGAACTCGTCAAGGGCCGCGCAAAAGAAAAAGGCCGGCGGTTTCCCGCCGGCCCTTGGGTACACAAGCTAACCGTTGTTAGAAGCGGAACGTAACGCCCGCGGAGATTCGGACGTTATTCTGGCTGTTGGATGCTGCGAAGTCAGTGTTGAACCTCGTCATCACGTATTCGACCTGAATCAGGCGAACGCCTAGATGTTCTGTGGCATTCCAGTCGACTCCGCCGCCCAGTGCCATCGCGAAGGCATTTTCGCTGAATGATTCGTTTTCTTCTTCGCAGCCTTCTCCTTCTCTATGCACTCGAGCGTCGTCCTCGCAGACCGGCCCATTGATCGTACCGTGTATGCCGCCGAACAAAACCTGGGCGAACGGCACAATCGGTCCTGCATGATAGGAGACCTTAGGTCCGAACATATAGGTTACGGCATTGGCGCTTGTGATTCCCTCATCGGCTGAGCCGCCCCAGTGGTATCCGCCGAAATCGGCGACGACTCCCAGCCAAGGGGTTGCGTTGAACGCCAGCGAACCGCTGCCGCCGTTGAAGTTTGCACCGTTTGCGTCATCGCCTGGATTGAACCTAAAATACGAATACCCGCCGAACGCCTCAAACGTCTGCGCGGAAGCAGTTCCTGCGAGCATTCCGCTAAAGAGCAACAAAGCCCCACACAACAGTGCCCACCTTTTCATCTAGTTCTCCTGTTTTTTTGTTTTTGTTCGCCTAGATATCTTGTGCATTCCCTACAGGCGAATTGCTTTGAACCACATAGAGCCCACACCCGAGCCCTAACCCCGGTAGATTTTTAGCATGGAAGCACGACTGCCGCAAAAGAATTCGTTAGGTTTTGTCGTAGAAATAACGTTGTAATGTATTGAAAAAGCGTATCTTAACGGATCGACGTCAAAAGACGGGTGAAAACAGGCGTCTAGGATGGCCGAAAAGGGCCGTTGTTGCCCTGGAGCAACTTACGCAGCCGCACCGTGACATTTCTTGTATTTCTTGCCCGAACCGCAGGGACAGGGGTCGTTTCTGCCGACCTTAGCTCCGGAGCGAACCGTTTTCGGCGGTTCGGCTTGAGCCGGCCCTGCCCGGAATTGCAGGTTTCTCTGCTGCCGCTGTTGCCTCTGCTCGATTTGCTTGGCTTCTTCCTGAGGCCTGGCGGGCTGCATCAGGAAGAGGAACCGCACGGCCTCGGTGTCGATCCGATTCATCAGGTCATCGAAAAGGTCGAAGGCCTCTTTCTTGAATTCAACGAGCGGGTCTTTCTGTCCATAGCCCCGCAGCCCGATGCCCTCTTTCAGGTGATCGATCGTCAGCAGGTGGTCCTTCCACTGCGCATCCACGATATCGAGCAGAATATGCCGCTCCAGCCAGCGCAGGGTCGGCGCGGTAAAGAGTGTCTCTTTTTCCTCGTATCGAACCTGGATTTTCTCGAGCAGGACGGCCTGCAGCTCATTATGGTTTAGGCTGACGGGGTCGACGCCCACTGCTTTCGGCTCGAAGCCGTACTGATTCAGCATCTCGTTCGAAAGCTGGGTCACGTTCCATTGGTCTGGATGCTGGTCCGCGGGGCAATAGGTCTCGATCAACTCATCGATAATCGCCTCGGCACGTTCGAGCACAAACTCCTTTTGATCGCGCCCCTCCAAGAATGATCGCCGCAACGAATAAATCGTTTCCCGCTGCTTGTTCATCACGTCGTCATACTCAAGCAGGTGCTTGCGAGCCTCGAAGTTCTGCGCCTCCACGTTCTTTTGCGCTGTCTCGATTCGGCGGCTGATCAGCTTCGACTCGATCGGTATCCCCTCTTTCATCCCGAGGTGGTACATCAGCGCTTTCACCTTTTCGCCGCCAAAAATTCGCATCAGGTCATCTTCAAGCGAAAGGAAAAACCGGGAAGAACCGGGATCACCTTGGCGGCCCGCGCGCCCTCGGAGCTGGTTGTCGATGCGCCGCGCCTCATGCCGTTCGGTGCCGAGGATGTGCAAGCCGCCCATGGCTACGACTTCGTCGTGTTCGGCCCTGCACTGCTCGGCGAACTGGTCGTAGAGCGGCTTCCATTGCTCCAGCGGAACCTGAAAAATCTTGCCTTCCTGTTGAAATAGGACCATCGCCGCGCTCGGCGCCGCCCCACCTGCGCCATTGCCCGATGCGCTGGCAGCCCCCGCTGGCGCGTTGGCATCAGCTTGCGCCGGAGTTTCGCTCGCCGGGGCCGCGCCGATTACAGATCCGGCCGGGGCGTATGGGATCGCAATTTTGTTTTTGAGAAAGTACTCGCGAGCCATCGCCTCGGCATTGCCGCCCAATAGGATGTCAGTTCCGCGGCCCGCCATGTTCGTCGAGACGGTGACAGCTCCCTTCCGGCCCGCCTGCGCGATGATTTTCGCTTCGCGCTCGTGCTGTTTGGCGTTCAAAACCTGGTGGGGTATTCGAGCTTTCGTCAGGAGTTGATCGATTTTCTCGGATTTCTCGATTGAAATGCTGCCGATCAAGACAGGCTGGCCGCTTTCGTAGTATTGGCGAATGCCACCGGCTCGCGTGCCGTCTTCCTGCAAAATCCCTTCGACCGCCGCCTCGAACTTTTCCGCTTCGGTACGATAGACGACGTCGGGGTTTTCTATGCGAATCAACGTCTTATTCGTAGGAATCGAGACGACTTCGAGCTTGTAGATTTTATCGAACTCAGCGGCTTCCGTTTCCGCGGTTCCCGTCATGCCCGAAAGCTTTTTGTACATGCGGAAATAATTCTGAAACGTAATGGTCGCGAGCGTCTGGTTTTCGCGCTCGATCTTCACGCCCTCTTTGGCCTCCACAGCCTGATGCAAACCATCCGACCAGCGCCGTCCCGGCATTTGCCGGCCTGTAAATTCGTCGACGATCACCACTTCGCCGTCTTTCACCACGTAATCGACATCTTTTTCGAAGAGCGTATGCGCTCTGAGCGCTTGGTAGATGTGGTGATTGACTTCCATATTCGCGAGGTCGAAGAGGTTGCCCAAATTCAGCGATCGTTCCGCTTTTGAAACGCCCTCTTCCGTGAGCGTCGCCGTGCGCATCTTTTCGTCGATGGTGTAGTCGATATCCTGAATCAGCTTCGGGATGATTTTGTCGATTCGATAGTATTTGTCCGTCGATTCCTCGGCAGGACCCGAAATAATCAGCGGCGTTCGCGCTTCGTCGATCAGGATCGAGTCGACTTCGTCGACAATCGCGAACTGGTGCCCGCGCTGGACGCATTGCGCGAGATCGTATTTCATGTTGTCGCGAAGGTAATCGAACCCGAATTCGTTGTTCGTGCCGTAGGTGATGTCCGCGGCATAGGCCGCGCGGCGCTGCACATCATCCAAATCGTGGACGATTACGCCGACCGTCAGCCCGAGCATTTTGTAAATCGGGCTCATCCATTCGGCGTCGCGCCGTGCGAGGTAATCGTTCACGGTCACGATGTGCACGCCTCGGCCCGCGAGCGAATTCAGATAAGCCGGAAGCGTGGCGACAAGCGTCTTGCCTTCGCCCGTCTTCATCTCGGCGATTTTTCCCTGATGCAAAACGATGCCGCCGATCAGCTGCACGTCAAAGTGGCGCATGCCGATCGTTCGGCGCCCCGCTTCGCGCGCCAAGGCGAACGCCGGCACGAGAGCCGCTTGCAATGCCTCCTGTAAGCGCTGCTTGTAATCGGGATCGTCGAGTTCGAGACCTTCCAGCCGTTCCTGCACCTCGGCGCGAAGAGTCACCGTGCGGGCGCCGATCTCTTCGTCGGAAAGGTTCTTCATTTCCGGCTCGAGCGTGTTGATTTCCGCAACGAGAGGTTCGATGCGCTTTACGTCGCGCTCGTGCTTCGTCCCGATAAAGACCGCGACAACGTTGTCTATAACCTTCTCAACGTCCATGTTTTGGATTTATTCCGTTATTCGCAGCGTTGGCGATTCAAATCGCTAAGAATTTTATTTTCAGCGATATGTTCGGTTCAAGCGATTAGATGCTCAACTTCGCATTGTAGCCGCTTACGCAGTTTCGCGCAAAGCGCAGGGGAACTGGCTGTTCGGTAGAGCGGTAAAACAGTTAACGTTGTTGGAGAATTTCTACGATTGGCGAGCGGAGTGATCAGTCAGCCGACAGATTCCTTAGCTCACCGAGCGTATCCACATGAATCTTCATCCGGCGTGCGGAGTAATTCGTGGCGCTATGTGCGCCTGCCGTTTTCAACGGCGCAATGCTAAGGACCTGCCAGCCATCTAGCGGCGTGTCATCTGCAAATGCGACCGGCGAGGACTGCTTTTCCCATGTCCCGGTCAGGTGAATTGTCGCGCTGTGTTTTATGGCCAGATCAAATGACACGTTGTCCGGCGCGATCGGGTCGATGCTGGCGTCCAAACTCCAGGGCGCTTCGATTCCGCTGCTGTTTGATGTAGCGCTTACGGCAATCGCTCGCCGACTCTCGCTCCGCCTGACCGTGGTTTTCTGCGTTACCGCAAGGGGCCCGTTGGGATTGGCCTGATGGAGCAGTTCCATTGCCAGCTTCAGCTCCAGCAGCGGCCCATCCAGAGTGTCGATCTCGTATCCAGGCCGCAGGCTTGCGTTTTTCGTGACCATCCATCGCCGTGCCCCGTTGATCAGCATGATTTGACTTGTGCGCTCCTGACCGTTTTTCGTGGCGTCGATGGTGATTCGCATGTCCTGATTATCGGCAATTTCGTAGATCGTATCCGCCGACTGACTGCCATGTTCGGCGTGGATTGTGACGCGTGTGGGCTGCGACCAGTCGCTCGCGGCGCGCGACCTAACCGCATCGGCGCTTGCAGCATTCACGGCGAGTCCGCTTTGCGTCTGCGCGGACACCCTAGCCGGTCCCATCTGTGCAACGCACAGGCCCGCCGCGAGCAGAACCGGCAAATTGGCGACTCTCATGAAGCGCTCCCCACACTTCGGCGTTTCAGGATCGCTTCAGGCTAGCCGGATCGCCTTCCTAATGTAACTGGCCTGAGGTGCAGGCGTTGCGAAAGGGTCTTTCGCCTGATCGTCGGCCGAATGGCCAACTTCGCGAGGCAAGGCTCTAAAGTTATCACCAATGGTATGAACGGTTTAGCGAGGTGCGGCGGCGGCTTGCACGGCTGCCGGGAGGCGCACTAAGCGGGCGTCCGTTACCGATGGAACCGCCCGAATTTCCTGAACGATTGAAGGGGAAATGTTGCCGTCAAGACCGACCAGCGCGAGCGCCTCGCCGCCTCCGCCCGGGGAGCGGCGCCCCAAGGCGAACGTGGCGATATTCACTCCCAATTTCCCCAGCGCGGTGCCAATGTTCCCAATCACTCCGGGCACGTCAATGTTCCGCGAGAGCAACAGGGTGCCCTCGAGCGGCGCTTCTAGTCCCATCCCGTCGAGTGCGACGATTCTCGGCGAGCCGTCCTGGCCAACGGTTCCCTCCAACCTAAACTCGCGGCTACCGTCCGAAACGCTTACCTCGATCGTATTGGGAAATCCCCGTTCGCGGCGGCGCGTCGTGTCGGTCACTGTGATTCCCCGCTCGGAAGCCTCCGCTGTTGCGTTTACAAGATTCACGTCCTCACCAAGAGCCGCATTCAGCAGTCCGGCGACGACAGCGCTTCGAATCACGTGCGAACCAATTTCAGCTGGCTCGCCAGCGTAGCGAATCTGCACACGGCTGAAACTATGCGATGGCGACGCCTGCGCGATGAATGAACCCAGCCGCCCGCCCAACTCCAGATATGGCTTGAGGCGCCGGTATTGATCCGGCGTAAGCGCCGGCATATTGACGGCATTGCGAATTACTCCCTCGGACAGATAATCCTTCACTTGCACCGCGATTGCTGTGCCGACTTCCTCTTGGGCTTCGGCGGTTGAGCCCGCTATGTGTGGAGTGGCAATTATGTTCGGCAGGCTGAGAAGCGGCGAATTTTTCGGAGGCTCCTGCGCAAAAGTGTCGAGGGCCGCGCCCGCCAGTTTGCCCGACCGGAGCGCTTCAGCAAGAGCAGCTTCGTCAATCAATTCCCCGCGCGCGCAGTTTATGAGTCGGGCGCCTTTCTTCATTTTGCCAAGCGCCTCGGCGTTCAGCATCTTTTCGGTATTCGCCGTAAGCGCGGTATGGAGCGACACAACATCCGATTGCTCTAGCAACTCATCCAGCGGCACAAGGTGCACTTCCACTTCGCGCGCTACGGCTGGGGTCACGTAGGGATCGTAGGCCAGCACTTTCATCTCAAGCGCGCGGGCGCGCCGCGCCACTTCGGTGCCGACGCGGCCCAGGCCAATCAGACCCAGCGTTTTGCCGCGCATTTCCGTCCCGGAAAACGCCGATTTCTCCCATTTCCCGGCTTGCGTGGATGCATTCGCCTGCGGAACCGCACGAGCCAGTCCCAACATCAGCGCAATCGTGTGCTCCGCGACGCTGACCGCATTTCCGCCGGGAGTATTCATCACCAAAATCCCGCGTCGCGTCGCGGCGTCAACGTCGACGTTATCTACGCCAACTCCCGCGCGGCCTATCACTCTTAGGCGCGGTGCTTGCTCGAGCAACGCAGCCGTCGCCTTCGTAGCGCTGCGAACCACAAGCCCATCTGCATTCGCGAGCTCGCTCGATAGCGCCGGCGCTGCCGGCGTCACCACTTCCCATCCTGTTTCACGAAGTAACGCGATACCGCGTTCACTGATCTTGTCTGCGACGACGATTTTCATGGGGCAACAAGAGTATCGGGCACACAACTTCGTGTCAATTCGCAGTGTGACGGCGAAAGCGTGTGATATTCTCGTCCGCCGAGGAGCACACGACGGATGAGTTATATCGAGCGCATCGAAGCGGACTTAAAAACCGCCATGAGAGAAAAGGACGAATTGCGTTTGAGCGTCCTCCGGATGGTCAAGAGCGCGCTGAAATACAAGGAAGTTGAAAAAATGCACGCGCTGGACGAGATGGAATCCATGCAGGTGCTGCAAACACTCGTCAAGCAACGGCGCGAATCTGTCCAGCAATTCACGCAAGGCGGACGCAAGGATTTGGCTGACAAGGAGACCAAGGAAATCGCCATCATCGAGAAATATTTGCCGGCAGCGCCGAGCGACGCGGAAATTCACCGCGCCGTGGAAGCAGCTATCTCCGAAGAAGGTGCGGATTCTCTGAAGCAAATGGGAGCAGTCATCAAAGCGGCGCGCGCGAAACTGGAAGGGAAAGCAATCGATGGCAAGGAGCTAAGCGACAGAGTCCGCGAGCGCCTCTCGACCAAATCCTAACCCTAAACGGATAGATCGCGGGAATTCGAAACGCATTTCTCTTCGTTATTCCCTACTGCGCGGATTTACGAAGCACCGCGGACGATTCCTGATCCGCCGCCACTTGCTGAAGAAAGGCTCGAAGCTCCGGCAGCTTTTCCGTGGGAACCATCACGTCCTTGATTTCGAGCGTCTCATGATAGTGCAACGCGCCGTCTGCGGCTTTCACCTCGGTGCGATAGGACGCGTAGTCGCAATCGACCTGCACCGGTTTCGGCAGCCCGTCGACCACGTAACCCGCAGGAAGTGAAATATCGAATACGTTGTCCTGGCGACCGGCTTCTTGAAACTCAACCGGGTATTTGCGAGGCTTTTGCTCGGTGAAAAGCCGCAACATCCCTGTGTTTACGCCGCGAACAACACCAGGACGAACAAACAGCAGGTCGCCCACTGTGCTTGCATAACTGTGCGAAACGAATTTGTAGTTCAGCGAGAAGGTTTGATCGTACGTATCGAGATTGCCGAGCGATGCCGCGGTCAGGGTGAAGTCATTCAGCGAACCGGCGAGGAAATGCTCAAATACTTCAACACGCTTCGAGGGTTCCTTTTCGAGGAATGTCTGCCGCCATTGAGCCGCGGGGCCTCCCCATTGAACTTCTTGCACGTCACCCAGTAAATCACCCCCCGGGCTAAGCGTGAACTTGGCGGTACGCAATAGCCGATTCGTAGTAGCAGGGAGCAGCGGCAATTCAATCAATTCGCCGCCGTCCGGCGCCACAAGCAGCCCATAGTTCTGTTGCAGGTACCACGGAAGGTAGCCGAGTGGCACATGCTCGTTGGTCGGATCGAAGATCAACAATCTTCCTAGTTTCGGATCGCGTACAACGGAGTAAAGCGCGGTGTCGGGCACGTTGTCGGGGAGTTGAATTGCCAGAATCAGGTGATCGAAGCTCATCGAAGGATAATCGGGGTGAGTAGTTCCGCGTTGGTCATTGATCATCACATAATAGGATTGGATTCCGATTTCGCTGAGCATGGAACTTAGAAGAGTCGCCTTATCTTTGCAATCTCCAAACTGATGTGCGAACACCTCCGACGCGGGATGCGGCTGATATCCACCGATACCAATCGATATCGCCATGTAGCGGATGTTCTTCTGCATGTAGTCCGCAAGAACGTTCATCTTTTGCAGCGGATCGGTTAGGCCGGAAGTGAGCTCAGAAACCTTTTGCTTGATTTGAGGCGAGGCAACTCTGCGGTCCTTTGTCAATGCTATGTACCACAGTCCCATGTCGTTCCAGGAACCGTTGGTTTTCGATCTCATCGCTGGGTCGCGCGGGAAGTACTTTATTCCTGCCCAACCGGCGACCGCCTCCCAAGGAGGCATATCAGGCTCGACTTCCACTTTGGGCAGGTTATCGACTTCCCACTCGTATTCGCCGCCGGATGAGTTCTGTGGTTCCTGCTCGGCATGATTAAACCACTTCGTCGTCACTTCCCATCCTTGCGGGAGGTGAAGCTCGAAACGCGCCCTGACTACCGGCGCTCGATCTTGAAAATACCAATCATCTTCAAATATGTAGGGGCGTTTCCTTTGCACGTATTCGAAACCAATCACATTGCCTGGATCCGGTTCCGGAATCGGCAACATCTCCATTTTTATGTCGGCGTATTCCATGTCAGTCAGGTAGCTTCGTTGAACAAGATCCTTTGGGCTTGCGGCAATCTCGTGTCCACTCGATTCGATTGTCCACGCCTTTAGGTAGGAAATCTTTGTATCGGAATCAAAGCCCAGTTCAATCCACCTATAATCCTTGTGGGCCTCCGGACGTAACAAACGTACAGCTTGCCGATGAAGCGTATCGATCTCGCCATTATCCCTGACGGTTGTTTGCGTTTCATCCAGCAGAATTACGGCGTTCGTATCCTTATCGTATTCGGGTACCTTCTCCTGAGCGGCGGCGCGCAGCCAATCGGGAGCCGAATCGCTCGCCAAAGCGCGCGAAGCGATACAGCAAACTCCCGCCGATAGGGCCAGGGCAAACAACCCCGCCTTAATTACTTTTTGCAGATTCGGCATTTGCCACGACCATTTGCCCCGCATCGTCCGTCTTAATGGCGTTAAAGAACCGCCGCAGGGTCGGGTAATTCTCCTTCGGAAAAACTACGCCCTGTTCGACGAGATGCCGTTTCACTTCCACGCCGTCCGTTACCGTTGTCGCCGAAATTGTGTATGAGACGGCCCCTAAATCGATCTTGCGATCAGGCGGCAGTCCCTCACTCTTGTAGCCAGCCGGAAAGCGAATCTTAAGATCGTCGGTCTCCTCATAAGGGTAGTGAAAGTAGACCGCGTTCACGCGTTGTTCAGGCGCAAACGCTGACATTGAAGAGCGAAAAACTTCAATCGGCAGGAGAAGACGTTGCGCAGCGCTGCTTGCGAAAGAAGGGATTTCCATCGCGCCTTCGATGTGAATCGGCTGGCTGTTGTCTTCCCAGTTCGAAATTCTCTTTATTTCGAAAGTCGAACCCGCGGGGAGCCAGCCCTTGATTTCGTCTTCGAAGTACTTTGTTCGCCCATTTTCGTCAGCTTTTCTCTCATCCTCACGGATCAGCCCTGCTCGCTGGCCCGTAAATTCCACGGTTAGATTTCCGGCGACCGAACTATCTGCCTTGACTTCCAAATCCGCCGTTCGCACGACTCCGGCGTCCGAAGCTTGCGGCTCAGGCGTGTTTACGACGACGGCACCACGCTTATCGGCGCGGATGCCACCTACTTCCGTTTCATACCAAGGAAGAATACCGAACGGAAAGAAACGCGAGGCCGGATCGAGATAATATTCCTTTGAATCCGCTTTGACCCATACGATCTGAGCCTGAAGCTGGCCGACTTCGTTGCGTTTCGGCAAGAACAGTTCCCTGTTCCGGGGCGCGACAAAGACTTCGTCGGCTTCGAAACCTGCCGTTCTCGCCAGTCCCACGAAAAGAAAATTGATGTCTCTGCCCGAACCATATCCGTGGCTCAACACATCCTCAACGTTATTGTTCTCCTTGATGCTTTCGCCTTTCCGTTCGTCTTCCGTCCTGTAATCTTCCTCATTGAGGTTTCGGATCTGTTGGGTCCGAGTATAAATCTTGCGGAGCTTGGTTTCGGCCGAGTCACTGGGACTGATGATCTTTGAAAGCTCCTGCCCCAGAACACCTTTCTTGTCGACGAAGTGGTCAACTTCTCCATCCCATTTCTTTGCATAATGGTTCCAGTATTTGTCCGATGGATCGGCGGCGGAAGGCTGATCGGGGTCTTGATAATAGAAGTCTACCCGCGCCTCGAACGGTTGGCGCGGCGGCATGAGTGGTTCGTCGACCAAGCCGGGAATGTCGTGAACCGTCATCACAAATGTTCCATTTGCTTGTTCTTTCGGCGCGGTCCCAGAAGGCAGCAGGTAGGTGTTATACATCGGACGAAGACCCGAGCCGTAACCCGTGTATGGCGTATACGTAAATTGAGCGTCGCGCGTGTAAATCTGCTCGGTCAGAATCCAACTTGTGCCTTGCACCCAATTCGGCTTACCGAGCGTTTCATATTGGTATTCGATGATGCATCCGGGTTGGACATCCGGAAGCGTGAAGGTTTTTGCCGAATATTTCAGGCCGCTTCCTTTTTCAAGTATGCTGTCGAGCACTTGGCCGTCGAACTTCTCAATCGTGCCGTCAGGACGGATTGTCCGGCCAGATACT
>JASHRM010000207.1 GCA_030037315.1 Candidatus Acidiferrales bacterium
CCGAACCGCCCACGAAAGCACGCGCATGTCGTCGCGATGCCCCCGCGTGACGATCAGCAAATAGCTTGATGCATTCGGCTTCAATGTCTCGTACGCAGTTTCGTATGACGTGAGAACCTTGCCCGCCATTGGAAACCGCTCTGCGTTCGCAAAAGACTCGCGATCATCGATTACGCCGATCGCAAATCCCGCCGAACCAGCAACCCGGGCCACGGCAATCGAGACGTGCCCGCCGCCGAAAATGTAAAGTGTCGGCTGCGGCAGGATCGGCTCGACGAAAACCTCCAGGGTGCCGCCGCAAATCAATCCCGCGTCGAACGTGGCTTCATGGTTCAAATTGAAAGTCATTTTGCGCGGCTGCTCGACGCGCATCACGTCCTTCGCTGCGGCCCAGACTTCCGCCTCCACGCAACCGCCGCCGATTGTGCCTGCAATCGACCCGTCTTCGCGCACCAGCATCCGCGAGCTTTCATAGCTCGGAATCGATCCGTTGGTGTGGACGATCGTCGCAAGCGCGCCTCTTTCGCCAGCTTTGCGCATGCGCACGATCTCTTCAAATATGTCCATGGCGATGTCTTGAGCCTACTTTTCCTCGCGCCTGCCTGTCAATTCAATGTGCTTCTGAGGAGATATCATAGACATCGCATTTCAGCCGGTGCTACTTTATGCCGCTCTCGTCGGCGGGAGGTAATTGTGAAAGCAGTAGTTTTCACCGAGCACGGCGGGCCGGAAGTGCTTCGCTATGCGGACATGCCCGAGCCGGTGATTGGCACGAACGAAGTTCTCGTTCGTGTGCGCGCGTGTGCGCTGAATCATCTCGATCTTTGGATCCGCAACGGGCTTCCAAACCGCCCCGTGAACTTTCCTCACATTTTGGGCAGCGACATTTCGGGCGAGGTGGCCAAAATCGGTGAGGGCGTCCGGAATGTTCGCACCGGCGAAAAAGTCCTGCTTGCTCCCGGAATTTCCTGTGGCGTTTGCCCGCAGTGCATCGCGGGACGTGACAATTTCTGCAAGGATTACACGATTTTTGGCTCTACGGTCCACGGCGGCTACGCGGAATTCGTGAAATCGCCCGCTGCCAACGTGATTCCAATCCCCGGCAATCTTTCCTTCGAAGAGGCCGCGGCGATCCCGCTGGTTTTTCTCACGGCCTGGCACATGCTGTTCTATCGCGCGCGGCTGCAACCCGCCGAGGACGTCCTGGTCATCGCGGCAGGAAGCGGCGTGGGCAGCGCGGCGGTCCAAATCGCAAAGGCTACCGGCGCGCGCGTCATCGCGACAGCGGGCTCCGAACCCAAACTCCGCAAAGCGAAGGAACTCGGCGCGGACGACGTGCTGCTCCATCAGGGCGAATTCGCCCGCGAAGTGAAAAAACTCACCGGCGGCCGCGGCGTTGACGTCGTCTTCGAGCACGTCGGCCAAGCCACGTGGGAGCAGAGCGTGTACAGCCTCGCGGCGGGCGGACGGCTCGTCACCTGCGGCGCGACCACGGGCCGCGAGGGAAATATCAATATCGGCTACCTCTTCGCGCGCCAGCTTTCGATTCTGGGCTCGTTCATGGGACACAAGAGCGAGCTTTTCGCGGTCCTCGAACTTTTCAAGCGCGGCTTGCTCAGGCCCGTGATCGATATCGCAATGCCTCTTGAACGCGCCGCTGATGCGCATCGCCGCCTCGAAAATCGCGAGCAATTCGGCAAAGTCGTATTGACGATTCCGTAGCGCAGCCGCGGAATCGAACGTGCGCTCTGCCTGCGAGTTTCTACAATCGAGATCGGTAGGCTTCCCGATGAAATCGACCCGATTTTATCTGCTTGCGCTGTCGATTCTCGTCATCGCTTCCCATGGGAATCCTCGTTCCGCCAAGGGGCAATCTCAAAAAATAGTTGGTACAGCCTCGATAGTCGCCTTTGCCGTTTGGCCGGCCGGCGACGGCCCGGAATTTCAAGACCATAAACCGCGGATACCGCTCTTGGATCCGATTGCTGTTTACAGTCGAAACGGCTTTCAAGATCTTCCAGGGTTCGACGCCGGAAGCGATCAGAAGGCGTACGATTTGGCTTTCAACGCCTTTGAGAAGCGGTATTTTCGGCGCGGTTCCAGCTATCCATACTTTCTTCGCGGAGCTGCCCGTGGAAGTGTGGTGATCAGGGAGCCATATGGCGTCGACTGTGTTTCGACCACCGCCAGCGTTGAGTTGCCCGAACCGCTCAGACGCGAGGAAAGAGGGATTGCGCTCAACTCCCTCGGCGGGATCGCCGCGCATGCCGATCTCGATTCACCCCCAAGTGCTGCACAGCGCATGGCTTTTCATGATGCCGCTGCAGCGGTTCTTCAGACGAAGGGAGTTTCGAAGATGGCGATCCAAGGAATAAAAGTCCTCGCGCTCCATTCCATTTATTTAGGCTCTCATTGGCCAAATTTTTTGGCAGGCAGCGCCTTTCTAAAGCAAAAGGACGCCCTCTACGATTTGTTCATCGTTTTTGGACAGAGAAACGGAAGATTGAGCCCTGCGATCACTTCTTATCATCGGGCTGCCGACGTGGAGGACGGCACAGACGACACGCAAGAATATCTCCTGAGCCACTTGGATTTCGACGGCGATGGAATCGACGAAATCATTACAACTCGGTTTTATTACGAATCGTGGGACTACACGATCTACAAATTTCAGGACGGCGCGTGGAAAGCCGTCTTTAACGGAAGCGGCGGAGGATGTTGATCGGAACGATCCATCATGCCGATGCCCACCGCCATGTCGACTACGTTGCCGCGCATTGCGAACGTCTTGAATTCTTTCCACATGGATGTGACGCAACTGGCCGATAGCGATTGTCCCAACCTGTTGACCGCATGATACGCTTGCGCGCTGATGTTCAACGCCTTGCGCTACTACTGGATCACCGCCAAAGGTTATCGGCTGCGCCCGTGGAAATCGCCATACATTCAGTGGCGCCTTGAAACATTCTTCGGCCAGGAAGCCGCCAATCTTACCGCGAGCAAATTTTTTCGCCTGATGTGGCGCGAGCGCGCTCGCACGGAGCGCTTCCTCGATTGGGTGAACGAGCAGCGGAAATATCAAAGAGATTCAGACCGCAACAGTGCAAGGGAGCGCAGATCGGAGTAAGCTCGCCGCTGCGCATGGAGGTGCCGCCGTGAAAAAACAGAAGAATTCCGTAAATCGGCGCGAATTTCTCAAGGGAGCAGCCGGTACCGTCGCCGCCGCGAGCACTGTCGCGGCTTCGCTCGTCACCAACCCGACGCCCGCTGCGGCCACGCCGGCGATGCATGCCAACGCCTCGGCTCCTACGCTGGCGAAAGTGTCTCCAACTGAAGCAGTATCCATCGAATCGATCACCGTCGATCGTCCCGGCTCGGATTTCATGGTCGACTGTCTCAAGTCTCTTAATTTCGAATATCTCTGCGCGAATCCCGGAAATTCGTTTCGCAGCCTGCACGAGTCGCTGATCAACTACGGCGGCAACAAGGCTCCTGAATTCATCACCTGCTGCCACGAAGAATCCGCCGTTGCGATGGGCCACGGCTACGCAAAAATCGAAGGAAAGCCGCTGATGGTCTGCGTTCACGGCACCGTCGGACTGCAGCACGCATCGATGGCGATCTACGACGCGTTTTGCGATCGCGTGCCCGTCTACGTCATTCTCGGAAATTTTCCGGATGCGGCGATGCGCTTCGGGCAAGTCGATTGGACGCACAGCGCACAGGACCCCGCCGCGATGATTCGCGATTTCGTGAAATGGGACGATCAGCCGGTGTCGCTCCAGCATTTTGCCGAATCGTCAATCCGCGCCTACAAAATCGCAACTACGCCTCCCATGATGCCCGTGGCTTTGGTAGCAGGCCACGAACTTCAAGAAGACCCAATCGCCGATGGGGCGAACCTCAGCGTGCCGAAGCTCACGATGTCTTCGCCCCCCGCGGGTGATTCCTCTGCCGTTGACGAAGCCGCGCGAATGCTGGTCGCTGCGGAAAATCCCGTGCTGGTCACCGACCGTGTGGCGCGCACTCCGGAAGGCTTGGCGCGCATGATCGAGCTTGCCGAACTCTTGCAGGCGCCTGTGGTCGACCGCAATGGGCGAATGAATTTCCCGACGCGGCACGCGCTGAATCATACGGAACGCGCCGGCGCGGCAGTCGGCAGCGCCGATTTGGTGATGGGCCTCGAGCTAACTGACTTCTGGAGCGCGGTGCATTCGGTGCGCGGCATTCGCAATCCGGTGGTCCAGTCGGCGGTCAAACCGGGAACAAAATTTATTAGCGTCACCTCCAACGACCTGTATCTCAAAAGCAACTATCAGGATTTCCAGCGCTACCAGCCCGTCGATTTGGCGATTGCAGCGGATGCGCAAGCGACCCTACCTTCACTCATCGAATCGGTGAAGCAACAAATGAACGATGATCGCCGCCGAGCATTCGCCGATCGAGGTGCCAAGCACGCGAGCGCGCATCAGCAAACGATGCAAATGCAGCGCGAAGCCGCCACGGCTGCCTGGGACGCAAGCCCGATCAGCACTGCGCGCCTTTCCGCGGAGCTGTGGGCGCAAATCAAGAACGAAGATTGGTCGCTCGTTTCCAACTGCCAATTCGTCAGCCGCTGGCCGCTGCGCCTCTGGGATTTCAGCAAACACTATCACTACATCGGCGGGGAAGGCGGCTACGGCGTCGGCTATGGCGCGCCCGCATCGGTGGGAGCGGCGCTTGCGAACAAAAAGCACGGCCGCCTCACTGTGAGCATTCAGAATGACGGTGACCTGATGTTCGCGCCCGGCGTGCTTTGGACGGCCGCGCATCACCGCATTCCGTTGCTCATCATCATGCACAACAACCGCGCCTACCATCAGGAGTTGATGCAAGTGCAGATCATGGCCAACGAACACAATCGTGGAATTACACGCGCTTCGATTGGCAGCGTTCTGACTGATCCCGCGATTGACTACGCGAAGCTTGCGCAGGGCATGGCCGTTCACAGCGAAGGGCCGATCAGCGATCCAAATGATCTCGGCCCGGCCATCAAGCGCGCGATCGAGATCGTGAAAAATGGCGAGCCCGCGCTCGTGGACGTGCTGACGCAACCGCGCTGAGGATGCGCACAGGAGTCTTTATGTTTCGATGCTTGGCTAGTTTGCTTTTCACTCTCGTATTGGCCGTTGCTTTTGCGCATCCCACAGCGCACGCGCAAAATTCGCAGTCCGCTGCGGCGAAATCGTCCGACGAAAAATCTGCGACGTCCAAAACGGACGAAGCGAAGTCCGTGGACACGTCGCGTGGGAACGTGGAAAATGGCAAGAAGCTATTCGTGAGCTACGGCTGCTATGAATGTCATGGCCGACAAGGCCAGGGTGGCGGGGGCGCTCCGCGCATCGGCCCGCCGGCAATTCCCGTCGCAGCGGCGACGCGTTACGTCCGCAACCCAACCGGGCAAATGCCTCCTTACACGGCGAAGGTCGTCTCCGATCAGGAGCTTTCCGACATTTTTGCGTTTCTCAAAACGATTCCGCCACCCCCTCGCGCCGCATCAATTCCTCTGCTGAATCAGTGACGTGCGGTGCTTTTCGCGCAGCACCGGCGTCTGACCGCCATCCTGAGCGAAGACACGACGAATTCTCTCGGCCGCGTAGCGCCGTCGCGCGCCGAGGTCGAAGGCTCTCTCTTCCGTCTGAGTGGTGTGCGAAATTCACAAAAAAGATTTTTCGACTCGAGAGGAGCCCTTCCTTCTCCTGCCCTTATCTTGTCCCTCCGTACAGTAGTTCCACCGCAGCGCTTCTCCGAAAATAGCTGCAAGTCTCGCTGCTCACATGCGACGCCTGTCCCTATGCCTCATTCTTCTTGCGGCTTTGCTTCAGGCCGATTGCGCCGGGGTGACCAAAGGCTCTGGGGGCTCAGCTGGATCGGGAGGCTCGGGCGGATCCGGCTCGCCTCCGCCAACGATAACCGTTTCCGTCTCGCCAAGCGGCCCTGACGTTCGCGCCGGAGCCACGCAGCAATTCACGGCGAGCGTCACCGGCACGTCAAACACGAATGTCAGTTGGCAGGTAAACGGCGTCGTCGGTGGCGCGGCTGCCACAGGAACGATCAGCGCCGCCGGCCTTTACGCCGCGCCTGCAAGCGTGCCTGCCACCAACACCGTCACGATTACCGCCGTCAGCGCCGCGAATTCGAGCGCTACCGGCCGGGCGTCCGTCACGCTGTGGAATCCGAGCCCGGTGCTGACGAGCATTTCGCCCACGTCCGTCGCAACCGGCAACATCAGCCTCACCGCGAATGGAAGCGGCTTCGTGAGCGGCGCACAGGTTTTGCTGGCAGGCTTCGCCATCACAACAACTTTCGTTTCGTCCACGCAGCTCACCGCGACCGGAACAGCATCTACAACCGGCACCTTCGCCGTCACTGTGACAAATCCGAATCCCGGCAGCAGCACCTCCGCTGCTCAAAATCTTCAGGTCACATCGAGCAGCAGTGGCAACCCGCCGCCTCCGCCACCCTTGGCCTGCAGCGTCATGAGTCCGGGGCAGGGTGCAAGTCTGAACGGCTTTGTTCCATTTCCCGCGGACAATTTGTGGAATCAGGACATTTCATCTGCTGCCGTCGATCCGAATTCCACCTCAATCATCAACTTCATCGGGCCGAGCGTCGGCCTGCACGCGGACTTCGGCTCAGGCGAGTACCAGGGCTCGATCATCGGCATTCCGTATCTCGTCGTCGACTCGTCGCAAGGTCCGGTGACGATCAATTTCACTGCGTATGGCGACGAAAGCGACCCAGGACCGATGCCCATACCGCAGAACGCTCCGATTGAAGGCGATCCAAACCCGAGCGGCGACCAGCACGTCCTCGTACTCGACAACTCAAATTGCTGGCTCTACGAGCTCTTCGACGCGCAGCCCACGGGCTCGGCATGGAATGCAGGTTCGGCAGCCGTCTGGGATTTAACGGCGGACGAACAGCGCCCGTACACGTGGACTTCCGCCGACGCGGCGGGCCTTCCGATTTTTCCCGGCCTCGCACGATACGACGAGGTGGCCGCCGGCGCGATCAATCACGCCCTGCGCTTCACTCTGCAATCCAGCCGCGCGGCTTTCACGCCCCCCGCATCGCACTGGGCCGCCAATTCCACCAATCAATACGCCGCGCCGATGGGCATGCGTTTGCGCCTGAAGGCAAGTTTCGACATCTCAGGATTTTCTGCGACGAATCAGGTGATTCTCGCCGCGATGAAGAAATACGGGATCATTATGGCGGACAACGGCTCGTCGATGTTCATCAGCGGCGCGCCGGACGATCGCTGGGACAACGATGATCTCCACAATCTCGGCGCCGTGACTGCTTCCGATTTCGAGGTGATCGAGATGAATCCGATTTATACCTCGGCGAATATTCCGCACGGCTCCGCGCCCACCATTGCCAGTTTGACGGCGAGTTCACAGAACGTTTCGGCGGGAACGCAAGTCACGCTCACTTGGAGCGTCACCGGCGCGTCGTATTTGATCGTCTCGCCGGATATCGGCGCGATGCGAGGAGCGAGCGTCGTAGTTACGCCGTCGCAGTCGACCACGTACACCCTCTATGCGACCAACGCCTTCGGGCGCACGACCGCGACAGTCGCTATCACCGTGCAGTGATTTAGTTTCTGTGATTCTTATGCGACAGATTGCGCCGCAACGGAGGGACTCTCGTCGCGCAACACATGTGCGGTCTTCTGCACCAGCAGCCCTCTTGAAAACGGCTTTTGCACGAAATCCGAGTCGTCGATCGGATACTCCCCGCTGATCGTGTCGTGGTCGATGTAGCCGGACATGAAGATCACCTTCACGTCCGGGCGTTCTCGCTTCAGGCGCGCGGCCAGCTCAGGACCGCGCATTCTCGGCATCACTACGTCCGTAATCAACAGGTCGATTTTTCCGCTGTAATTTTGGGCGAGCTTCAACGCACGCTCGCCGTCGTCCGCCATGAGCACGTTGTATCCGGCTGACGTAAGGAACTGCGAGGCGAGATCGCGCACCGCGTCTTCGTCTTCGGCCAGCAGCACGGTCTCTGCATTTCGCGCGTGGTAGAGCGTCGGCTTCGGCGTCGCGTGCAGCGTGACCGCCTCGTTGACAGTCGGGAAATAAATCTCAAACCGGCTTCCCACCCCGCGCGCGCTTTCAACCCAAATGTGGCCGCCGCTCTGCTTCACCACGCCGTAAACGGTGGCAAGACCGAGTCCCGTGCCTTTGCCCGCCGGCTTCGTCGTGAAGAACGGCTCGAAGATGTGTTCCTTCACCTCGGGGTCCATGCCGCAACCCGTATCGGTAACGGTGAGCATCGCGTACTTTCCCGGCGGCAGGCCGTGGCAACTCGCGTATTCGTCGGTGGCGTCTATGCCCGTCGTCTCGATCAAAAGCTTCCCGCCCTTGGGCATCGCGTCGCACGCATTCACGACAAGGTTCAGCAGCACCTGCTCCATTTGGCCCGCGTCGGCCTTTACATGGCCAAGTGACGTGCCCGGCTTGAAGTTGAAGTCGATATCTTCCTTTACGAGTCGCGCCATCAACTTGTACATATCGGCGACCAGAGTGTTCAGGTCGACCACGGTCGGCTCCAGCGTTTGTCTGCGGCTGAACGCGAGCATCTGGCGCGTCAGGGCCGCGGCGCGGTCGGCCGCGTTGCGAATCTGTTTGCCGCTGCCGGCCAGAGGATGATCCGCATCCATGCGGTCTACGATCAAATCGCAGTGTCCCTTGATCACCGTCAGCAGGTTATTGAAGTCGTGCGCCACTCCTCCGGCCAACCGGCCCAAAGCCTCCATTTTTTGTGATTGGCGAAGCTGATCTTCGAGCTGCTTCTTGGTCGACTCGTTTCGCTGAAGTGTTTCACGCATGTCGTTGAAACCTTGCGTCACGCGGGCCACTTCATCGTCGCCCTTCACGGACAGAGGAAAACTGTAGTCGCCCTTCGCCAGCGCTTTCACGCCTTCGTCCAGTTGCGCCAGCGGGTGCGTGAAGCTATTGGCGATGAACACCGCCAGAACTGTGCTGCCGAGCAGCGCAAGCACGCAAAGCACCGTAAGCAAGCGGTTCAATTCGTTCAGGAAGCGAACCGCTTCGCTGTAGGACTGCAAGATGACTAGGTGTGCCGATGGCCCCGTCTCGTTGGTGAGCGGCACGGATATGGCGAAAAACGGTTGCCCTTCAATTTGGATCTGCTTTTGGGAGACCTGCCCTTGAGCGAGGCCCTCAATCCGATAGTCGAGTTCGTGCTCGTCCAAGACCGTCAGCGTGCTGCCGACCACATAGCTGCCATAGCTGAAGGCCAATCCGGCTGACGACATCTTTCCCATTTCGTGTATGGCTGCGTAACCCATCTCGCGACCAACGATGAGTGTGCCTTGCTCGGAGGGCTCTGCGACGTCATGAAGCGGGCCAATGAAGCCAGGCGCTGACTGCGGATCATCGGTCATAGCATCCTGTCGCTCGATACGCTGGATCGACACTTGGTAAAGAGACCCACCTGCGTGCCACCAGTCGGCCGTGCGTTTCATCTCCAGTGCGCGCGGCAGAAGTTGCTCCACGTCCGCAGCCGTGAAATGAGGATTCGTGCAGTGCAGCGTTGTTACGTGGTTATGTGCATCTGTAATTGCGATCAGGTCGCTGCCATCCGTCTCGAGCGGATTATCTGCTGTGTCTTGCACGCTTGTGTCATCCACCAGCCGCTCCGTGGCGACTGTCGCGAGCAGCGCGGCTTTGCGATTCAGCGCCGTCTGGCGTTGCCGTAGGACCGCCTGGAACGTGACCTGAGTGCTTTTCGCTTCGGTGACGATTTCCTGTTGCAGGTGCTTTTCGGCGGAGTAGTGGACTACCAGCAGCGTGGCGAAGCTCATCGTCGCCACACTCAGGATAAGCAGGGCAATGAGTCTATTTCTCAGTCCCAGGCTCGGCAGTCGCATTTTCGTCACGCAGCCACGAGGCTGCACGTCCCCCTGCGCACTTTCCATGTACCCCCACGGTACACTTCGCCCTCGGCGTTGGAGAATGGCGAAGCCGTACCCCCCGCACAGTACTTTCGATTTACGCTTTCTATTTGCCCGCCGAGGAGGGAAGTGCTGAGGTCAAAAGCGAATAGCAGTTTAGCGCTTCTACGAAATGCGGCGCCGAATTTCGATCTCGTACTTCGGGAAATACTGGTTGATGACGGTCAGATTGAATTGCCTCAGGATCGATTCCTTCGGTTCGTTTTCGAGCAAAAACTCGAACGATCGTTTGATAAGTTCTTCGGGCGTCGTTTTCCCGCCCGAAATCCGCTGATAATCGGCTTCATCCAGCGTGACTCGATGCTGAGTCTCATTCTTGCCTTCGACGACTCGGACGCGGTATTCGCCCTCGCCAATTCGTTCGACGGTGATTGTCGCGGCCATGGGTTCCTCACGTGCTCGTAAGGCTATAGAGCAGAACTGCCAGCACGATGATAGTCGTCACGACGTAAAGCCAGTCTCTCTCCAGCGCAAACGCCACTACGGAGAATGCCACGCGAGCGATCGGAGTGGCGATCAGAATCAAAAGTCCAAGCGCAATCAGGCCACGCGCATGCCCTGAGAGTGCGCTGTGGAAAACGCCGGTGATCTGCCGCAGCTCCGCCGGTTCGCTCTTATAGACGTGGTAGTCCGGAGCAGTGCCGCCATATTTTTTCAGGTAAAAAATCCCTGCGGCTAGGACAATCGTGGCCGCCAGCAGTACGCCGATTCTCAGTTGCAGCCCGATCCACTGTTCGAACTTCTTCTCATCGATCTTTGGTGAAGCAGCCATCGTTACAGCTTTCCTCCGATTCCTTTCAGAATCATTTGAATTGCAACAGCGGCGATCGCTATGCCGAAAACGATTCGCAGCGTGCGTACCTTCGCCTCTGGCAGAATTCGCGCACCAACAATCGCACCTGCCAGCACCCCGAGCATGACTGGCATCGCGAGACCCGGATCGAGATAACCGCGGTGCAGATAGATTCCCGCGCTCGCCGCTGCCGTCACACCGATCATGAAATTGCTTGTGGTAGTCGAAACCTTGAATGGGATTCGCATCGCCTGGTCCATCGCCAGCACTTTCACGGCGCCCGACCCGATGCCAAGCAAGCCGGAGAGGACGCCCGCTAGATACATCAATCCGAATCCTGCTGGAACGTGGCGAACGTGATACGCCTTTTGGCCATCATGTGTCGGGTACGTGCTGTCGAGTCTCAGCCGCGTCGCAATCGGATCGGGCGGCTCGACCTTCGCGCTGTCTTTCTGGGGTTTCACCGACGTCCAGGCGGAATAAAGCAAAACGACGCCAAAAACAATCGCGATTGCTGCCGTCGGCGTATGCGCAGTCAAAAATGCGCCCGTAATCGCACCGAATGTCGTGGCGACTTCAAGAAACATGCCCACGCGAATGTTGGAGTAGCCTTCGCGCAAATACGTAGCGGCGGCGCCGGAAGAGGTTGCTATCACGGAGACGAGCGATGCGCCGATCGCATAGCGAATGTCCACGTGGAACACCAAGGTGAGCAGCGGAACGACAATTACGCCGCCGCCCAGCCCCGTCAGCGAGCCGAGCAGCCCCGCGAGAAACGACCCGCCCGCGATCAACAGCGTAAATTCGAGCACATGGCTCATCGGCAGTATCGAGCGATCAGGCTAGCAGCCAACCGGCACGTGTCAAGTTTCGATAAACAGCGTCGAAAGAACGTGGGAATCTCGCGCCATCGTGAAGCGTTATAATCATAGGAAGGTGAGTGCCCCGTGAAGTCGGCAACGATTCCAGACAGCGCGATGGACATGCATGAGGCTCGGTGGTGGGAATCCGAACCAAACGGCAAAGTGCATTGCTACCTCTGCCCGCGTCACTGCCATATCGGGGAAGGCCAAGCGGGATTCTGCTTTATTCGCACGAACCGCGCGGGCAAGCTCTATAGCCTGGGCTACGCTCATCCTGCCGCGCTGCAAATCGACCCGATCGAGAAGAAACCGCTGAACCATTTTCTTCCCGGCACGCGCGTCTTTTCGATGGGCACGGCGGGATGCAATATGGGCTGCTTCTTCTGCCAGAACTGGGACATTTCGAAATCGCGCGCCGACCAGGTACATTCTTCCTACGTGCCTCCTGAAGATGTCGTCTCGCTTGCGATTCGTCACGGTTGCCCCTCGATTGCGTTCACCTACAACGAACCAACGATTTGGGCCGAATACGTAATCGACATTTGCCACGCGGCGCGCGAGGCAGGACTTCGTACCGTGATGGTGTCGAATGGCTACGTCACACGCGAAGCATTTCACGACGTTTACGATCACATTGACGCGGCGAATATCGACCTGAAGGCGTTCACGGAGAATTTCTACGGCAAAGTCACGCTGACTCATTTGCAACCTGTGCTCGAGACGCTGAAGTGGCTGAAAAACGAGACGAATGTTTGGTTCGAGATTACGAATCTGATCATCCCGACTCTGAACGACGCGCCCAGCGAAACGACGGCTTTGGCCGAGTGGGTTCTCACAAATCTGGGACCTGATGTCCCTCTGCATTTCACGGCATTTCATCCTGATTTCAAATTGCAGGATAAACCACGCACGCCTCCCGAAACGCTTCACGCTGCCCGAGCGGCTGCGCTCGAAGTTGGCCTTCACTACGTTTACGAAGGGAATATTTTCAGCGGCGGAGCAAATACGAATTGCCCGTCGTGCGGCACACTTTTGATTCAGCGCTCCTGGCACGACGTTCAGAAAAATGCTCTGAAAGATGGGAGCTGCCCGAAATGCGGATTTGCGGTTTCCGGGCGTTGGAAGAATCTCGTCGAACGCGGAAAGATGAGTCAGCCTCTGCCATCGGGCGCGGCCCGATCCGGCAAGTACGAGGAATTTAATCTGTGAACGTCATGGGCGTTCCGTCATTTTCCATGTCGCTTCGCGTAGGCTGAGCCAATGGCAGCCACACTCACACACGCCGCCACTTATTTAATCGAACAGGAATACGCCGCCTATACGCCCGATCAGCATGCCGTATGGGCGGAGCTGGTGAGCCGACGCCGGCCGCAAATCGAAGCGTACGCGTGCCGCGAGTACCTCGACGGCTACAAAATCATCGGCCTCGAAGATGACAGGCTCCCTAATTTGAGCGCGATTTCCGCGCGCCTCAGGCCGCGCACTGGCTGGAGCACCACGCCCGTCAGCGGATTCCTGCCCAGCGACGCATTCTTCGAAATGCTTGATGCACGCATGTTTCCCACGACCACGTGGCTGCGCAGCCGCGATTCGCTTGAATACACTCCTGAGCCCGATATCTTCCACGATGTCTTCGGGCACGTTCCGATGCACGCGCACAAAGTGTTCGCCGATTTTCTGCAACATTACGGCAGCGTCTGCGCCAAGATCGCGAACGCGGAAGTGCTCGAACGCCTCGGGCGCCTGTTTTGGTACACGGTTGAATTTGGCTTGATCCGCGAAAATGGCCGGACGAAGATTTACGGCAGCGGAGTCATCAGCTCCCACGGCGAATGCTCGAACGTCATTAATGGAGGCTGCGAGGTTCGCGATTTCTCTCTCGACGAAGTGCTCGCAACGCCCGTTCGCGTTGATCGCATCCACACTCGCCTGTTCGCAATCGAAAGCTTCGATCAGATCTACGAAGCCATGCACGAAGCCGAAAAGCGCGTCCTCGCAAATCGCCTTTAACCTCAAAGAGTGTGAAGGTATCGCTATCACGAAAACAGCGGAGTTCTGTCAGACTGAACCACCGCTCGTAATCCGCCAGGAAGCAACAAGATCGCAGCCTTGAGAAACGCAAAACAGCGCGGAACTCGCGCGAGAATCGCAGATCGAGTCACTCGACGGCGTTGACAACCGAAAAACCGCGTGCTACCCATGCACGCGCAATTGAGTCGACGGCATCAATCGAATGAGACGCAGGTCTGCTACCGTGTTTGAACGAAAGGAAGTGGCATGCGGCTGATCCTTCCACCACGAGTTTCTGACAGGGATTTTCAGAGGGCGCTCGATGCGTTTGCGGGCGTCGTTGGCAAAGAGTGGGTGCTCGCGACGGACGAAGACCGCTCGACATTCATGGATATTTACGCGGCCGGTGATGAAGACACCCACGTTCCCAGCGCCGCCGTGGGGCCGCAGTCGACAGAAGAAGTGCAGGCAATTCTTCGCATCGCCAACGAATACAAGCTGCCGGTGTGGCCGATCTCGCGCGGAAAAAATCTGGGCTATGGAGCGGCCGCTCCCCGCATGAGTGGCACGGTTGTCCTCGACCTTGGGCGAATGAACCGCATCCTCGACGTGAACGAGCGCTTCGGCTACTGCGTGATCGAGCCAGGCGTAGGATTTTTCGATCTCTTCAATTACCTGCAGGAAAATAAAATTCCTCTGTGGATGTCGGTGCCGGCCAATGCTTGGGGAAGCGTCGCTGGCAACGCGCTTGAACGGGGTTATGGCTACACGCCATACGGAGAAAATACCCGCAACATCTGCGGTATGGAAGTCGTGTTGCCCACGGGCGAACTGATTCGCACTGGCAACGGCGCGATGGCCAGCAGCAAGTCCTGGCATCTGTTCAAATATGGTTTCGGCCCATCCTGGGATCAGCTGTTTGTTCAATCAAATTTCGGCGTTGTCACGAAAATGG
This sequence comes from Candidatus Acidiferrales bacterium, assembly GCA_030037315.1. Taxonomy (GTDB): domain Bacteria; phylum Acidobacteriota; class Terriglobia; order Acidiferrales; family UBA7541; genus Palsa-295. Next base: position 14,649 of record JASHRM010000207.1, read on the forward strand.
GAATGTGGTTGATGCCTGAACCCGAGGCCACCCTCGGCCTCAATATTCAGTTGCCGAATCCGGATGACGTCGGCTGGGCGGTCGACGAACTCCAGCCTCTGCGAATGCGCGGCGTGCTCGAACAGAGTCCCAGCATCGGCAACTCACTTCGCTTCGTCGCCGTGCAGACGCAGCGCAGCCAGTGGTACAACGGCGACGGCGCAATGCCCGACGACGTGCTGATGGAAGTCCTGAAGAAGAACAATCTCGGCTGGTGGGGAATTTCTCTCCGATTGTATGGCTACGACGAAGTGAATGAAGTCCACGCGAAAATCATCAAGGATGCCTTCGCGAAGCACACCAATCAGGAATTTCAAGTCACCAGGTGGCATCGCGGAGATCCGATTCAGGATTCCGGCGCAGGCGTGCCCAGCACCAACGCGCTGCAAATCATCAATTGGCGCGGTGGACGCGGCGGCCACATCGGCTTCTCGCCGGTTCTGCCGGCCACCAGCGAACACGTGCTGAAGCAATTTCACAGCACGAAGAAGCGATACGAAGAAATTGGCGTCGATTACTACGGCTCGTTCACCCTTTTCGAGCGCTACACCACGAACGTAAACATGATGGTTTATGACCGCGATGACGCAAAATTGACCGCGAAAGTC
>JASHRM010000208.1 GCA_030037315.1 Candidatus Acidiferrales bacterium
CTTTTTCGAATCGTCGACATCTACGAATTCGGCGTCGACAACATCACCTTGTCCCTGATTCGGAGCGCCGCCAGCATTTCCAGCGCCGGCATCGGCTGACGATCCGGCTCCGCCGCCCGCGGCCGCCGCGCTCTGCTGCGCCTTGTACATTGTTTCCGCGATGCGGTGCGATGCCTTGGTCAGCGAATCCGCGGCTGCATTGAGCTTCTCGAGGCCGCCGTCGCTCATCGCGCGACGAGCTTCCTCGATGGCTTCTTCGGCGGCCTTCACATCGGGCTCGGCCAGCTTTTCCCGGTTTTCCTTAATCAACTTTTCGGTCTGGTAGACCAAATTGTCGAGCCGATTGCGGGCTTCGACTTCCGAGAGGCGCGCCTTGTCCTCAGACGCGTGCGAATCAGCCTCTTTCTTCATGCGCTCGGCTTCGTCCTTACTCAAACCGGTGGACGCGGTAATGGTGATCTTCTGTTCCTTGTTCGTCGCGGTATCTTTCGCCGAGACGTTGAGGATGCCGTTCGCGTCGATATCGAAGGTGACCTCGATCTGCGGCATGCCGCGAGGCGCCGGAGGAATTCCGATCAAATGGAATTTTCCGAGGGAACGGTTTCCGCTTGCCACGGGGCGCTCGCCTTGCAAGACGTGAATTTCGACCGAGGTCTGACTATCCGCGGCGGTCGAAAAGACTTCCGACTTGCGCGTCGGAATCGTGGTGTTGCGCGGAATCAAAACGGTCATCACGCCGCCGAGAGTTTCAACGCCCAGCGAGAGCGGAGTCACGTCAAGCAGCAGAATGTCTTTCACTTCACCGCCGAGCACGCCTCCCTGGATGGCCGCGCCGACCGCAACCACTTCATCCGGATTGACGCCCTTGTGAGGCTCTTTGCCGTTGAAAAGGCTTTTCACGATGTCGACGACGCGTGGGATACGAGTCGAGCCGCCGACGAGAACGACTTCATCGATTTTGTCCGGCGTGAGACCGGCATCGCTGAGGGCCTGCTTCACCGGGCCAACAGTTTTCTGAAGCAAGTCTTCCATCAGCTGCTCGAGCTTCGAGCGAGTGAGTTTCAATTGCATGTGCTTCGGACCGGAAGCATCCGCCGTCAAGAACGGGAGATTAATCTCGGTTTCTTGCAGCTGAGAAAGCTCGATCTTCGCTTTTTCGGCCGCTTCCTTCAGACGCTGAATAGCCATGCGGTCCTTGCTAACGTCGATTCCCTGATCGCGCTTGAATTCCGAAACCATCCATTCGACGATTTTCTGGTCGATGTCATCGCCGCCGAGATGGGTATCGCCATTCGTCGATTTGACTTCGACAACACCCTCCCCAACTTCAAGGATGGAAATGTCGAAGGTGCCACCGCCCAGGTCATAGACGGCGATGGTTTCTTCTTTCTTCTTATCGAGGCCGTAGGCTAAGGCCGCCGCTGTTGGCTCGTTGATGATGCGCAGCACTTCCAAACCCGCGATTTCACCGGCTTGTTTTGTGGCCTGACGCTGGCTGTCATTGAAATACGCGGGCACAGTGATAACCGCTTTGGTCACTTTTTCGCCGAGAAAATCCTCGGCTGCCGTCTTTAGCTTTTGCAGAATCATGGCCGAGATCTCCGGCGGACTGTATGTTTTGCCGGAAATTTCGACGCGGGCGTCGTCGTGAGGTCCCTTGACGATCTTGTACGGAACGCGCTTGGCCTCTTCGCCAACCTCGTCATAACGGCGTCCCATGAAACGTTTGATCGAATACACTGTATTTTCAGGATTGGTGATTGCTTGTCTCTTGGCCACCTGGCCGACAAGACGTTCACCCGTTTTTGTGATGCCCACGACCGAAGGCGTTGTACGCGCGCCTTCCTGGTTGGGGATGACCACAGGCTCTCCGCCCTGCATCACGGCTACGACCGAGTTGGTCGTGCCCAAATCGATTCCAATAATCTTGCTCATTTAATCCGCTCCTAAGTAGGCCGGGCACGGCCGTTCCGTGCGAGATTCGGCGCCAAACGGAGAGATGATACACGTTGAGCGTCTTATTGTCAAGTTTCTTATGCACCATTATGTCTTGGTAAATCAAAGGCTTAAGTGCCCAATTGCCAGGTAGCCTGGATTTACCTCGGCGCCGGCTGGAGTCGCCGGCATAGCCTTGAATTAGCCGGTTGCATCCCATGGACTTACGTTAACATTTTCACCGATTGCAGCGCGGCTGGAGTGCGAAAAGGCGAAATCGCGCTTACAATGACGCAGCGATTATTTCACGCTGGTGGGAGGAAGAGTTGAATTCTCGGATCCGGGCGTTATTTTCTCCAGTGTCAATCATGCGTTGTCGTGTTTCCGCAATACTCGTAACGGTTGCTGGCGCCGCTTTGGCGCTGGCTGCTACGTCACAGGCGCAAACAAAGCCGGTCGCGAAGCCGACTGCTTCGAGATCTGAGAAGACGGCCGAGACGAGCTCTGCGAGAAAGAGTTACGGCTCAAGCACAGCTCCGATCACCATGGAAGTGTTTACCGATTATCAATGCCCTTCGTGCCGCAATCTTTACGAGCAGACTCTGAAGCCGCTGATCAACGACTACGTCGCAGCGGGAAAGGTGTATTTAGTGCACCACGATTTTCCGTTGCAGTCGCACATGTACTCTGGGATAGCGGCCCGCTGGGCGAATGCGGCAGCGCGAGTCGGGCAATTTGGGGCGGTCGAAGCCGCGCTATACGACAATCAGGACTCGTGGGAAGCGTCCGGAGACGTGGTGAAATACGTTTCTGCCGCAATTTCGCCTGCCGATTTCAGGCGCGCGGAGGCATTCGTCAAAGCTTGCACGGCTCCGGCTATTACGTCGCGATACGATCGCGGAGACCCGCTTGAGAACGACCCGCACCCGTGTCCACTGGATTCGGCGATCGCTTCAGATATAGAACTGGGATACAAAGTTCCGGTACAGGCTACCCCGACCTACGTAATCACTTACAAAGGCAACAAATTGCCGGCAGGTTCTGGAGTTGTTACGTGGCCAACGTTGAAGCAGTTTTTCGATTCGCTATTGAGCCAATAGCGGTTCGTTCGACGCTCCGATGAATGCTTTGGGTTCATTGCTGACATGGCTGGCTGAGTACGGCTACATCGCCGTCGTCGCGGGATTGGTAGCGTCGTTCTGTGTTCGGAATCGCGAAAAGCGCTTGAAAGCAGTGCGCATGATGCTCGTGATCGGCGGGATCCTGATCGGGTCGATTTTCCTGGCAGCCGCGTACGGGAAGATGAAGCCTCTTCCGGGCTTTGCATGGTCGTGGCGCTCGGTCAGAACTTCGATTTCACTGTTTGCGATACAAGTTGAATCCTACCAAGTGCTCTCGCCGAGCGCTGCAAATACCGTTGCGCATACGTTGCCGTTTGCGGAGCTTTTTCTAGGCGTCTGGCTGGTGACCGGGATCGCGCGGCGTTATTCGACCGTCATTGCCGGTCTTGCGCTATGCGGATTCATGATCGCAATTACGTCAGCGTATTTTCGAGGCCTGAAGATCGATTGCGGCTGCGGCATCGGGCCTCCAGAGGAAGCAGGGCCGGCAGCCCTAGCTCGAGATGGACTGAGGTTCCTGCTGCCGACACTGATCGTGATGTGGGGCGCGTTTTGGGTGCGACATAAACGCGCTCAAGCGGCGGCTGTCGCTCAAGAGGCTGCTTCCGAATCAATCTGAGTATTAAGAGTTTACAGGAGCCTAATCGCCGGCTGAGGTAGATGGCGGCGCCGTGTTTCGCAGGTAGCGCCAAGGATTGACCGGCGTGTTGTAAATGCGGACCTCGTAGTGAAGGTGCGGACCAGTGGCGCGCCCGCTGTTGCCCTCATAGCCGATTACATCACCCGACTTTACTCGCTCACCTGTCTGAACCTTAAAACCTGAGAGGTGACCGTACCAGGTGGATACGCCGAACCCGTGGTCGATGACGATCAGGCGGCCATAACCGGCGCGTTCACCGACTTCCTCGACGACTCCGTCGCCCGTCGCTCGTATTTGATCGCCGTAGTGCGAGGCAATATCGAGGCCGGCATGAAAGGCACCCTCACCGCTGAATGGGTCAAGCCGCTCGCCGAAATGACCGGTGATTTGACCGAGCACCGGCCACAGCGTCGGGACGATTCCAAGATTACTTAGCTGTGCCGCAGGCAGAAGGCGCGCGCCGCCGTTGTACATGGAAACGGCATTTACATTCTTTTCAAGATAGCTGAACTCGTCGACGGATTCCTGGAACTGTATTTCCGGCTGAGGCGCGTCATTCAGGCCGAAAGGAGTCTCGCGAAACCGCGTGATTCCGTAAGCCATTGCAACCTCACCAGCGAGCGATTGCAGCGAATCAAGGCGCTGGTCAGTGCTTGAAACCTGGGCTTGGAGGCGGACGTACTGCTGTTTCAAATTCTCCTGCTGGCGACGCAGGCTATTGTAACTGGTGGCTTTCCAGAGCATACGGGAATAGGAGGCCATGCCAGCGGCAACCGTGACCCCGCCTACAATGGCAAACACTACAAGCACGTGCAGGACGAAGTGAGGGACACGTATCCGCCTCATGCCGCCAGACGCGCTTGATGCAATAAAAAAGGTGTAGGACTTACCCTTCATTGCTCCTCAATACCTTCGATTAGTTAGGAACCGGCCGCCTAGCCGCACGCCCCAACAGCGGCTAGCCGTTCCCCTCAGAACGACTGCGAACGAAAAGTTTGAACCGAGAGCCCTGGTCCGAAACGCAGCCGATTGTAATGACGGAGGGGTTAGGCGTCAACGCGAATCTTCCATTTTGCATAGCTGCCCGAATTCGCTTCTCCTGCCTCCAACCCCTATAATCTAAAACCTCTTTCACTAAATTTTAACTCGGCCGGGACAGGAACCACAACTGTACCGAGGGACAGGTCTTGAGAGGCGAAGATCAACTGATCGAGCGGATAGCGCGGGCGGTGCCCTCGATTTTAGGGGCGCGAGTCTCAAATCGAGACGGACTGATTTTGGGAATCGGCGACGATTCCGCTGTGCTGAGGGTCGGCAAGGGCAAGCAGCTGGCGCTCAGCTGCGATGCCTTTCTCGAGGGGATCCATTTCCTCGGGAATCTTCACCCGGCCGACTCCGTTGGTTATAAGTCGCTGGCGCGCGCAACGAGCGATCTGGCGGCAATGGGTGCCGAGCCTCGGTACTTTATGCTCACGCTGGCGCTGCCAGCTGAACGTACGGGCAAATGGCTGGATAAGTTTCTGGAGGGTTTGGGGCGCGCTGCCGGCGAACTGGGTATGAAACTAGTCGGCGGCGACACGACGCGGAATCGAGCCGTGTCGATCAGCGTGACGGTTTTGGGTGAAGTCCAGCGAGACGCGGCGTTAGGGCGTGCCGGTGCCCGTGCGGGCGATGTGATCTACGTGACAGGGAACCTGGGTGAGGCAGCGTTGGGTCTGAAACTACTGAAGGGGAGGACCTTGAAGCCGTCCGGCGCCGCTCGTATCGCCGACCACAGATTCTTGAGAGCACACTTATTTCCGCGAATACGTGTGCGGCTTGCTTCGTGGCTTGCGCGATACGACATCCCGTCAGCGATGATGGATATTTCCGACGGGCTCTCGACCGACCTCTACCGGTTGTGTCGCGCAAGCTCCGTGGGGGCACGTATTTGGGCGGACCGAATCCCACAGGCCCAAATTCCGATATTCATGAAACGCAGCGCGAAACGAGGCGTTCAACGGGGAGAGGCTCTCGAGCTCGCGCTGCACGGCGGAGACGACTACGAGCTATTGTTTACAGTGCCGCCGCAACGGACAAAGAAATTGAGGGATGCGCCCCAGGCCTCTGAGATCACCGAGATCGGCGTGATCGAGCGCGGAAACAGAATTCGCCTTGTGGACCAGAACGGACGGGCCAAAATTCTCAAGCGGGCCGGATGGGATCCGTTCGCGAAGAGCTAAACGATTGGGCTAGCGAGATGTACCCGAGGTGGTGGTTGGCTTTGCGGCTACGGTAGGCAGATTTGACGGTTGCTTAAGAGGCTGAGAGGGCGTCGGCGACGCGATATTCTCGCTGTGAGTGAGACCTTGTTCCGCAGCATCGGCCGGGGGGGCCGTATCCGGCGTATCGACCTGAACTTGGTGCGTGGCAGCCGTTTTCTCGAGAGGGATGACATTGGGGAAATCCTCGACGGGCATGCCTTGCATTCCGGCTTTCATGAATTCGAGCCAGATCGGGAGGGCCGCTCGGGCGCCCGTCTCCTGTTTCCCGAGCGACACGCGCTTATCGTCA
>JASHRM010000209.1 GCA_030037315.1 Candidatus Acidiferrales bacterium
GCATCACTACGAAAATTTCAACGTCGTTTCGTGGCTCCTTCCGCGTGAACTGCACCAGCACTTCTACAACCTCTACGCGTATTGCCGCTGGTCGGACGATCTCGGCGACGAGATTCCTGATCGCAACCGCGCCCTGCAATTGCTCGACGCATGGGACGAGGAATTACAGGTTATCTACACGCCGAGTAGCGAGTTTCTGCATCCGGTTTTGATCGCTCTTCGCGAAACAATCCGCGCGAAAGACATTCCCCTGAAGCCATTTCGCGACTTGCTGCGTGCATTTCGCCGCGACCAAACACAGCAGCGCTACGCCAATTGGGACGACGTTTTCGACTATTGCGTGTACTCGGCAAATCCTGTCGGGCGCCTCGTGCTTTACCTCTGTGGGTATCGCGACGAGGCGCGCCAAAAGCTTTCCGATTTCACTTGCACGGCGCTGCAGCTCGCAAATTTCTGGCAGGACGTTTCGCGTGACCTCGAAAAGAGCCGCATCTACATTCCGCTCGATGTGCTCACCGCTCACGGCCTCACGGAAAACGAAATCATCGCGCGGAAATTCGACGCTCGCTACGTTGCGCTGATGAAAGCTTTGATTGCGCGCACGCGTGAACTCTTCGATGCCGGCCTGCCGCTGGCCAACTTGGTCGATGGCACGCTCCGCATCGATATCGAACTTTTCAGCCGTGGCGGAATCGCGGTTCTCGACGCGATCGAAGCTTCTGGATACGACACGCTGAATCACCGCCCCGCTCTTTCAAAGGCGGTCAAGTTCAAGCTCCTCAGTTTTGCACTGGGTTCGCGAGTTTTTGCGAGCAAGACGCCACCGGTTCAGCTCGTGCGCGCGGACGCAAGCGCCGCCCAAACCAAATCAGCTCCTGTTCCTGATCCCGAATCCGTCGCCGCTTCTTACGCGGAATGCAATCGCATCGCCCGCGCGTCGCACAGTAGCTTTTATCTGGCGTTCTTTGGCTTGCGCAAAGAAAAGAGAAACGCACTCTGCGCGCTCTACGCCTTCATGCGCCTGATCGACGACGTTTCGGACGAGCTCGGCGCTCTCGAGTCCAAGCGCGCGGGCCTTGCTCGCTGGCGAGGAATGCTGGACGAGGCTGTTGCGGGGCGCACAGGCGCTCACGCGATTCTTCCGGCTGTGGCCGACACGATCTCGCGCTTTGAAATTCCGACGCGCTACTTTCACGACCTTATCCTTGGCGCGGAAATGGATCTGACCGTCACATCCTACGCCACATTCGATCGGCTCTCGGAATACTGCTACCGGGTAGCCGGTACAGTCGGTCTCACGTGCCTTCACGTTTTTGGGTTTCGCGACCAGCGCGCACCGGATTTGGCGGAACGCCTCGGTCTCGCTTTTCAGCTCACCAACATCATTCGCGATGTGAAAAGCGATTACGAAATGGGCCGTGTCTACATTCCCCAGGAGGATCTCGATCGCTTTGAAGTACGATCCGCCGATCTCCGGGGACCAGCGACGCCCCAGCTCGAAAATCTTCTGGAATTGGAAGCCGGTCGCGCGTGGAAGCTTTATGAAGAGGGCGTTTCGCTGATTGCGTCGGTCGATGCGGACAGCCGCGCCACGCTGCGCGCCCTGGTGCGAACCTATAGCGCTCTGCTCGCTCGCATCGAGGAGCGGGGTTTCGATGTTTTCTCATCGCGCGTCTCGCTCTCCAGCGCTGAAAAAATTCAATATCTCCTGAGATCAGGAATGGCAGGTTGGTGGAAGACGGATGCCCTCGCAAAGCGTGCTGGTGATCGGCGGCGGACTGGCGGGTCTGGCCTCCGCCGTCGCGCTGGCTGAAGCGGGTTGGAAGGTTCAGCTGCTCGAAAAGCGCCCGCATTTGGGAGGGCGCGCCACTTCTTACACTTTGCCGGATGGCAATGAAGTTGACAATTGCCAGCACGTCACGCTCGGTTGCTGCACGAACCTTGCGGACTTTTATCACCGAGCGGGGGCTGCCGACAAAGTCCGGTTTTACGACGAGTTGTACTTTGCAGACCGCGCGGGCCGCCGATACGCCATCAAAGCCGGAGCGCTGCCGCCGCCGCTGCACATGGCGCCGTCATTTGCGTTTTTTAGCGCGCTGAGGTTTGCCGATAAACGTGGCGTCGCGAAGGCGATGCTTGCAATCGCGCGCGCGGGCGGCAAGCCGCCGGATATCGAGAAGCTTTCAATGCTCGATTGGCTGCGCCGACTGAGGCAAACGCCCGCCGCAATCAATCGGTTCTGGCGCGTGGTGCTTACAAGCGCACTGGATGAAGAGCTCGATCGAACGGATGCGCGTTACGGAATCGACGTGTTTTGGAAAGCGTTTCTGGCAAATCGGGAGGGGTATCGCGTGGGCATTCCGTCAGTCCCATTAGCCGAATTATACGAAGGATGCCGCGAAGCAGTAACGAGCCGTGGCGGCGAAGTGAAATTGCGCTGCGGAGTGCGCGAAGTCCGTTTGCGCGACGGTGCGTTCTCCTGCGCCCTGTTTGAAGACGGAACGGAAGTTGCCGCCGATGCCTGTGTCGTCGCGGTGCCCCACATGGCTTTAATGGAATTGCTGCCGAAGGAGATGTTCGAGGCGGAAGGGCCGCTCGCAGGCCTGCAGAGTTTGCGCACCTCGCCGATCACGGGCGTGCATTTCTGGTTCGATCGGAAAGTGATGAACGAGCCGTTTCTCGCGCTGATCGATCACACCACGCAGTGGATTTTTAACAAAACTTTCCTGTATTCGGGTTCGAGGGCGCCGCAACCCGTGCACAAGGCCGAAGAGCCTGACGAATCGAAAGCTGCGGCGCCAGCGGGCCAATATCTGCAGCTGGTGATCAGCGCGTCGTATGATCTTGTGGCCAAGTCACGGCAAGAGATCGTCGATCTATGCCGCGCCGAGCTAGCCGAAATTCTGCCCGCGACGAAGGGTGCCCAACTTTTGAAAGCGACGGTCATCAAGGAAATTAACGCGACATTTTCCCCGCAGCCGGAGGTCGATAGCTTTCGTCCTAAGCAAAAATTGGACGTAAGAAAGCTTTTTCTGGCAGGTGATTGGACGCAGACGGGCTGGCCCGCAACGATGGAAGGCGCGGTGCGCAGCGGCTACCTTGCAGCGGAGGCGTTGCTCGCGGATCGCGGCCAACCACGAAAAGTTTTGCAGCCTGATTTGCCATACGAGGGATTTTCCAAGCGTTGGGCAGAAAAGCAAAAGCCCAGAGCTCGGTGAGGGCGGCAAGCGAGGTAGTCGAGAGCGTGAGAAGTCTCGTCTCAATAGCGAAAAAAGCCGTTCGCGGAATGAATCTTCCGGCCGCCGGATTCGTCTAAGCTTGGGCGTCCCGATTCAAAAGGCCCAAGAATGCGTCCCGAAGGACGTTTTGCGCAGGGTCAGTGAAGATCGCATTTGATTCAACGCGTTCCGGGGTATCATTAGACAACCCCGCAGGAGGATTCCATGGAGCGGAAGTATAGGCAGAGGGGCTATCGCGACCGCGACGCCAACGAAAAGAAGCGTGAGCGCGCCGATCGCAAGCCTCCCGAGCCGCGGCCCAAGCAGGAAATGCTTGGCCCGCGCACGCCGCGAATGGTCGGAACGGTGATCCGCGCGCGCTGCTCGAATTGCGGAGCGGTGCTCTCGCCGGGATTCGATCCGAATGGGCAGTGCCCGCGCTGCCAGTTCGAGCTTCACTCCTGCAAGCAGTGCGTTCACTTCGATACCGGAAAGCAATTCGAATGCACGCAGCCGATTCCGGAACGCATCGCCAAGAAGGACGCGAAAAATAACTGCCCGCTCTTCGAATTTCGCACCACGGTGGAAAAGGACACGTCGCCGGTGAACTATGCGAAGCCCGTGCCCGCCGCTCCCACCGCCGCGAAACCGAATGATGCTCGCCAAGCATTCGAAGACCTCTTCAAAAAGTAGTTTCTTGGAAATCTACATGCCGCCCCCGCGCGATCCGCGGTGCCATCGCGCTGTCGAATAGCTGTAGGGTTCGTACTAAGAACGACTACAGACTTACCTGTATGTGATTGCCGCGGGCGACTCCTCATAATTTTGTCGTACCGGAAAGCCTCCGCTGGAAAGGCTGCGAAGGGGAAGCTACCGCAGCATTTTCAGGGGTTTGCGAAGCGCGCTGAGTTCAAACCGAATTTACGCACAGCACCGTAAGGAATCCTCGTGAAGCTGAGTCTGAGGCTGATTCTTTCGCTGGTGATCGGTATCACGGTCGTTACCTTCGTAATTTCCTACAACGAAGTGAAATCCGAGAAGCAGGGTCTGCGCGAGGATCTCGTGCGCAAAGCGCATATTTTGGGCGATAGTTTGCGCGAGATCGTCGAGCCAGCTTTGGCGCGCGGATCGGACGAGCAATTGCGCCGCATTGTGGAGCGGTTCGGTGACCGACAAAGCCTCGCGGGCGTT
>JASHRM010000210.1 GCA_030037315.1 Candidatus Acidiferrales bacterium
CGATGCTTGCGATCAAGGGTGGCGCGAGACCTTCGGGTGCGACGGTTGCACAGCTCGCTGAACAACTGCAGATCAAGCATCATTCCGCTGTTGAGTTAAGCGGGCGCCTGGCGGCGAGGGGTTGGATTTTGCGCGCGCGCAACAGGGCAGACCGTCGCGAGGTGTTGCTCCGGCTTACGCGGCATGGCGACAGATTACTGCGCCACCTTTCTGCTTCTCATCGCGAGGAACTCGAGCTTGCTGGACCGCGCTTGATTCGAGCACTGCGGGCCATCATCGCGCGCGAGTCCAGAAATAAACGCAATCCCCAGCCTCGTGCTTCGTTCAGGAACGGCGGCCGTAACCGTGCGGTATAGCTCTCAGAATCGAATCTCATTTCTTAGTGTTTGGAGAACTGTGTGGCGTCTGCGGCACCTGTGACGAGAACGGGAGAGGTACAACCCTCAGCAGTTTACCGGCTGGGCTGGATGTGCTTGCTTGCTGCTTTGATCGGCGTGCTCGCCGGCATCGTGGCCTATGTCCTTTATGATCTGATCGCGTTATTTACCAACATAGCCTATTACCATGAGTTTTCTCTGCACTTCCGAAGTCCGCGTGATTCCACGCTTGGTCCGTGGATTATTATCGTTCCGGTTGTCGGCGGACTTCTGAGCGGATTGCTGGCGAAATACGGATCGCCGAAAATCCGAGGGCACGGAATTCCGGAAGCAATCGAAGCGGTCCTTTCTTCGCGCAGCCGTATCGAGCCGAAAGTTGCGCTGCTGAAACCACTATCTGCTGCGATCTGCATCGGCACGGGCGGCCCGTATGGCGCCGAAGGCCCCATCATTCAGACCGGCGGAGCCTTCGGCTCTGTGATCGGTCAAATTCTTTCGACGACTGCGGCGGAGCGCAAAGTGATGCTCGCGTGCGGAGCGTGCGCTGGCATGGCCGCAACATTCAATACGCCGATTGCCGGAGTGATCCTCGCGATCGAATTGCTTCTGTTCGAGTTTCGCGCGCGTTCGTTTATACCTCTCGTGATTGCAAGCACTCTGGCCACGAGCGTCCGAGTGCTGCTCTTCGGGCAGCATTCCATGTTCGTGATGGGCGCCACTGACTTCAACGTGCCGCGCGGCCTTCCCTATTACGTGTTGCTAGGTGTGATCTGCGGAATCGCCGCCGTGGGTGTTACCAAGGCGCTGACATGGATCGAAGAGCAGTTCGAGCGTCTGCCGATCGACGAAGTATGGCACCCCGCAATCGGAATGCTTTCGGTAGGAATACTCGGGTTCTTCGTGCCGCGGATTCTGGGCGTTGGATACGACACGATTTCAGACATATTGAACGGAAATCTGACTCTCAAAATTCTCATCCTAGTTGCTGCATTCAAGTTTGTGGCTCTGGTTGTTTCGCTTGGTTCGGGTACATCTGGGGGATTGCTGGCACCAACCTTTATGTGGAGCGCGGCGCTTGGCGGCGCATTTGCGATGGCCGTTAACAAAATGATTCCTTCGGCGCATCTTGCGCCCGGGGCCTTCGCTCTTGTCGCGATGGCAGCCGTGTTCGGCTCAGCGGCGCGCGCAACGTTTTCATTGATCGTTTTCGCATTTGAGATCACCGGCGATTACAATGCGATTCTTCCCTTGATGCTGGGCTGTGTCATTTCAGATCTGATCGCCTTGCGTTATTCCAAGAATTCGATCATGACTGAAAGATTGGTAAAACGCGGCTTATCGGTGCCGGGCGATTATGAGGCGAGTGTTTTGAGTATGGTGAATGTAAGCGCTGTGATGCGACAGAAACCGAATTCTATACCGCCCGACACAACCGTCGCGCACCTCACCAAGGCGGCAAGCCGACATGACGCCACAATGAATTTGGCCGATGGCGTTCCGATTGTTGGCGAGGGCGAAAGACTTCTAGGAGTCATTACCCAGGGTGACGTGATGCGCTCTCTCGAGAAGGATCCTGAGGGGCGCACAACAGTTTCAGAGGCAGGAAACGATGCTCCGATCGTCGCGTATCCCGATGAACTCGTTGCACAAGCGTTGCATCGAATGGTGCAGCATGGCGTCGGGCACCTTCCGGTGGTCAGTCGAAAAGATGACTCAAAGCTCATCGGATATCTTGATCGCGCGAATGTGCTGGGCGCTTGGAGCCGTCAAATCGAAGATGAAGGCTTACGCGAGAGCGGATGGCTTTCCAGCTGGACAGCTCCACATGGCGGACCCGGCTTCGTGAAGCGCTTCTGGAGAAAAGACTAACGAATCCCGAGCTTGTCGATCATGCGAAGCACGTCGCTGGCGGAAACGTCATACAAGGAATGCTCATCTTCTTGTTCGAGACGTTCGCGCAGATATTCCGCGCCGATGTAGCTCGCTTCTCGGTCGCTAAGGTTTCGGCCTGCCCGCTCTCGAAACCTTACGAAGGCGGGATGCGCTAAACCGACGATTACACGCTTGCCGTCAACCAGAAATTTGCAATCCATCGTATCGCTGTGGCGTGTGGTGATTGCGTTCCAGACATGTGAAAAACTGCACCGATAAACGTAATCGGTCACTTTCGACGGGATGTCGAATGCGCCAATAAATTCGCCCATGGCACCGGCATTCGGTATTGTCGGGTAAGGAATCGCAGCTTTAGCCATTTATTTCTTCGCGCCCACAGCCGCATGGTGCGTTGATTGCTGATAGCTGCCAATCGCTGCCCCTACGCCTGCCCCGGCCGATGTGCGGAAACCCTGATCGAGCAAAGTTTTTTCGAGCGCGCTAAGAAACGTAAGGACATTCGGCTTCTGACAGGAGTAACCCATCAGACCGACGCGCCAGATTTTGCCTTTCAGCGGACCGAAGCCTCCGGCGATTTCGATGTCGAATTCGTCGAGCAGCTGCTTGCGGACTTTCACATCATCAATTCCCGCCGGTATGTTCACCGCAGTTACGGTGATCAGGCGGTCGGGGGGATTCGAAACAAAGGGCTCCAATCCCATGGCTTCCACGCCGGCGATCAGAGCTTGTTGATTTGAAGCGTGACGTTCCCAACGCGCTTCCAGTCCCTCTTCGAGGACCGCTCGCAACGCCTCGCGCATTCCGTAGATTAAACTGATCGGCGGCGTATGGTGGTAAAGGCGCTCTTTGCCCCAATAGCTCATCGCAGGAGTCAGGTCGAAATACCAGCTTCTTACAGGCTCTTTACGCGCCTGCATCACCTCTTCAACGCGGCTGTTTACGGTTATTGGTGCCATCCCCGGCGGCGCGCTGATCGCTTTCTGGGCACCGCTGAAGCAAATGTCGATCTTTTCTTTGTCCACGTCGAGAGGTATGCCAGCCAGCGTTGCAACCGCGTCAACGATTAAGAGGGCTCCGAGCTCATCGGCGACTTTGCGGTAATCTCTGACGCGCTGCACAATGCCGGACGAAGTCTCGCCGTGAGCCAAACCGACGAATCTGATTTTCCTTCCCTTGCCCGCCCGGCGAACGTCTTCCGGATCGACGGTGCGTCCATAAGGGGCATCGACGCGAATTACCTTCGCTGGAATGCGCTCGGCAATGATTGCCATCCGCTCGGAAAACGCACCGTTCACGCAAACGATGCACTCGTCTCCTGGATCGACGGCGTTCATCACCGCAGCCTCAATTCCGCCGGATCCTGAAGCAGATAGCGGGAACGTGATCCTGTTGTGAGTCTGGAAGACGCGGCGGAGGAGCTCCTGCACGTCATCCATCATTTTTGTGAACCAGGGGTCCATGTGGCCAACCATGGGCGCAGCCATCGCGCGGTACACGCGGGGGTCGAGACATGATGGGCCCGGCGTCAGCATTAGCCGTTGAGGAGGTAGCAACTCACCGATTTCGTGGTAGTGGGTATCGCTCATGATCGCCTGCTTTCTCTCGTCGTTCGTTGACCGATTCGGGATCAGCGAACGCACCCGCAGCCGCAGCGGAAATGATTATGACGCTATTAGTCTCGCTAAATCATCCCGCCACGGTCAACCTCCAAAATGGTCGATCCAGTCGGCCGAAGGCGCAATTTCGCGGTCTCTTTCAGAGAGAGCAGAGGGTTCGTCTCAGTGATGTTTTTTTCCTATTAGCGGTTTCGCAACTGCGGTCCGGGTTTGTTGAAAGGCCTATACCCCTATGCTAGATTCCCAAATTGACCCCTTATGAGCGCGATCGAAGGAAAATCCGCCTCTTCCGCGAGCCAGAAGATCAATCGCGTCGAAGTCTACTGGCACACCGTAAAATATCGCACCGTAGTTTTGTATGCGGTGGTGCTCACAACAATCGCCCTGGCAGTCACCTACCTTGTTTTTCCTGAGGTTTCGGCGGGGGTCATGCGCAAAATTTCAGATGCTATCGGCCCGCACGACAATGGAGTCGCAGCCAGCCTATCCGCTCGCCAGGCTCGATTCGTGAACCTCGACGGCAAAGTGCAAGTTAAGAAGGTTAATTCCGTGCAGTGGGTGAACGCGGATTATCAGGTCACGCTGGATAAGGGAGATTTGATTCAAACAGGTGAGGAAGGTGTAGCCCGTATCGCATTTGCGGACGGAACAACGTATACGGTGAAGGGCGATACGCTCGTGACCGTCGAAGAAAACGTTGTTCAGCAGGACCACGCTACTCAGGTTGCGGTGCACATCAACGCCGGCCAGGTCGACTTGCAAACCGGCGGCTGGACCGTGCCTGGATCCAAGGCCGAGGTTTCGTTCGAGAATGCGGTGGCCTCCGCGAGGGCGAACAGCCGCATGGCCGTCCGCAGCGATCCCGAGACAAAAGAAGACGAGGTTACGGTCGATTTAGGAAGTGCGGAACTGAATCGCGGCAACGAGCATGTTGATATCGGGCAATACGAACGAGCGACCGTGCCACCCGATGGCGGCACTATCGTCAAGACTCAGGTGCTTGCTCCGCCCGAACTGCTCGAACCGCTTAATTTGCAGCCAATCATATCCGTTGATCCGAAACACGATGCAGTTCACTTTGGGTGGAAGCCGGCTGCCACTGCAAAAATGTATGAGTTCCAGGCGAGTGCGACGACGATGTTCAACCGCATTCTCTTTGAACGGAAAACCGCAGCGACCAGCGTGGATATTACCGGTTTCGATCCCGGGGAATATTTCTGGCGTGTAATCGCCATCGACGATAAGGATGAAGCGAGCGATCCTAGCGAGCCTTATAAGTTCACCCTGGTGGCCCAAGGCAAAGCGCAGGAGATGTTGCTGGAAGTCGATGGGACCGAACTGCAAGGCAACGTCGTCGAAGTGCGCGGACGAACCGAGCCTGGCGCCGCGCTGATCATTAATGGAGCCAGCGTGGCGGATATTCAACCGGATGGGCAGTTCCGTTATTTTACCGATCCGATGACAAGGGGCAGTCACACCATCGTTATTACCGGGCAAAATCGCCGTGGCGGGACGGCGATCAAGCGCGTGGAAGTGGTTATTCCGTAATTCGCAAAACCCAGCCAGGCACCGCGCTGCCGCAGCAGCGCTCAATCTGAGGGAGAAGGCGATTGGTAAATAAAAACGGCTATAACATGCGGTCGGTCTTCAGTCTTTTTTCTTCCGACCTGGCCATCGATTTGGGGACAGCAAACACGCTCGTGTTTGCGCGCAGCAAGGGTATCGTCGTAAACGAGCCTTCGATCGTCGCCATCAACAAGACGAACGGCGAGGTAGTCGCTGTCGGCCGCGAAGCTAAAGAAATGCTCGGGCGAACGCCCGGAAACGTCGTCGCGATCAAACCGATGAAGGACGGCGTCATCGCCGATTTCAAGGTGACGGAAAAGATGCTCACCTACTTCATCCAGAAGGCGCACAACCGCCGCGTCCTTGTTCATCCTCGCATTGTGATTGGAGTTCCCAGCGAGATAACGCCCGTCGAAAAGCGTGCGGTGCAGGATTCGGCGTATCGCGCGCGAGCCAGTGAAGTCTTTCTTGTCGAGCAAGCGATGGCCGCGGCGATTGGGGCTGGTCTTCCGATCGAGGAACCATCCGGGAATATGGTCGTCGACATTGGCGGTGGCACTACGGACATTGCCGTGATTTCGATGAGCGGCATCGTCTATTCGCGTTCTGTGCGCGTTGCGGGAAACGAAATGGATGAGTCCGTGATGCACTATCTAAAACGCAAATACAATTTGCTCGTTGGTGAGCGAACAGCGGAGCAGATCAAGATTGAGATCGGTTCGGCGTATCCACTCGAAAAACCGATGACGCTCGAAGTCAAAGGCCGCAACCTAATTGAAGGTGTGCCGCGCACCGTAACGATTGACGATAGTGAAATACGCGAGGCTCTTTCAGAAAATATCTCGACAATCGTGAATGCCATTCGTGTTGCGCTCGAGCGCACGCCGCCTGAACTATCGGCGGATATCAGCGATCGTGGAATCGTTCTAACCGGCGGCGGCGCGCTGATCAAAAATCTCGATAAGCGCATCCGTGAAGAAACGGGACTGCCTGTTTCGATTGCGGATGACCCTCTGGCGTCGGTGGTGCTGGGCACGGGGAAAATGCTTAGCGACTTCCGCTTGCTGCGCCTTGTTTCGATTGACTGAACGATGTTGGATATTTCCCAGGCTCGTCACCGTCCATTATTCCTGCTGGCGACCCTCGTTCTTGCGCAAGTCCTATTGCTGGCATTTCAGATCAAGCGCGACCATGACGTGCGCCTGATTCGATATTGGGCTGCCGAAGCGGTCACACCTTTCGAGCGTGGCGGCAACTGGTCGCTCTCTCACCTTTCAGGCGCGTGGAACGGCTATATCGCGCTTCGTGGGACCAGAGCCGAAAATGCGTTGCTGCGCAGTGAATTAGACAACTTGAAACTCCGCAATCGTGAGCTGGAAAGCCAGGCCGCAGAAGCCCAGCGGTTAAGCGTTCTTCTCAATTTTCACGAAGCGCATCAAGAGGCCCCGATGCTGGCCGCGCAGGTGATCGGGGCTAGCGCTGATCCTGCGTCTCATACGATCGTGCTGAACCGCGGAGAACGAGATCGCGTGCGCCGCAACATGGCCGTCATTACGCCGAACGGCATCGTCGGGAAAATCGTCGAAGTATTTCCCACAACGTCGCAGGCGCTATTGATCAGCGACAAGGACAGCGGAGTGGGAGCGCTGCTGCTCGAGACCCGCACGCACGGAGTTGTAAAAGGCAGCGGTGATCCGGATCCACGCTTGGATTACGTGGTCAACGATGAGAAAGTGCATCCGGGCGAGGTGGTTTTGACGTCCGGAGAGGACCGCATTTTTCCAAAGGGTCTTTTGATCGGCTCGGTGATTGCCGGCGCACCCGGAAATCCATTCCAGATCATTCACATCAAGACAGCAGCGCGACTCGATCGACTGGAAGACGTGCTGATTCTGCTGACCCAACAAGAGCTGACGACTAAGAAGTCTGATCAATCCGCAGATCAGAATCCGATGCCTGCCGCTAGCGTGGTTCAAACCGGTTCGTTAAGCACACCGCCCGTTTCGCCTTACGCCGCTCCCAAACCTGAAGCCGCTGCCGCGAGGCAAAATCCCGCGGCGCAAACTTCGGCAACCCAAGCTTCGCCGCCGAAGCAATAGCCGAGTATGTCGTACATGCTAAATGCCGGAGCGCAAGCCGAGTCCAATATCGAGGTACACAAGTATTACAACGGGACCGTGATCCTGGCGGCGTTCCTTGCGCTTGTGTTGCAGGCGTTTTTGCACAAATTTGGGCGCTGGTCAGAGCTAATCGATCTGCCGCTGCTAGTCACGATTTATTTTGGGGTAAGTCGCAGGAATCCCGTCAGCGGGATGTTCTTGGGGGCGGCGATCGGAATTTTGCAGGACGCGCTCAGCCACGATAATCCGATCGGCCTTTATGGAATTGCAAAAACATTGGTCGGTTATCTGGCTTCGTCTGTCGGGGCGCGAATCGACACGGAACATCCGGTCAGCCGCTTCGCACTGGTGCTTTTGTTCTTTCATTTTCATCAGGTCGTTTTTGCCACAACCCAGCGAGTGCTCCTAGACCGGCATGCGCCGATTTTTACGCTCGCCCTGCTGCGCGATTCCGTGGTCACTGCGTTGTTCGGGGTGATCTTCTTCGCGCTTTTGGATCGTTTGCGCCGTCCTTCCTGATAGGCCCGCGCAGAAATCTAAGCGGCTGCTTCGGATGCCCGAGGAGGCTTTTGCTCTTGTTGCTCCGCTTGAGCGCGTAAGATCAGCACAGGGCACTTAGCTTGTTCGGCAACTTTTTCAGCCACGGATCCAAATGCGACAGCGCGCCAACCTGTCATTCCGTGCGTAGCGATCACGATCAGGTCTGCACGATTGGCCTCGGCAGCCCGCAAGATCTCCATGCCGGCTTCGTTTGCTTCGCCGATTTCCGTTTCAACGCGAATATTTTCAGCGCTGAGGCGTTCGGCTAAAGTTTGCAGACGTTGCTCGGCCTCTTCACGCAATTCTGCTCGATGTTCGCCTTCTTTGAAAATCTCGACGGCGGGCAGATCGGAGACGGCCGGCATCGCATGAAATAAAATCAGGTCGGCGCCAAACTTCGAAGCAATCTCGGCCGCGGTTTGAGCGGCTACCTGCGAATAATCGCTGAAGTCGATTGGCGCCAGAATTCGCTTGAATGCCAGCATTCATCCCTCCGCGTTCCTGTGGCTGGTGTGTCGTTTACTTCCAGATGTTCCGGAACGCCCAGAACAAAAGTGCCGATAGGCAAATGGAAGCCGGCAAAGTAAGAATCCAGGCCATCGCCAGATTTCGCACCGTGCCCCACTGCAACCCGGACTTGTTCGCCATCATCGTGCCCGCGACGCCGGACGAAAGTACGTGCGTCGTACTGACCGGTAGTCCGAACCAGTCCGCGGCGCCGATGGTCGCCATAGCGGCGATTTCCGCTGCCGCCCCCTGACCGTAAGTGAGATGATCTTTCCCGATTTTCTCGCCCACCGTCACGACAATCCGCTTCCAGCCGATCATCGTCCCCATGCCCAGTGCCAGCGCCACGGCCACTTTGACCCAGCTGGGGATGAATTTCGTCGCGTTGTCGATGTGGCCTTTGTAATTCTTGAGGATGGCTGCATCGGCCGTCGAGAATTTTGGGCTTCCCGATTTCTGCATCAAGCGGAGCGCCTCGCTTACGACATACATGTTGTTGCGGAAGTTTCTAACCTTGTCCTGCGGCACTGCCTTGAGCTCCTTATAGAGAGCCATTTCAGTACCGATTCCGTTCACCAATTCCCGAAGCGCAAGCATGGTATTCGGCGTGAATTGCCGGGTGCGAATGTAGTCGGTCACTTCATCCCGCGAATCGCCGACCACCGCGGTGGGAGAAACATAGTGGCTGAGCATGTCCGCCGTTTGCGTTGAGACGGCGACAAAATCCTGCGTTTGTCGTGTGGTCACAGCGTGGTTCACGGCATACGCGGTGGGCACGGTTCCGATCAGAATCAGCATGATCAGGCCCATGCCCTTCTGACCGTCATTTGACCCGTGGAAGAAGCTCACGCCCGTGCAAGTTAAGATGAGCAAACAGCGAATCCAGAACGGGGGTGGTGCATCTCCTACCGGAGCTTGATAGAGCTGCTTATTGGGAATCAGTGCCTTGCATGCCAACAAGAGCAGGGCGGCCAGCACAAAACCAAAGACCGGAGAAAGTAACAGCTGCTTCCCTACCGTCATTGCCTGCGCCCAGTCTACCCCGCTCGTCCCCGTTTTTACCGACATCAGCTGGTTCGCGATCCCAACACCGATGATTGAACCGATAAGCGTATGAGAACTCGATGCAGGCAGGCCCAAATACCAAGTTCCGATATTCCAAATTATGGCGGCGACCAACAGAGCGAATACCATTGCGAATCCTGCGTTGCTCCCAACCTGGAGAATCAATTCGACGGGCAGCAGAGAGACGATCGCGAACGCTACCGCCCCACTCGAAACAAGCACCCCGATGAAATTCCATGCGCCTGACCAGACCACCGCGATATGCGGCTCTAAGGAGTGTGTATAGATCACGGTTGCGACGGCGTTCGCCGTGTCATGAAATCCGTTGACGAACTCGAATCCCAGTGCCGTCAGGAGTGCGATGCCCAGAAGAACGAACGGCAAGATGCTTGTTGCCCGCGTTCCCTCCAAGTCCCCGATCAGATGGATTCCCGCGTAGATAAACCCAACGACAAGCGCGACCCCGAAAATTCCGACTCCAATCTTCCCGACTTTTCCAGTGCCCGAGCCGATCTTTGCGTCAAGTACGCTTGTTCCTGTGGCCATCGCTGGTTTCTCCCGTTCGAATTCCGCCGTCAGCCGCATCGCAGGCCTTCGGGTCATGCCGGCCTGCATGCCGCACGTTGCTGTGACTGAAGGGCGCGAAGCTATCGAGGCCACGTTAGCGGCGTGTAACGACAGCATGAACAGTTCCTGACACGGCCGCGCTCAATGTGATGCCCAGGCCCATTGCCTCAGGCAACGCCGAGAGGGTGACGGAAAGAGCATGTCGCCTTGCGACCACAAAAGACCGGTGATAGGGTGAATAGTTAAACTTTCATTGAGGCTCCCCAGCGCATAGGAGTGGTGTTGGCGTCCTGGAACGTTGACGATCAGAGAATCCCGCACGGAAGACTCGCTGTTTTTTCCTATCTTTCCGCGGCGCTTGTCGTTTTATTGCTCGTAGGATTCTGGAAGCTGCAAGTCGTGCAATCCGAGCATTTTGCTGACCTTGCGGACAAGAACGGCATCCGCCCGATTTCCATCATTGCGCCGCG
>JASHRM010000211.1 GCA_030037315.1 Candidatus Acidiferrales bacterium
CCCCCATGGGAAATTTAGACATGATGATCGGGGCTCACGCGTTAGCTGCCGAAGCTGTTCTGGTAACCAACGATCGCTCTTTTCGCCGTTTGAAGCACTTGAAAATCGAGGATTGGACCAAATGAAAGTGGCGCGCCCGGAGAGATTCGAACTCCCGACCCTCTGCTTCGAAGGCAGATGCTCTATCCAGCTGAGCTACGGGCGCGTTGACGACATTCTAACGGGAATTACGAGAATGGGCCGCGTTACAGGCCGGCGTACCATGCGTAGCCAGCTTCGGGAGACGCCGACCCCAGGCCCTTGCCGAATGATTTGATGTTGTCAGTCAGCGTGATGCGGGTCATGTATTTCACGCTCTTATATCCAAGCTGCCTGGTCACGCGCATCCGAAGTGGTCCGCCAAATCCGACGGGAAGCTCATCGCCGTTCATTCCGTATGCAAGAATCGTTTGCGGATGCATCGCATCCGCCATGTCCATGCTCTCCCACCATTCCGGCTGAAACGACCGATAGACCACATATCGCGCCTGCGGCGCCGCCCCCGTCAGTTCCAGGATGTGAGAAAGCGGAACGCCGATCCATTCGGCGATGTACGACCAGCCTTCTTCGCATTGAATCATCGTGATGTGGCTGCGGCGTGGAAAGCTCTTCAGCTCTGCAAGGGAGAACGATGTTGGACGCGCAACCGTTCCGTCCACGTTAAGCCGCCACTCGTCGAAACTTCCATGCTGCAGGCGCTGAAACTCCCCGCCCAGCGGCTCGACTTCGTTTGCGAACGGTTTCCCGGAAATTTCGCTCCTAGGAAACTCGCGAGCGAGCGAGTGCCGGGTTAACAGCCGCTGCGCCGCGTAGGTCAGCGTTTCGCCCGGTCCAAAGATCCCCGCGGAATCAGGCGGAATCAGTCCGTAGTGCCCGGCGAGCTTCGCTGCGATCCCAAGCCCGGACGCTCCGGCAACCGCACCCAGTCCGCCCGCAATTAGTTTTCGTCGAGTCAGTTTGTTCATACTCGCCTCAGAGGCTCTGCGACACGTCCCGTGATCATAGCGCGTATGCGGCTCGCGAACCCCGCTAAAACGATCATGAGCAAATGAACCAACAGAAAAATCACGAGCACTGCGGTCAGCAAAAAGTGCAGTGTGCGCGCCGATTGCTGTCCGCCTAACACATTCACCGCTGCCGGCACGGCGGACACAAATGATGGTGACATGGCCAGTCCCGTCCAGATAATCATCGGAAACAGGACGAAAATCACCACGAGATACGTCAAGCGCTGCAGCGTGTTGTACGACCAGGCTTCTTCCGCGCCCGGCCGCTTAAACCGCGAATGCTCTCTTATTGAGAGCACAAGCCGCTTCGGCGAAATCTCCGACAACGTAGGAAGCAAATTCCGCCGAAAGTGCCCGTTGAAAAATCCTACGACGCCGTACACCAGTGCGGTGAGCACCAGCAGCCACGCGGACTGAAAATGCAGATAGCGGCTCCAACCGTTCTGGTCCGGCAGCACGTAGCCATAACCCGTGGGAACTGTATCTCGCGAGGAAGGGATCGGTATTTTAAATAGCGGCTGAGTATTTACGTTGCCAGTCTCGCCCCAATAGAAACGCGGATGCGAGACCACAATTTCCAATCCGGTGACCAGCAGCGCTAGAAAAGCAATCGTGATGAGCCAGTGCGTAATTCGCACGATAAACGTGTGCCGAACGGGCAGGGTTTCGACCATTTCTGGAGTTGTATCAACACCGTCCAAATTCCGCAAGAACATCTCAGCAGCGCATTGTCCGCGAGCAGGCCGCAGCTTGATCGTGGGACTCACACTAGAATATAGTCTGCGCCATGTCAGCCAGTCCAAGTCCGGGCTCACAAGGCCATCTCGAACTGATTCGAGTCGACGCCGAAGACAAAACCGCGCTCAACGGCCTCCTGTGGGAGCCGCTAACGGCGAGCGACTCCCTCGTTCTGCTCGTCCCAGGAGGTACCAGCGGCGCGGCCCTGTTCCCCGCGCATGACTACGCGCCTCTCGCCGGCGCGCTAATCGACCGCAGCTACGCATTTCTGCTTTCCAACATGCGCGCCTCTTACAACAATCCTTACGCCGAATATTCCGACGCCGTGAAGGACATCGCCGCTTTCGTCACATACGCGAAATCAAAGGGCTACGCACGCATCGCGATTTTGGGCATCAGCCTCGGTGGCCCTCGCATGGCGCAATACGTCGTCGAGCGAAACGATCCGGCCGTCAAGGCCGTGATCTTCATCGCTTCGATCCCGTCGCCCTATTTGGAATTTCAAGTTCGCTCAACCGACGCGGAAAAGCAGCGCCTGGAAGCTTGGCTCAAGCACGCGCGCGAATTGGTCGCCCAAGGCAAAGGAGAGGAACCCGTCGGATTTGAAAATTGGTTTCCCGGAGGCGTGGGATTCATGGGCACCGCACGAGCGATGCTCAGCTTTTTCGGTGCTCCGGGCGATCCTGGAACGCCCAGCTCGGTCAAATACGGCCCGAAAATCAAAGTTCCGGCTCTCGTCCTTCACGGCGATAAGGATGAGCTTGCCCTTCCGCCAAATGCTCAAACCATCTACGACAGTCTCACGGCCTCGCCGCAGCGTGATCTGCTTTGGGTGAAGGGTGCGAGCCACTTTCTGACGCCCGGCCCGCTCGCGGCATCCTACGCGCAACTCGCCACCGACTGGCTCGTGAAAAATTTCTCCGCCTCTGCGCGGCGATAGCGAACCTGTCCTATACTTTCCGGTTTGGATTCTTAATCAGGAGATCGCCAGTACAACATGATCATCGACTCGCACCAGCATTTTGTCCGTCTCGCCCGTCATCCTGAAGTCGAAGGGTTTCGCCAAGCGCAACTTGCTGGGAAAGATCCGGACGCTCTCCCGAATATTTCCGATGCGGACGTTAAGAAAAGTCTCGAACAGGTGATCAGCCTTATGGAGTCGCGTAACATCGACGTCGCATTCGCTTCCCCGCGCGCAAAAGCAATGGCCACCCACGAGGGCACGCCGGAACAAAACGCTACCTGGGCCGATCTAAATAACAGCCTGATCCTTCGCGCCTGTCAGTTGAACCCCAGACGTTTCGTTCCAGTCGGCATGCTTGGCCAACATCCATCATTTCCTTCTGCGCAAGTCGCGAAACAGATCGAGCGCTGGACCAACGAAGGCTTCGCCGCATTCAACTTTGACCCTGACGGCACCGGCGGTCGCTGGCAAAATCCGCCTTTCACCGGAAAACAGAATTATCCTGTGTTCGAAGCTGCTCAAGCTCTCGACGTGCCGCTCGTGCTCCACGGCAGCGAGTCGGTCAATAGGAATTTCCCCCACACAGCCGTCCAATATCTCGTCGCAGACATCACCGCAGTCGTGCAACTCATGATGGCCAAAGATCTATTCAAAGATTTCCCGCGGCTGCGCTTTCTGATCCCGCACGGTGGCGGCGCACTCCCTTGCCAGATCGGCCGTTGGCGGGCGATTGCGAAGTACAACAGTTGGTCGAGCCCCGATGAAATTCTCGGCAACGGCAACGCCTTCGTCGACACTTGCGTTTACAACGATCTGAATATGCAGATGCTCTTCGACGCTGTGCCGCTCGATAACATCCTGTTCGGATCGGAATGCGACGGCGCGTTCCCCGGCGTGATCAACGACGCCACGAAGGACCACTACGACAATACCCGCCGCTATGTTGACGATTCCAAGCTCAATGGCTCCGAAAAGGATCGCGTCTACTCAGCCAACGCTCGTCGCGTCTATCCCCGCGCCAGTCGCTGGATTGGGCCGTAGCCGGTCTCCCGAATTTGGGTGGGCTCGTTTAACGAATTGAAACCGCGCTGCAAACTTTCGCGTTTCATCTATCTGCGTCGAGGTCTTTGGAACGCTCGCAACTCGGCGTATGATGCGCCACGCTAGGAGAAATTAGCAAATCCAAATCGCATGAACGAGGGCCCCGTGTCACTATCATTTGATACTGCCTTGAAAACTATGGGTCGCGGAATTGTTGGCATCAATTTCCTTATTTTAGTTGCCTTCTCAGTGGCTTCTGCACAAGCGCAAGCTCCGGCCGCGTGCTCCACGCTTGACGCGCCTCCAACCGGCATCGCGCCGCCGGGAGACGCGCTTCGTCCCGGCCACCTTGGGCGCCAGGTCGAGAACGAGGAGGAAATCACTCACTTTTATCACGATCTGATCGGACTCGAGCTTCGCGGCAATCGCGAACAGCCTCGCGCCTTTGGCCAGAATCGCGGCCTTCAAGAAGTCGCTTCGCTCGTGCAAGGCGCACCGGACCCGTACAAGCAAGCGAGCCGTGTTGTGCTTCTCCCAATCCCCGGCACCGCCACTGCGGCCGGCGGACCGGAAATGACGATCGAATCCATCGAAATTAAAGGAATTCCCACGCGTCCCTTTCATCCGGCGCTCACCGATCCGGGCGCATCGTATTTGAAACTCATCGTCACCGACCTCGACAAAACGCTTGCGGTCCTGAAGCAGGAACGCACACCCATTATCACTCCCGGCGAAAATCCTGTGGACGTGCCGAGCTGGCCCGGCATCACAGGCAAAATCCGCGCCGTCCTCGTCCGCGATCCAGATGGCTACCCGGTTGAATTGATGCAGATCACGCCCGCGCCTGAATCGACGGCGGCCGCCGACAGCAAAGTCCTCGGCGCGCGCGTCGCCATCGTTGTCGACAACATCGAAAAAACCTGCGGCATGTACGAAAGACTTGTCGGCCCCGATTTCAAATTCTGGATCAGCCCCTCGTTCATGGGCGATGCCGACTACGCAAATCTCACCGGCCTACACAATCAATTTCGCCTCGCGGAAGCGATGGTCCCCGGCTCGCCGGTTGTGATGGAGCTCATCGAGTACAAAAACCACAGCAAGCATTTTCAGCGTCCACATTTTCAGGATCCCGGCTCCGCACATTTTCTTTTCATGTCCAAGGACGATGACGTGATGATCGACCGCGTCAAAGCGGCAAATCTTCATACGACAAGTCCGTCCAACGCGCCGGTCTTTATTTCTCCGACCACGCGAATGTTCTTCGTCACCGATCCCCAGGGCTTCTGGCTCGAATTCATGGACAACGGCGTCAAGAAAGATCCTGACTGGCCTCAAAAATAGCGCATCTGGCAAGCGCTGACACAATGTCAACGTTTCTTCTAATTCATGGCGCGTGGCATGGTGGCTGGTGTTGGCAAAAAGTCGCATCGCTTCTAGAATCTCAGGGCCACAAGGTTCTTGCTCCGGACCTGCCCGGCTCTGGAAACGACAGGACGCCGCCCTCCAGCGTTACCCTTAAGAATTACTCGGATCGCGCTTGCGCCATCGCCAGCGCCGAAGAGGATCCGGTGATTCTGGCCGGCCACAGCCTGGGAGGCGTCATCATCACACAAGCCACGGAAAACTGCCCGGACTCAATCCGCGCCTTGGTCTACGTCTGCGCTTTCTTGCCCCGCAATGGTGATTCGCTGATGACCTGGGCGTCGCAGGATAAGGAAAGCATGGTTAATCCATCGACGACGGAGGAGATCGCGGACGGCGTCGTTCGATTCCGCCCCGAGCACTCTCGCGAGGCCTTCTACTCAAATTGCGCGGATGCCGACGCCGCCTTTGCCCAATCGCGCCTTGGCCTCCAATCTAATCGGCCTTTCGACGTGCCGATAAAGACCTCGGCCGAACGCTGGGGCCGCATCCCCCGCTATTATGTGGAATGCACGCGCGATCGTGCGATCACTCTCATGCTGCAGCGCGAAATGCAAAAACATTCTCCCTGCCGAAAAACATTCTCGATTGACACGGACCATTCACCATTTCTGTCGACGCCAAACGAACTCGCCGACGTCCTTTCGCAAATTGCCTCCGATTAAACAGGCGATCGCGGAATCAGCGCGACTTCCAATCATCCTCTCTTGATTAACCGCGCCCAGATGACATAGCTTCAATGTTCATTTTACTTTGGTCGGCAGCCTGAAAATGCCCATGGACGCAAAATCCGCAGCCCGCGAACGCTTCGATTCGGCTCGCGATCAGCTCATCGCGCTGAGCCATCGCATCCACGGGCGCCCCGAACTTGGCTTCGAAGAAGAGAAATCTTCCTCCTGGCTCTGCGAGTCGCTCTCAGACGCGGGCTTCCGCGTAAAAAAGGGAATTTGTGATCTGCCTACCGCTTTTCGCGCCACGGCGGGATCGGGCCCGTTACATGTCGGCATTTGCGCCGAATACGACAGCCTGCCTGATATTGGCCACGCCTGTGGCCACAACATCATCGCCGCCTCCGCAATCGGAGCCGCGTTCGCCGCCGCGAAAGTAGCCGATGAGATCGGCCTCACGGTCAGCGTGATCGGCACGCCCGCCGAAGAAGTGGGCAACGCCAGCGGAAAAATTCTGATGCTCGAGCGCGGAGGCTTCGACGGCATTCACGCCGCGATGATGGTTCATCCCGCTCCGTTTGACATGCTCCGCGCGAAAATCATCGCCGCTTCGATGTTCGAAGTTCACTGCACCGGCAAGGAATCGCATGCTTCAGCCTTTCCGGAGCTGGGCGTCAACGCGGCCGACGCATTGACCATCGCGCAAACCGCGCTCGGCCTGTTGCGTCAGCACATTCGCTCCACCGATCGCATCCACGGCATCATCACGAATGGCGGAGCCGCGCCTAACGTAACTCCCGCGCATACGTCGGCCAAATACATCGTTCGCTCCGAAACTCTCGAACAACTCGCCGAATTAAGGCCGAAAGTGTATGGCTGCTTTGAAGCGGGCGGCTTGGCGACGGGCGCAAAAGTCACCATCACTGGCGGCGACAAGCCCTACGCCGAAATGCGGCATGACGAAACCTTGGCGTCCTTTTATCGCAGAAATTCCGAAGCACTCGGACGCGCTTTTCCGAATCTTGGCGAATGGGAAACGCGACCAACTGGATCCACTGACATGGGCAACGTCTCGCTGAAAATGCCTTCCATTCATCCAATGGTCGGCATCAATTCGTTGCCGGCTGTCAATCATCAGCCGGAATTTACCGCGCACTGCATCACCCCAGACGCTGATAAAGCCCTCATCGATGGCGCGTTGGCGATGGCGTGGACCTGCGTGGATCTGGCAACGAATCGCGACGTTCGCGAACGCCTGATCGCCGGTCCGGCTAAATCATGAAAATCGCCATCGTCACCGGCGCTGGCAGCGGAATTGGCAAAGCAGTCGCGGTCGCTTTGGCGCGCGAGAATTACTCAGTCGTTCTCGCTGGCCGGCGTAAGGAGCCTCTCGAAGCGCTCGCCTTAGAAATGAAGGACACGCGTTCTCAAACTCTCGCAATTCCCACGGACGTCACTGATCCCGCAGCAGTCCGCACTCTCTTCGCAAAAACAAAGGACGCTTTCGGCCGCCTCGATCTGCTTTTCAATAACGCGGGCATTTCAGGCCGCGCCGTTCCATTCGAAGACCTTGGCTACGAGCAATGGAAATCCGTCGTGGACACAAATCTTACGGGTGCGTTCCTCTGCACTCAGGAAGCATTCAAGATCATGAAGAGCCAGGACCCTCGCGGCGGTCGCATCATCAACAACGGCTCGATTTCCGCGCACGCGCCACGCCCAAATTCCGCGCCCTACACCGCGTCGAAACATGGCGTAACCGGGCTTACGAAAGTCACTTCCCTCGATGGGCGCAAATACGATATTGCCTGTGGCCAGGTTGACATTGGCAACGCTTCCACCGAGATGACCGAACGAATGAAGAAAGGCGTCCCGCAAGCGAATGGCGAAATTGCCGTGGAACCCACGATGAGAGTTGATGACGTTGCCCGCGCGGTCGTCTATATGGCTTCGCTGCCCCTCGATGCAAACGTTCAGTTCATGACGGTCATGGCCACCAAGATGCCCTTCATCGGTCGCGGCTAGGGGCTGGCCGGGACGGTGCTCGCTGTCCCGTGTTCGGTACGATTACATCTTTCTTTCGCCCTCTTGACCGCTCGCTCCCACGTAATAAACTACTTAAATCGAAAGGATTGCATCTAAGTCGTGGTCGTGCGGGATCCCAAATCGATGCTCTTGTCGTCGCCCGGGCAGGCCATGCGCCCGGAGAAATGCTTTTCTATTTGCGTTCGCCTGCTCGTTGTAATCTCGTTCCTCGCGATCGTTGCGCTAGCTGTTAAGGCCGCCCCGACTCCGGCGAACGCTTCGAGCGTCGCGCCGGCCGCGCCTATCTCGTCGTTCGCGGTCGCCGATTTTGATGGTGACCTTCGCCCCGATCTGGCAAGCATCCGGTCCGGGCCAAATTTTTCGGGTACCGCTAATTATTCGATTCAGCTGCGGCTTTCTGCCCTGGGGCCGCAATCGATTCAACTCATCGCTCCCGCAGGCGGCCTCGGAATGGAAGCGCGAGACGTCAATGGCGACCACGCCATCGATCTCGTGCTTTTCACTGCGTCATTCAGGCGCCCTGTAGCGGTTTTCCTGAACGACGGACACGGTAAATTCCTGCGCGCGCAGCCCTCTGCGTTTCCAGGAGCATTGAACAGCTCCGGCACTACATGGCGCACGAATTCCTCTCAGGAAACGGGCGCGGTCGGCCCTGCACCGCAGTCGCGCGATGAAATTTCCGCGGTTGCCAACGTGTCGCCGCACGGCTCTTCTTCTGGGAAAAGCTTGCACATTCAGGATCCGCAGTTAACCGCCGCTTCGCTCGTAGTTTCAAGTGACGGGCGCGCACCCCCGCTCCAGATTCAATCTCGCTAGTACATCGCTGTAACACTTCGCGGGTCTACTCAACGGTCGTTTTATCCGTTCGCGGAAATTCGTTGACTCGCTCAACAAATGCCTTGATTCAAGCAATTGGCTGGCAGCCGATTCTGCCAGCGTGCACGGAGTCGACTCATCATGAAACGTAAGTTTGCTCTTTTCGCTGCAGCTGCCGTCTTCACCACGGCTTGCCTGGCTTCCGGCTGCAATCGCAGCCAAGCCTCGAGTGCCGACGCGCAGCAAGACACTGCTGCGATCGCCCACGATGCTTCAGGCGCGCCCGTGATCGAGCTGTCTCCATCGCAGGTAAGCGCCATCAAAATTCAGCCGGTGGGCTCGTATCTGTTCCCCGTCGAAAAAGAAACGGTCGGAACGATCAGCTTTGCGGACAATCTCTCCGCGCAGGTGTTCCCTCCCTATCAGGGAAAAATTATCGAAAACCTCGCGCAGTTGGGTGACTCGGTTCAGAAAAACCAGCCGCTCTACACAATCGACAGCCCCGATCTAATCCAGGCTGAATCAACCTTGATTAGCGCTGCATCGACCGCCGATCTTAACGGCAGGGAACTCGCGCGCGCCAAGAATCTCAAGAATTCGGCTGGCATTTCCGAGCGCGAATTCGAGCAGGCTACTTCGGACTCGCAGACGGCCGAAGGTGCGCTGAAAGCGGCCCGCGACGCCGTTCGCGTCTTTGGAAAGTCGGACTCCGAAATCGATCAGATTATTTCGTCGCGAAAGATTGATGCCACGTTGATCGTCCGCAGCCCCATCACTGGCCAAGTCACATCGTTTAGCGCGGCTCCGGGACTTTTTGTGCAACCGGGCAACGCCCCTGCTCCCTACACGGTGACCGACGTTCATATCAAGTGGATGCTCGCGGATGCGATTGAAAGCGATCTACCTCTCCTTCGCGTAGGACAGGCGGTCTCCGTGAAAGTCATGGCGTACCCGGATCGCGTGTTTCAGGGCCACGTCTCAAAAATTTACGCAAGCGTCGATCCGAACACCCATCGCGCCACGGTTCGCTCCGAAATTCAGGACCCGCGCAATGAATTGCGGCCCGGAATGCTCGCCAACTTCGTGATTCGAATTCAGAATCCCGTGAAATCCACGGCAATTCCCGCAAACGGCGTTGTGCGTGAGGGCGATGGCACGATGACCGCGTGGACCACTACGGACCGGGCGCATTTCACGCAGCGAATTGTGAAGACCGGCCTTCGCACCGCCGACGAAGTTCAAATACTGCAGGGCGTCCAGCCCGGTGAGCTGGTCGTTAGCGACGGAGCGGTTTTTCTCAGCAACATGCTTCAGGCGCCGCCCTCGGATTAGACGAATGCGAATTCATTTCCTGAGCCACGGAGAATCATGCTCAAAGCGCTCGTAGCATTTTGCCTGAGCCGCCGCGCGATTATCGTCGTGGCGCTCCTCGCGTTCTTGGGCGCGGGCGTCATCGCTTTCGACAAGCTGAATATCGAGGCCTATCCCGATCCGACTCCGGTGATTCTTGAAATCACGGCGCAGGCGCCTGGGCTTTCCGCCGAAGAAATGGAGCGCTACTACACGCGCCCGATGGAAATCGGCCTCTACTCAACGCCTGGAATCGACGTGATTCGCTCCACTTCCTTCTACGGACTTTCTTTCGTTCGCGTCACTTTCAAATACGGAGTCGACTATTATTTCGCTTTCGCGCAGGCGTCGATTGCGATGCAGCAAAACGTCAATTTGCCTGGCGGTCTTGTCCCCACCATTCAAGCCAACAGCTCAACTGGAGAAATTTATCGCTATCAGGTCGTTGGCCCGCCGCATTTCGGAATCACCAATCTGCGAACGGTGCAGGATTGGATCGTGGCGCGCCGGTTGTTGACGATCCCCGGCATTGGGGCCGTGAACAGCTGGGGCGGACCCACGAAGGAATTCGAAGTCACCGTCGATCCGCACAAGCTCGAAGCCTACAACGTCACCGTCCCTCAAATTCTCACCGCGCTCGGCAATGCAAATATCAACGTCGGTGGACGCGAAATCAGTATCGGTCAGCAGTCCATCAATATTCGCGGCGTCGGATTGATCGATGACGGCGGCGACGACGATCTCACCAAAGGCTACAAAGTCGGCGACATCGAAAACGTCGTCCTCTCGCAAAGCAACGGCGTCCCTGTCCTTGTGAAAGATCTCGCCAAGGTTTCCGTTGGCTATCGGCCAAGGCTCGGCATCCTGGGCCGCGACCACGATGACGATGTCGTCGGGGCTATCGTCGTGATGCGCCGCACGGAAAAAACCGCCGATATGATTCCTAAAGTGAAAGCGGCCATCGACGACCTGAATCACAACGGCAGCCTCCCCCCCGGAGTGAAAATCGTTTCGTTTTACGATCGCACATCGCTGGTGAATGTCACCACGCACACAGTGCTTCACAACCTGTTGTTTGGCTGTGTGCTGGTCTTCTTGATTCAGTGGATTTTTCTCGGAAATTTGCGCAGCGCCGTGATCGTGGGGCTGAACATTCCGTTTGCTCTGCTGTTCGCCGTCGGATTGCTGGTCCTGCAAGGCGAGAGTGCGAACTTGCTTTCCGTGGGCGCTGTGGACTTGGGCATCATCGTCGACGCCTCCGTAATCCTTGTGGAAAATATCTTTCGCAATTTTCAGGAGCCGCCTGCGGAACGCCAGATGCTTCTCCGGCGTCTTGCCGATGGATTCTGGGGACCGGATCCGACGAAATTGCGAGAAAGCGGTGACTCAACCGCCCCGTTTACGTGGACCGATCGTTTGCGAATGATTCTGCTCAGCGTCGTTCAAGTCGATAAGGCCGTTTTGTTTTCTGCTTTGATCACCGTGGCTGCTTTCGTTCCGCTTTTCACGATGCAAGGCGTCGAGGGGCAGATTTTCGGGCCGATGGCGCGGACCTACGGATACGCTCTTGCCGGCGCGCTGATTTCCACGTTCACGGTGACGCCTGTGCTCGCTTCCCTTCTGCTGCCGGATCACTTGAAGGAATCCGAAACATTTCTTGTGCGCGCTCTGCACAAAATCTATACACCCGCGCTGCGGTTTGCGCTGAAGTGGCGCGTAATCACTGTGGCGCTCGGCGTCGCCTTTCTTCTGATTTCAGTGTTTCTGTCATTCCGCCTCGGCAGCGAATTCCTGCCGCAGCTCGAAGAGGGGAATTTCTGGATTCGCGCCTCGATGCCGATGACTTTGTCTCTGCAAGATGGAGAAAACGCGACCAGAAAAATGCGTGAGATCCTTCTCAAATATCCGGAAGTCGTAACCGTCGTCTCGCAACATGGTCGTCCTGACGACGGCAGCGACGCGGCGCCCTTTTCCAATGTCGAACTATTCGTTCCGCTCAAGCCGTTCGACGAATGGCCGGCCGGCATGACGAAAGACAAGCTAACGAATCAGATTCAGGCGGAATTCGAAAGCGCGCTCCCCGGCGTGAATTTCAATTTCTCGCAGTACATTCAGGACAACATCGAAGAAGCCATTTCCGGAGTCAAAGGCTCCAACTCCGTAAAAATCGTTGGGCCGAATCTCGTCGAGCTGACGAATCTCGCTCAGCAGGTGCGCGATCAGATGAGCCAGGTTCGCGGCGTAACGGACTTGGGCATCTTCCCCGTTCTTGGCCAACCGAATTTAGACATAAAGGTGAATCGTGAAGCGGCCGCTCGCTATGGACTGAATACCGGCGACATCAATTCCCTGATCCAGGCTGCTCTGGGCGGCGCTGTGGCAACGTCTGTTTTGGAAGGCGACAGGCAATTCGATCTGGTAGTCCGCTACGCGCCCGATTACCGGAACAGCATCGAAAAAATCCGCAACATCAAAGTCGCGTACGCCACCAGCAGCGGCGTCAACGCCTATATTCCGTTAAGCGAATTGGCCACGATCAGTTTGGATACCGGCGCTTCGTGGATTTATCACGAAAGCGTGCAGCGATTTATTCCCGTGAAATTCAGCGTGCGCGATCGCGACCTCGGCAGCACCGTGGAAGAAGCGCAGGAGCGCATCAAGAAGAATCTGCAACTTCCGACGGGTTATCACCTCGTTTGGGCCGGAGAATTCGGAG
>JASHRM010000212.1 GCA_030037315.1 Candidatus Acidiferrales bacterium
GGCGAAAGGAGCCCGCGCAGCAATTCCTTCCGCTGTTCCAGTTCCGCTTGGCGCAAGTCGTATCCATCGCAATACAGCAAATCGAACGCGTAATACGTCACGGGCGAACTCTGCTGTAGCGCCGCGGACGGCTTCATCACGCCAAACCTCTGCTGGATCCGCGAAAAGTTCGACCGTCCCGACTCATCGAGCACCACGATTTCGCCGTCCAAAATCGCTTTTCGCGCGACCACACGTTTCGCCAGCTCCTTGAGCTCCGGATATTCGCCGGTGATGTCGCGATCCGACCGTGCGCGCAGCTCAACTTCCCCATCGTGAATGAACGCCAGAGCCCGCTCGCCGTCCCACTTAATTTCGTAAAGCCACGCCGGATCGGAAAACGGCTTTTCCGCGAGCGTGGCCAGCGTAACCGACAATTTTTCCGGCATCGGCGCCTTCACGGCGCCAGGCAATTCGGCTTGCGCATCCGCCTTCATTTTCGGCGGCGCGCCGCGAATCACTAGCTTCGATCCCAGACCGCTCGCAAATTCCTCTTTCTTGCGAATCAGCAGCCAATCTTTTCCATTCTCCGAACGTCTCATTTGCACGAGCGCAAATCGCCCGTTCAACCTTTCGCCGTGGAGCACGAATTTCAGATCGCCGCGCTTCACCTGATCGCCTGCGCTCATGTCGCCTTCGACTTCAAATGTCCCGCGATCCCAAATTTGCACATCTCCCGCGCCGTAATTGCCCTTGGGAATCGTCCCTTCGAATTTCGCGTATTCGAGCGGATGATCTTCCACGTGCACGGCCAGCCGCTTTTCGCCGGGCTCTTCAGGAGGTCCTTTCGGCACTGCCCACGACGCCAGCGCGCCATTGATTTCCAGCCGAAAATCGAAATGCAGCCGCCGCGCCGCGTGGCGCTGGATCACGAAAATGGGCGTCTTCGATTTTTGCGCGAGCCCTTTCGGCTCAGGAGTAGCCGAAAAGTTTCGCTTCTTGCGATAATCCGCCAGCGGCGACATGACTCGCCAAGTATAAGTTACAAACTCTCTGCCCCGTTCATACGGGTTTCGCTTTATTGCGGCACGGTGGCATGCCAGTATGCTTTTTTGAGGAGGCCCAATGGCTACTTCCGTTTGGAAGGGAATGATCTCGTTCGGACTGGTTTCGATTCCGATTCGGCTCTACGTCGCCGCACGCTCGAAGCGAGTCAGCTTGCACCAGATTCACGACAAATGCCACACGCGCTTGCGCCAGCCGCTCTACTGCCCCACCTGCAAACGGATCGTAGACCGCTCCGAAGTCATTAAGGGCTACGAATACGAACCCGGACAGTACGCCCTGGTGAAGCCCGACGAAATCAAAAAGATCATGCCTGCTTCCGGAAGAACGATGGAAATTCTTACGTTCGTCAACGAAGGCGCCGTGGATCCCATTTATTTCGACTCCTCATTTCTTGCAGTGCCCGAAAAGGACGCGGAAAAGCCGTACCGTCTGCTGTTGAAAGCGCTCGAGGACACGAAAAAAATTGGCGTCGCGAAACTCACGATGCAGCAGCGCGAGTACACTGTGTTTATCCGCCCGCGCGACAACGGGCTCACGCTGCACACCATGTATTACGCGAATGAAATTGCTTCGGTGGCGGGTTACGGCAGCGGCGACAACATCAAGCTGCGCCCCGAGGAAGTGAAACTGGCCGACCAGCTCGTCAAAAGCCTTTCAGCACCCTTCAAGCCGCAAGATTACAAAGATGAATTTCAAGAGCGCCTGAACGATTTGATTCAGGCCAAGCTTAAGGGCAAAACCATCGCCGCCGAGCCCGCTGCGACGAAGAGAGCTCCTGTGATCGACATGATGGAAGCCCTGAAACGCAGCCTCGCTGCCGGCGGCAAAAAGGGTGCGCCTGTAGCCGCGCCGCCTGCGCACCACCGCACGCGCCGCAAAGCCAGCTAGCCCGGCATTGCTTTGATTTTTCGTAGGGGCGCAGCCGCGTTGGGACGCGGAGTCGAAGAATCTCTCTTTTATTACGCCGTTACCTCGGACCGCCAGCCGGCGCCTGCCGTGGCGGCAACGTTCCGCCTTCGGCAAGAGTCTTCATGTTCTTGAGTCCGTTCAGGAAGAGCGTCCTTCTTCGCGCGATCTCTGCGTCCCGCGCGTCTTCAGGAATCATCGAGTTATCGTAAAGCAGCGTGTACACCAGCTTCGCAGTCGTCGCCGTCACGGGCCGCGCTTCCAGCGTGCCGTGATACAGGTTGTAAGGCTGGCCCTCGCGAACCGGCTGCGTATACGTGTAGGAAAGCTCCGTTTTGCCGACCATCACTTCGTTGCCGATCGATCGAACCACTCCCAGCTCGCCGTCTGTCCCCGAAAGGATCGTGCACGGAAATTGAAACCATTCCCCGATGTCGCAAAATTTGCCGACGCGCTTCCAAACTTCCGCTGCCGGCCGGTCGACATCGATTTCCATCTCGATCGATACGTAGTGCGGATTCGGAATCGCGAGCGGCGCCTGCGCCGGACGAGCTGGCGGCGCTTGCGTTGCAGTTTGATTCTGGCCTTGCGCGGAAGATTGTCCCGGCGCGTAAAGCGAGATGCAAAGCAACAGCGCCGCAAATATAGCGGTCATCAGTCGATTCATGAATGGCTCCTTTTCGGCGCAGGATCGTTGCATACCTTCAGAAGGCAAGCAAGACTACGTTGGCGAAATAACAAGGAGGGAGGACTACGACCCTAGATTCTTCAGCAATTCCGCTGCGCTTGCTCCCTGCTTCGCCTTCACGAACGCGCGAAGCAACCTTCGCGGATCGCTGTCAAACGCGATCTCACATTCTTTTCCGGCAAACAATTTCGCGCAAAACTCGCGCAGCTCTTTTTCCACCGCTCGCCGCGACTCTTCGTTATTCGGAGCCAGCGCGCGATCGTTGAAAAATATCTCGAGCTCTCGCCCGCCAAAACCAATTTTCCCATCCAGGCTTTCTTCCGATTCGAGCTGTCTGCACGCGTTCAGCGCCGCGCGCGTGGCCTGCGCCAGCCGCTGCTGATTCTCGCCATCGAGCGGGGCCTTGCGGTTGTAACGCACGCCCAATCGCCCGCCGAGATTATCCACGGCGTAATCTGCCTGCAAACCGATCAGCACCACGCCCGGGCCTTCCGGCACGTGACGATAATCCGCGATATCGAGCAGCATTTCCTCGAAGATGCGGTCTTTAATCCAGCGATGATAAATGGGGATGAGAGGCTCCAGCTCAACCTGCTCTGGATTCTTTACGAGTAGCTTCACGTTTACGTGCTGCAGGTCCATGAGGGCGGGAATCCTGGCCTACACGCCGACCGCAGTTCCCATTTTGTTGTAGCAGCTATGGGAAGCGTCGATGAAAAGCTGCGCCTCGTCGATCATGTAGCGGCTTGAATCAGCGGTGTGGGATTGTCCGGCTTTTGCGTGGGCGTCGAAGAGATACTGGGCGAACTTCGCTCCGGCAAACTCGTCCCAGAATTTCTTCGTATCCACATAGCGCGTGCGAAATTCGGAAACGATCAGGTTTGCGTCCTCGGGCACGGCCGGGTTGCCGATTTTCACCAGGGCTTTCGCCGCGTGCAGCATCGACTTGTACGCCGTCTCACCCGCCTGCTGGATTTGCCCGTTATCGAAAGCAAGCTGCGCCTCAAAAAGCTCGCGCTCCGCCGCACCCAGATCGAATTCCACGGACGAAACCACTTCACCCGCGCATTCGCCCTGGGCCATATCCTCCAGGCTGTACTCGCGCGGATCGCCCCAGTCGCTGAAATACGACCGGTCGCCCGCGGGCGGCTTCGACAAATCATCCAGCATACTTTTCAATTCGACTTTGCCGATGCGCTTGATGAAGTCCTTGAAACTTTCGCCCTTGTTGCGGCCCTCGACGAAACGTCCAGTCAGCCGCGTGACCACTTTCGGAATATTTTTCGACGGGACAGCAACTACCGGCAACCCGTAGGATCCGGCATTGTTTTCCCATTCGCCCCCGAGGACGACTT
Organism: Candidatus Acidiferrales bacterium; assembly: GCA_030037315.1. Classification (GTDB taxonomy): domain Bacteria; phylum Acidobacteriota; class Terriglobia; order Acidiferrales; family UBA7541; genus Palsa-295. The sequence goes on from JASHRM010000212.1 coordinate 3,997, forward strand.
GGAAATGCGGCACCGCGTAGCCGCCCACTTTGCGGCTCACGCCGTAGAAGCCGAGATCGCCCACATGATGCTGGCCGCAGCTATTGAAGCAGCCGCTGATTTTGATGTGCAGGCTCTCGACCGCTTCGTCCGATTGAAAATTTCGCTCGGCCAGTCGATTCCGCAACTCACCCGCAAGTCCTCGCGAAGAGGAAATGCCCAGCTTGCACGTGTCCGTGCCCGGGCAAGTGACGATATCGACGATCGTGCCCGCGCCCGCCTGACCGATCCTCGCGGCCTTGAGAGCCTCGTAAACCTCAGGCAAATCTTTTTTGCTCACCCAGCGGATCACGAAATTCTGCTCGACCGTGCTACGCACCGTCTCCTTCGTGTACTTGCGCACGATGTCGGCCAGCGCGCGAAGCTGATCCGCAGTAATGTCGCCAAGCGGCAGCGCCACCGTCACGCAAACGTAGCCCGGCTGCTTTTGCGCGCGCGTATTCGTCTTAACCCAGCGGCGAAAATCCTCGGAACCAGTCGCTGGCTCTTCGCCACCCGGCCTGAGCGCGTTTTCTTCGAATTTTTCCGCTTCCGGCAGAAAATCCGTCCAGCGCGGATCGGGTTCCAGCGTTTTACGCTCTTCGAGAACGGTCTCGCGGAACTTGTCGATTCCCAGGTCCTGCACCAGGAACTTGATTCGCGCGCGGCTGCGATTCTTTTTTTCGCCGAGGCGCGCAAACACACGGCTGACCGCCTGCGTGAGCGGCAAAATTTCCTCAGCTGGCACGAACGAATCGAATCGCTTCGCCATGTACGGCACTGCGCCCAGTCCGCCGCCCACGAATGTATCGAATCCGCGCTTGACCTTGCCGTCCTCGGTTTTCTTGACCGCAATGAATCCGATGTCGTGCAAGCTCGTCAACCCGCAGGCATGCTGCGCGCAGCCGCTGAACGCCGGCTTGAATTTCCGCCCAAAATTCTGCGTATCCGGATGGCCCAGCAGGAATTTCGAAAGCGCCTTCGAGTACGGCGTCACGTCGAAAACTTCATCCGGGCAGACGCCCGCGTATGGGCAAGCCGTCACGTTGCGGACGGAATTTCCGCAGGCTTCGCGGGTCGTGATACTTGCTGCCGCAAGGCGCCGCATAATTGCCGGCGTATCTTCGATGTGGATGTAGTGCAGCTGAAAATCCTGGCGAGTGGTCACGTGCGCGATCCCGTCCGAATATTCCTCAGCGAGCTGCGCAAGCGTTTCGAGCTGCGCTGCATTCAGCCCACCCCCCGGAATCTTGATTCGCTGCATTCCCGGCGCGTCCCACATTGTGTTGGGACCCTTGGTCAAATCGCCGGAGGGATAATGCATGTCCTGAACTTGGGCGCCGTCGTGGCGCTGGCCGTTGTCATACCGCTGGCCGTAGGTTCCGCGCCGCAAACGCGTTTCCGCAAAAAGGCGCTCGTCCATCTTGCCCTGTTTGCGCAGCGCGACTTCGTTATCGAAAATATCCACTTCGCGCGCGAGGGTTTCGGGCAGCTTTCCGGCGAGCTTCTCTTTCCAGATTTGATTCGAGGCCTTCATGTGCGCTGACTCGAGTTTAGAATAACAAATCCCTTATTCAACTGCACTTCCCGCACCTCACGCTGCGCTTGCAAACGACGCACGTTTCGCGCCCCAGGCTAATCCGCATTGGATTCCCCGAGCCTTGCCCTCGACTCTGCAATTTGAAGGCTGTGCCCGATTGCCCA
>JASHRM010000213.1 GCA_030037315.1 Candidatus Acidiferrales bacterium
ACGTCGCCACATTCAACCGGTTCAAGCTGTAGAGGAACTCCATCCCGTGCGGCGCATCTTCGGGCGAGGACGTGGTCATCGAATAAATCACGACCGGTGCCTCCTGCCCCTGGAACTTATCGACCGTGCCGATCTGTATTTCCCTAAGCCGGGCCCGCAAATCCGCCACCTGCGCGTTGTACGGCGCCACGATCAAAATGTCGTCACTCCTCAAATCGCGGACATGCCCTTTGCTATACGTCCATTTCACGCTGCCTCGCAGCAAGCTTTCGACAATCGACTCGACGACCCCAACTTCCTCCGGACTCGAATTCCGGTTTCCCTCATGCTTCACCGGCACAAACCACAGCCCCGCGTCCTTCATCCACGCATGTCCTTGAAGCGACCGGCTCTGCGCAATCTCGTATGACCCAAGTTTGTCCTCGTAGAAAACTTCCGACGTGAACTTGCACACACGTGGATGGAGCCGCCAGCTTTTCGGTAGAAAAAATCCCATTTCTTCCCAAATCGTCTTGCGCCCGTTCAACACGTGTTCGAGCGCCGATTTTTCCACGCCATCGGGGTGGTTTCCGTGGCACGGCTGCTCCAATTGCTGCGGGTCGCCCAGAAGCACGAGACTTTTCGCTGCCTGCGACGACGCAATTACATCCGCAAGCGACATCTGCCCCGCCTCGTCAATGAACAGCACATCCACCGCCTCAAACAGCTTCTCGTCCGCCCAAAGCCATGAAGTCCCGCCGAGCACCGTCATCTGACCGCTTCTCAGTGCGTCGAGCGCCTCCTGATTGCTTTTGCCTGCTATGGTGACGCTTTCACTCGGCTCACCGTCTGTTTCGCGATGCATGCATCGCACCGCGTCCACACGTTGCTCTTTGGCTGCGTCTATCACATCCTCGAGCAGCTTGCGAATCACCTTGTGGCTCACCGCGCCGACACCGATTTTGCTCCCGCGTTTCACTAGTTCACATATCATGCGCGCGCCCGTGTAGGTTTTCCCCGATCCCGGCGGCCCTTGAATCGCGAACGCCGCCTCATCAAGAGCCACTGCAATTCGCGTCGCCGTGTTCTGAGGCTTCTCCGAAGCGAGTTGTACCATTCGCTCCTTCTTTCTAAGGCGAGGCGGTTTTCGCAGCAGCAAATCGCGCGCAGCTCGGTACCGCCCGGGCGCATCAATTCCGTTCGTCGCAACCCATCCGCCCAGCCGTCGCAGGGAAGCCGCTTGAGCCTCGGTCGCGATCGGCGCATTCCACATGTAAACCGCTGAAGGATGTGCATCCGCAGCCTTTGCCGGTTTTTTGACGTCGACAAACGCCTGATGCTGATCGATCGCCAACACTTCGCCGAACCGTTCGCCATCGAAATACAGATCCTTGCCGGCTCGCACGTTATTTTTCTGCGGCTCGAACGAATAACGATCGATCGGATTGCCTTTCGGCGTCGCGCCCACGCGTTCCACAAATTTCAGCTTCGTCAGGCCAACTCGTTCGTCGAGCAGCTCCTCGTCCGTCATCTCCGCATACCGATATCCGTCCTGCCACAATCGTTTCTCCTCCCGCCGATGCCAACTGAGCAGTTGCGCCAGCAGCCACGTTGCCGATTGTTCCTCCGTTCTCGCTCCGGGATCGACGGGCAATTTCTCGCAGAGCCGCGCTGTTAGCGCCGCCGTCTCATCCAGCTTTTCGCGCAACTTTTCCGTTGGATTCTCGTCTCCATCCACAAATCTCGGAATGTTTTCGCCCGCCGCGACCAATTTCCCCCGTTCCTCCTCCAGCCAATCGCGCAGCCCAGCCGTCGAAAAACAGTCCTCGCCGTTGTAGCCTTCCATTGCCGCACGCGTTTCGTCGGGCAATTCGCGGTCGTCCCAACCCAGTTCGAGCCCGTGCTCGATCAGCCGCATCGCCTCCCGCGATTTGTCGAGCGGCGTTTCGCGCTTGAATCCGTAGAGCGCCTCAAGTTTCTTCAGCGAATATTCCTCGACTCCCGCTCGCAGTCCTTGTTTGAACACCTGATGCAAATCGACAAACGCGCCCGCGCGCAACAGCCGGTCGATTTCATCCTCGCGTGTCGCGTACATCCCCATCAGCCGCTTCAGCGTCGCCGGCTCGTACGACCCGAAGTGATATACATGCATCTTCGGATTCGCGCGCCTGCGTCGCATCATTTCATCGACGAGCCATTCGAAACCGGCCTTTTCTTCTTCTCGCGTCAGCGCCCAGCACCTTTCGTAGACAAGCTGCCCGTCCGCCTCGCGATACGCAAAGCCGAACAAATACTGCATCCCCGATTCGCCCGCGAAGGGATCGCCTTCCAAATCCACGAACATGTCTTCCACGCTCGGCTCCGGAAGCCGGCAAAATCCCATCTGCTCTGCGACTGGCAGGATAGATTCGTGCAAAAGCCTCTGCGCCTTGCGCGTCTCAACTTGCAAACGCGCTTGCTCGCGCATTTTCTCGATCGCGTCGCGCGAACCGTGCGTTGGCCGTCGCTCCAGGGGAATCGGCATCACCGCGAGCTGATCCACGCGCACGATCTCCCACTCATGCAGCTGCTTCTGGTGGGATCGCCGCATTCCCGCTACGAGCGACAAATGATCGTCGTCCCGTCGCTTCGCATCGCACTCCTTAAACCATCTGCAAACATCGCAATGTGCGCATCTTTCGGGATACGTCTCCGCAACCACTCCGCGCTCATCTCCGTCGCACAACTGTTCCAAGCGCTGCCGCACGTACCGGTAGTACGCGCTGAATTCCGCGAAACGGTACCGCTCCGCTTCATAGTTGCGGCTTGGAGGAACCACGCTCATGAATTCCGGTGCCACGCCCTGAATTTCCTCAAGCAACGCGGAGTAAAGCCCGAGTTGCAGGATCGTTTCCGCTTTCGTTTCGCGAGCCAGCTTGCAGTCGATAGCTTCGTATGACCAAACGCCCAATCGGCTGGGCGTTGCGACGCGCCGCAGAATATCCGGACGCCCGAACCATCGCCCTGCGCTTAGGCTGCCTTGCACGATCGCCTCGACGCCTTTCTCCATGTGCGTCCGCGTTTCATCTAGCGCGCGCCGGTCGTCTCCTATATTGCGCAAGTCGACCATCGCGACGCCTTGCGCCGAGAGCAATTCCAAATATTTCGCCTCGTGCCGCTCGCCAAGTTCGCGCAGCACTACCGCGTCCGGCGCAGCCCAGTCGGGCGCACTTCGGCCTCCGCGCGCCACAT
>JASHRM010000214.1 GCA_030037315.1 Candidatus Acidiferrales bacterium
TCAGCGAGGAAACGGTGCGAAGTCTCATCGTCAGTGCTTCTGATATTCAATGGCCAACTCTGACGAGCGGCCGCAATCCCGGAACGCTGAGCCTTTACATCTCGATCGATCGCGATGGCCGGGTGCGCGAAACATTAGGGTTAAATTCCGATAATCCGCTCATGACTCAGGCTGCGAGGGAGCAGGTGATGAACTGGCGCTTCAAGCCGGCAACCAGCGATGGCGAGCCGGTGCAGATCGAATCGATTCTTACCTTTGGTTACAACGCAAAAATGGTCCCGCCGCAATAATACCGTCTGAAAGTTCCATCGCAAACCCCGTCGTTGACGACGTCTGGCCGCGAGAGTACATGCTGCGGGCGAACCAGCGCATTGGAAGACATTGCGCGCGCCCATTTTTGGCAGGGTTGAAGCCCTGCCCTTACACCACAGTGTAATTGCACGCTTCGGTGAGCACTCCGTTGGAAAACGATACGACCCTAGACCGAGCCCCCGCGTCTCGAAGGCTGCAGCGCTACATTTGAATGCTAGCCCTGGGGAGACGGGGTGGATCGCGTGTCAGCCGAAGTGGCGCTGGGCGCGTAGTAGCCGGTGCGGGTGCGGACGGAAAGCTTGCCGCGGCCGTTCGGCGGGATCACTTTGAGCTGCACGGTGCGGAAGGTGCCGTCCTTCGCCGTGTTCGAGGGATAGTAGCCGACAGTGTACTGATTGCGAATTTCGCGCGCGACTTGTTCGCAGATCGGAGTGACCTGATCCAGATTGTCCGGGAAATAAGCGGCTCCGCCCGTCGCGTCGGCAAGTTCGTGCAGAACTTTCTTGGAGTGGCGAACCATGCTCTTATCATGCTGGCGGTCATCTTCACTGAAAACGCCGATGGTATAGATTGTGGCGTTCGATTCCTCAGCCGCCTTCATGGCGTCTTCCAGGGTTTTGGTGCTCGCGTCATCATCGCCATCGGTGACCAGCAGCAAAACGCGCTTATCCTTGTGGCCTTTCTTCAGGTGCGCGAGTGAGCCGATCACCGCGTCGTAAAGCGCGGTGCTGCCGCGCGTTTCGATGCGCGAAAGCGCGTCGTTCAAATTTCTCTGATCGCTCGTGAAATCGCCGTCGGTATCCAGGTAGTACTCGTCGTTGAAATTCACGACGAAGGCTTCGTCCTGCGGATTGCTGGTGCGGACGAAGGTCATCGCGGCGGCATTCACTTGCTCGCGCTTCTCGCGCATGCTGCCGCTATTGTCGATGACGAGACCCATCGTTACAGGAATATCGTCGTGTGAAAAAAAAGCGATCTTCTGCTCAACATTCTGTTCGTAGACGCGGAAATTGCCTTCGCTCAGTCCGGAAACAAATTGGCCCCGATCATCTGAAACAGTTGCGTGCAGCACAACGAGGTCCGTGCTCTGCTTGATTCGATTGCTCGGCGCAACCTGCGGAGGCGGCGGGGCAGACGGTGCGATCGATGGAGGGCTCTGCGCGTGGACCGGAGAGTATGCCGGCAGCAGGGCCGCTGCGAACAGCGCGATTAAAGCAATGCGGAAAAAGTTGGCGGTCCTAATGTCCAGGAGCGAAATAGCCGTTTTTCGCCGCGACTGTAAGAGGCGGAAGACCCTTTGGCGGATTAAGTTTGACTTTGATCTTCCGCCATTTGCCGTCGTGCGCGTGGTTGCTCGGTCGATATCCCAAAACATACTGATTGCGCAACTCCATGCTGATTTTTGAGGCGATGTCAGGCAGTTCGTTGAGATTCCTGACGGTAAACGTTCTGCCGCCGGTCATCATGGTCAAATCAGCCAGCAGGCTCGGCCCGCCTTGCTCTTCCGGAGTCGGACCGCCATCAGGCTCAAAGAGCCCAATCGCGTAAATCTGGACATCCGCTTCTCTTACGAATTTGCGGATTTCCGTTTCGCTGTACCTGCTGTGATTATCTCCCCCATCCGATATGATGAGCAAAGCTTTCTTTGTGTTGTGTGCTCCACGCATCTGACTCAAACCCAAATACACGCCGTCGAAAAGCGCGGTCATGCCGTGCGCTCCGGTATACATCAGGCTGTTTTGCAAATCGTCGACGCTGGCGGTAAACGGGCTGATTAGTTGGGCGCGATCGTTGAAATTCACCAGGAAAAATTCGTCCTGTGGATTCGCAGTGCGGAAAAATTGGACCGCGGCCTGCCGCGACTTATCGATTTTGTCGCTCATGCTGCCGCTCATGTCGAAGATCACGCCGATCGATACGGGGACGTCTTCACTGGAAAAGTGGACGATCTCCTGCTCGACGCCGTCTTCGAACACGCGGAAATTTTCCTGCTCGAGGCCGGTGACCAAACGGCCGAGCGGATCGGTGACAGACGCACCGACAAGGGTCAAATCGGTTTCCGAACGAAGTGGCTTGCCCCTTTGAATTTTCTGAGTATCCGAAGGGGGAGGTTTCGCCGGGCCTGCGGGGGCTTCCTGGGAGAAGGCAGGAGAGGCAAGCGTACCGATCAGCAGCATCGCACACGCAATCAGGATGCTGACTTGCAGGTTTGGTTTCGTGGCGCGATACGTCACGATGCCCCCAAACGCGTACTGCCAGATACTATCACCTTGAAACTTCAAATCAAGCGAAGGCGCGCTGTAGCTTCGGATGCGAAGAGCCAGTAGGTTGGCTGCTTCTTCGCCCGTGCTACTATCTCCGAATGCACCGGCTACAATCATGGCAAACGTCAATCGAATTTTAGCTGTCATTCCTGCCAGGCAGGCCTCAACCCGCTTTCCGGGCAAACCTCTCGCCGCAATCGCCGGCAAACCCATGATTCAACATGTTGTTGAGCGCGTTCGCCAATCCGAACAAGCGCGCAATGTGGTGGTTGCCACAGACGACGCGGCGATTCAGAAGGCGGTGCAAGCGTTCGGCGGGGAAGCAATTTTGACCCGGAAGGATCACCAAAACGGGACGGACCGCGTGGCGGAGGTCGCCGCGCACCGCGAAGCGGAAATTTACGTAAACGTGCAGGGAGACGAGCCGCTTGTCGATCCCGCCACGATCGATGGGCTGGTGAGCGCGCTGCTCGAAGATGATTCAGTGCAGATTGCGACTCCGTGTGCGCTGATTACGCAGCCCAATGACATCATGGACCCGAACGTCGTGAAAGTGGTCCGCGATTTCGATAGCAATGCGCTCTATTTTTCGCGCGCGCCGATTCCTTGGGTGCGCGATCGCGGCGAATCGGTTATGGCGCAGCACTGGAAACACATTGGGCTGTACGCATTTCGACGCGAGGCGCTGCTCGATTTCCCAACGCTGCCTCCGGGCGATTTGGAACGGATCGAGCAGTTGGAACAGCTTCGCTGGCTCGAGAACGGTTATCGCATTCGCGTGGTGGAATCGGACTACAACCCAGTAGCCGTTGATGTGCCGGCGGATGTGGCGAAAGTGGAAAAAATCCTCAGCGAAACGGGCGCTTCTAAATAAGTGCGGCAAACCGATCCAGCGCTCATTTGATTCGATTCAAAATCCTGATTTGACAGGCGCACGCATTCCCGACATAATGCGTTGTACGCCGATCTCACCGGAGGATTTCTAGCGCTTTGCAGACCGGCCCGAAGTATATCTTCGTTACGGGCGGCGTGGTTTCCTCTCTCGGTAAGGGCGTAGCGGCAGCCTCCATCGGTTGTCTCCTCGAAAGTCGCGGTCTTCGAATTACTCTGCAAAAATGCGATCCGTATCTCAACGTCGATCCGGGCACCATGTCGCCCTACCAACATGGCGAAGTGTTTGTCACCGACGACGGCGCCGAAACCGATCTGGATTTAGGGCACTATGAGCGATTTGCGAGCGCTCATCTGACGCGCGATCACAATTGGACGACCGGCCGCATTTACGAATCGATTCTCGCCAAAGAGCGCCGCGGAGATTATTTGGGCAAGACGGTCCAGGTGATCCCGCACGTGACCGACGAGATCAAAGCCGCATTTCGCAAAGTGGCGCACGATGTTGACGTAGTGATCGTCGAGATTGGCGGCACAGTTGGCGATATCGAGTCGTTGCCATTCATGGAAGCGATTCGCCAAATGCGCTTGGAGCTAGGTGCGGAAAATGTGGTCTTCGCGCATTTGACGCTCGTTCCTTTTATCGCCACTGCCGGCGAACTGAAAACCAAGCCGACGCAGCACAGCGTGAAGGAGCTGCTGAGCATCGGAATCCAGCCTGACATTTTGATTTGCCGCAGTGATCGCCCTTTAAGCGCGGATCTGAAAGCCAAGATCGGGCTTTTCTGCAACGTCGCGGAAGGCTGCGTGATTTCCGCGCCGGACGTGAGCAACATTTATGAAGTTCCCATGACGCTGGCGGCGGAAGGTTTGGATGATCAGCTTTTGCGATTGCTGCGTCGCGAAGCTCCTCCCCGCGATCTGAGCCGCTGGCTCGCGATGCTCGAAACGCTGGAGCACCCGCAGGGCGAAGTGCGAATCGGCGTGGTCGGGAAATACGTTCAGCTCGAAGACGCGTACAAGAGTTTGCGCGAAGCCCTCGTGCACGGAGGCTTGGCGCACCGCCAGCGCACCGTCATTGAATGGATCGAGGCGGAAGAGATCGATTCGCCCGCCACCGCGGAAAGATTGCTGCGTCACGTGGATGGAATTCTGGTGCCCGGCGGGTTCGGCAAGCGCGGAATTGCGGGCATGGTCCACGCGATTACTTACGCGCGCGAGCACAACGTGCCGTTCTTCGGCATTTGCCTGGGCATGCAGTGCGCGACAATCGAATACGCTCGGCAAGTCTCGAAACTCGATCGCGCGGACAGCACGGAATTCGATCCTTCGACGCCGAATCGAGTGATTTACAAATTGCGCGAGCTCTTAGGCGTGGACGAAATGGGCGGCACCATGCGATTGGGCGCGTGGCCCTGCAAGCTCGAACCCGGATCGTTTGCCGCGAAGGCCTACGGCACGACGGAAATTTCCGAGCGGCACCGGCACCGCTACGAATTCAACTGTGAATATGAGCCTACGCTAACTGCCGCCGGTTTTCGCATCACGGGACGCACACCCGACGGCGTGTACGTGGAGATTGTCGAGGTCCCCGATCATCCGTGGTTCGTCGGCTGCCAATTCCATCCTGAATTCAAGTCGAAGCCGCTGTCGCCGCATCCTCTTTTTGCTGCGTTTATCGGCGCAAGCGTCGAAAACCGGCAGAAGCGCCACAGCCGGCGTGACGAGGCGCATGCGGGCGAAGCAGCCATGCATGTTTCCGATACCGGGTCTGGCCCGCGCGCTTCGGCCGCATCCTCCTAGCCAATCCTCCTTTAATTTCGATTTCTTGCCGGCGCTTGCCACGCGCGCGCGAGATCTGCAAATTTAGAAGTTGAAAAGCCCCGCAAAGCAAAATAGTCTCCGCAGCAGGGGAATGCCGGTTCCGCGCCGAATCGACGGTGGTCGCTTCGTCAAGTGATGTATCCCAGCTCAAAACATGAAAACGATTGAAGTTCCGGTTCTAATCGTTGGCGGAAGCCTGGTCGGTATGTCGACCGCGCTGCTGCTCGGAAATCATGGTGTTCGTCCACTTGTGGTCGAGCATCATCGCGGCACGGCAATTCATCCGCGCGCGGCGATGATCACGCAGCGCACGATGGAGATTTTTCGCACCGTCGGCATCGAGCAGATCGTGATGAAGAAATCCGACGAGCAATTCGTGCAAGACGGCGCGATCATGGCGCTCGAATCGCTAACGGGCAAAGAACTGGCATTCTTCATTGCTAATCTTAACGAGGGTGTGCGCGACATAAGTCCCTCGCTGCGAATTTTCATCACGCAAAGCCTGCTCGAGCCGCTGTTGAAAGCGCGCGCCGAAGAACTTGGCGCCGAGTTGCGCTTCGCGACTGAGATGGCCTCCTTCGAGCAGGATCGCGATGGCGTGACGGCGCAGATTCGCCATCGCGATTCGGGCGAGAGAACGACGGTTCGCGCGCGCTACATGATTGCTTGCGACGGTGCCCATAGCAAGATTCGCGACCACCTCGGCATACGCATGCTCGGGCACGGCACTTTTTCAAAAAGCGTGACGATTTATTTCAAGGGTGACGTAGGCCCGCTGCTTCGCGGCCGCAGCCTCAGCGTAATGTATGTCGTCAATCCGGTGCTGAGCGGATTTTTCCGCATTGAGAAACCGTTTACTTCGGGATTTCTCGCGGTCCACTGGCTCGGCGACGGAAGAAATCCCGTGACAGATGTTTCAGCCGGGCTCACCGATGAGCGCGCCATGCAACTGTTGCGCGCGGGCCTAGGCGACGAGAGCGTTCCAGTTTCAATCGAAAACGTAATGCATTGGGACGCGATGGCCGACACCGCCGAGCGTTTTCAGGAAGGGCGAATTTTTCTGGCCGGTGACGCGGCACACGTGATGCCTCCGAGCGGCGGCTTTGGCGGCAATACAGGCGTCCAGGACGGGCACAACATCGCATGGAAACTAGCTGTAGTGCTGAAAGGCTTGGCTGCTCCCGAACTGCTCGCGACGTATGACGTGGAGCGGCGCCCCGCGTCGGCATTCACGGTGGAGCAAGCATATTCGCGATACGTCACGCGGTCGGCACCGTATCTGAAGTGCGACAACATGCAGGCCATCGAGAACGATCTGAATATCGAGTGCGGTTACGGATACAATTCCTCCGCGGTCCTGCCTGATGGCGATGGGCCGCCGCCTCGGCACATGAATCCGCGCGATTCAAAAGCGCGCCCCGGCACGAGAGCGCCTCACATGGAACTGCTGCGGCAAGGGGAGAAAATTTCGACGCTGGACTTGTTTGGGCAAAATTTTGTCTTGCTTGCAGGGCCGGAAGGAAGCGCTTGGGTGAAAAGTGGGCAGTCGACGGCGAGCGAATCGAAAGTTCCCCTCGCTGTTTATCAGGTGGATGGCGATGAGCTCCTAGATCCGTCTCGCAGCTTCGTATCGGCGTACGGCATCTCACCATCAGGCGCGGTGCTGGTGCGCCCCGATGGTTTCGTCGCATGGCGCGCTAAAACCGCGGAGCAAGCATCGCCACAAGCGTTGAACCAGGTCTTCGCGTCAATTCTTGGCTCGATCCCGCAGTCGAAATCCGCTTGACAATATCGAATCGCGAACCGAAATTTGTTGCCCATGCCATTGATCCCCACTTCTCTCGTCGGTTCGTACCCGCAGCCTGACTGGCTGATCGATCGCGAGAAACTTTCGCATCGCACGCCGCCGCGCGTTCGCGCAAAGGAATTATGGCGAGTGGCGCCGGAACTTCTCGAGCAGGCCCAGGACGACGCGACACTGCTTGCGATTCGCGCGCAGGAGCTCGCCGGCCTCGACATCATCACTGACGGCGAAATGCGGCGTGAAAGCTATTCGAATCGCTTCGCCACGGCACTGGAAGGCGTCGATCTCGACAATCCGGGGAAAATCATCAGCCGGACGGGAAACGAAGTTTCAGTGCCGCGTGTGACCGGGAAAATTCGGCGCAAACACGCGGTGGAAGTACGCGACCTGAAATTTCTACGCGCGAATACAGACCGGCTGGTGAAAATTACCGTGCCCGGACCGTTCACGATGTCGCAGCAGGCACAGAACGGCCACTATCCGAACGATGAAGAAATGGCGCTCGATTATGCGGATGCGGTGAACGCAGAGATTAAGGATCTGTTCGCGGCAGGTGCCGACGTCGTGCAAATCGACGAGCCGTGGATGGAAGCGCACCCCGAAAAAGCCCGCAAATTTGGACTCAAGGCTCTGGCGCGCTCTCTCAATGCCGTAAACGGCACAACGGCGCTGCACATCTGTTTTGGCTACGCGGCCATGGTGCCCGGCCGCCCTGCGGCATATTCGTTTCTCGCTGAACTGGCCGATTCGCCGGTGAAGCAAATTTCGATCGAGACGGCCCAGTCGAAGCTCGATTGCGCCGTGCTGGCGAAATTGCCGGGAAAGGACATCATTCTAGGCGTAATCGATCTTTCGAC
>JASHRM010000215.1 GCA_030037315.1 Candidatus Acidiferrales bacterium
AGCGAGGGTCGGATTTCAGGACATCCGAAAAAATCTGCTCGGATTCCTGATACTGGAATGAATGCAACAGCGCAACACCCTTCTCCAGGGGAGTCTGGACTTGCGGCGCGCACGAATTTGGGAAGTTGACCTTGCCAAAGTGATTGTCCTCGGGGTGCGCGGGAAGGCGCAGGCTCGCTACGGCGCAGATAGCAACGGTGAGGAACAGGCCTGCGATCGACAGACGCTCGCGCGGCATGCGAAGGCGTTGCATGAAGCACCTCCTACTTCGTAGGCGGGGATTCTATCAGATCAATCTGCCGCCAAGGAATGAGGGCCAGATCTTATGGGAAAAGTTGGACGCGGCGAGTGACGACGGTGACGTCGCCCGACTGAGATGGCGTCTCGGTGAGCGGACGCGCGTTGAGCAGGAACGCACCCTCTGGTGGGAGGCCATACGTTTCATCTGCAGCGGAAACGTCGACCGGTTTGCCGAGCGGCACAGAAAATCTGATCTCTACGCCATCGGCGGCGATGGCCGCTACGGAATAAACGTTCCACCCGCCGAAATACCGCTTGAGCGCATCGTTTTGCGGCGTGATGGATTGATCTCCGATGCTTACCGAATCAACTCCCGAACCGGGCGGAAACATCACGGCTGCATAGGGTGCGCCCCGCTCTGACCTGAGCAGAGCCCGAAAACTGCGCCGGCCAGCAGCCTGCGAGGATTCGAGTATCGTGAACGTTGGAGCCGCTAAATCGAGGTGAGGTGCATCCGAGACGAAAGCGGTGCCGGGCTCCCACGGAAAAGCGCCGCGCACAGCACGCCTGAAATTTGCAGCAAGGCGCATGGGCTCAGACAAATGTCCTGAATTCGGCTGAATCACCCATTCGGCCATACCGGAGTCTGCGTCCTGCCAATACTCGATGTTTACGCGCTCCGGAGACTTCGCTGAGTAGGCCGGAACGACGACCGTCGCAAACGCGGCGAGGGCAGTGGCAAAAATTGGAATCCACGGCAATGCGAGCCTGCGAATTCCCGAAAGGCCGACCAAGTCCACGCACAGCGGAATAAAGGGAGAAAGCAGCAGCGCTGCTGCAACTGTGACTACGGGAATGCCGCTATTCCCAAGCGCAACAAACAGCAAATGACCCATCGAAAAGCTGACGACGCCCGCGCCAGCCAGCGGCACAATGATTGTTACAACTGATCCGAACTCGTAGTTCACCCGATCGAACAACTGAGGCAGACAAGCAATCACGGCGAGCGCAGAAGGGACCAACAAGCCATAGCTCGCGCCAGGGGCAACAAGTGAGGCGATCAGCGCCAGAACTGTCCACCACAGCCATACTCCAGACCACAGTCCCCAGAAACCTGCGCGTCGCGCAAAAATTGCCCCGTGCGTGAAAACGCACGTCAGGGCGAGCGCCCAGCAGAGAAGTTCCGCCGGGAGCGGGTGAGCGACCCAATTGACCGGCAAACCGCCAGCAAACCGCAAAATGTGAATCAGAATTTCCGCGAGGACGCCCGTTACGATCATTGCAAGGGGCCAGGCCATGAGGCCAAGCGCCAGCTGGCCCCACGACAAACGCTTGCGCCAAATAACCCAGGCTAGCTCGGCGATCAGCAGAACCAAGATGCACGCGGCGACGATCACAGTTCGTCGCGCGGGCCAGCGGACCAGCCGGCGCTCGAAAATATCGAAATAGACTGCGTCACCAGCTTTCGGATTTGAAAGGTCGGCATTGGCCAGAGACAAAACGGAAGGCAACGCGTTATCGCCATGATGTTGCACACTTGCTGCGTCAACATTTGCAGAGTTGTCGAGTTCGGTGTGGTAGTGAGGCTCATCGCCGATGTAGGCGAAATTCAGCCCCTGGTAGCCGGCGGCTTTGAAGATGGTGAAGTCAGTATCGTTCGGAAGCCTTTTATACACGGTATAGGCGAGTGAGTTTGCGGCAGGCCGCACCACATGCTGGGCGTAAAGGTTCACCGCCCATTCATTCGCGCTGCCCGTCTCGAACATCACGCTGGGGCCCGAAGTGCCACGATCATCTATATTCACCGCTGCTCGAACTTGTTTTGCCCATGGATGGGAGCCGACAAAAACGCGAGCGCCGATGAGGCCGTCTTCTTCGCCTTCGTCGATCAGAAAAATCACCGAATGGCGCGGTGCGGGCAGCGATTTGAGAACTCTGGCAATTTCAAGGACCGCTGCAAAGCCGGTACCGTCGTCGGAATCACCCGGCCCGGCTGGCACAGAATCATAATGAGCGGCCAGAAGGACGGCTGTGCCTGCGTCCGATTCGTCGCCCGACCCATTCAAGCGGGCGACGATGTTGTTCACGTTGGCGCAAGTGCTGAAGTCGCTGCACGCAAAGCCCGTTTGAACTTCCGGTTGGTAGCCGAGATTGCGAAGTTCAGTCAGGATCCGCCCGCGAATTGCGTCATCCGCCGGGCTACCGGCCGGATGCGGAACGTCGCCAGCCAAGACACGCTGGAGAGTATCGATCGCGCGCTCGGCGGAGAATTCGGTTGCGGGAGCAGTGGCCGGCTTTGGCTGTGGAGGTTCCAGAGACCACAGAGAGATAATAAATATCGCAGCCAAGACGGCCGCACTGAGCAAAAGTCGGCGGATTCCTGGACCCCTGGGTGAGTCCAAACGTCCTCCTGTCCGCGCCATGCTAGGGATGTAATGGATGCAAGTCAATCCGCAAGGCAGCCGGATCGATCATTTATAGGCCGCGCCGGACGCACGCCGTGGCGATCGAGCCAGCTCGCTGCGCGCACAGGAGACTTGCCCCCGCGGCCCACGCTCTTGATAATAGCGCAAGCCATCCTAGGGGCAGTTTGGCCTGTAGCAATCACGATAAATTAATCCGCCAAGGAGTTGCTGCGATGCGTATAACTGGCAGATCAGGTTTCGCTGCATGGCCCGCGACCATTCTTGTGGCCTTCGCCCTTGCTGTTCTTCCGTCGCTGTTCGCCGATGAAGGCATGTGGACCTTCGATAACCCGCCGACGAAAATTCTTCAGGAAAGATATGGATTTACGCCGACGCGCGAGTGGCTCGATCACGTGCGATTGTCGAGCGCACGGTTCAACGACGGAGGCTCCGGATCGTTCGTCAGCCCGCACGGACTGGTACTGACGAATCATCATGTGGCTTTGGGGCAACTTCAAAAGGTTTCGACGCCGCAAAAGGATTATGTGGCTGATGGGTTCCTAGCAAAAACGCAAGCCGAGGAATTGAAGTGCCCGGACCTTGAAGTGGACGTGATGATTTCTTCGGAGGACGTAACCGCAAAGGTACTCGGTTCGGTGAAGGCGGGAATGAGTGACGCCGATGCGCTCAAAGCGCGCAAAGCGGAAATCGCCAGCGTCGAGCGGGAGAGCCTGGAAGCGACCGGCCTGCGGTCGGACGTGACATCGCTGTACGATGGCGGCCAATATTGGCTGTATCGCTACAAGAAGTACACGGATTTGCGTCTCGTTTTCGCACCCGAGCAGCAGATCGCTTTCTTCGGCGGCGACCCCGACAATTTCACGTATCCGCGCTACGACCTCGATCTTGCGCTGTTTCGCGTCTATGAAAACGACAAGCCGATCGAGTCGCCAAATTACCTGAAGTGGAGCGCCCACGGATCAGCAGCCGGCGATCTGGTTTTCGTCTCCGGCAATCCAGGATCCACGTCGCGGCTCGAAACGATGGCCGAAGTGGAATTCGATCGCGACAATTATTTGCCTCTGCGTCTGAAAGTGCTCGAACGACGGGTAGCGGTACTTCAAAAGTACTCCGAGCAAGGACCAGAGCAAGCCCGGCAGGCGCTCAACCAGATATTTGGGCTTCAAAATTCGATCAAGGTCTTCAAAGGCCAAATTGAAGGCTTGCAGCGAAAAGATTTGATCGCTGCGCGCCAGAAACAGGAAGATGATTTTCGCGCTCGCGTCGATGCTAATCCGGCATGGAAAAAAGAATATGGCGATGCGTGGGGAGAAATAGCAAAAGCCGAAGCCGAATCCGCGACGCGATTGAAGCAGAACTTCTTTTGGAGCCTCAGCGCGTCGCCCATGGCGAGCCGAGCTTTGGCCATCGTTCAATACGTGGCTGAGGTCAAAAAGCCTGACGGCGAGCGTCTGGACGGCTTTCACGATTCAGAGCTTGATTCGCTGCGATTCCGGTTGCTCTCGCCGGCGCCCGCATATCCCAAGATGGAGCAGGCGCTTCTGGCCGACGCGCTTCACGAAGCGCTCGAAGAACTCGGATTGAACGACCCGTTTGTCAAAACCGTGCTGCAGGGACGAACGCCGGAAGAAACCGTGCAGGCGCTTTTCAAGAACACGCAGATGGCCGATCCCGCATTTCGGAAGTCGCTGCTGGAGGGTGGCGAGCCTGCCGTGGCCAGCTCGACGGATTCGATGGTCGAATTGGCACGGCGAGTCGATCCACTGAATAGGGAACTCCACAAATGGAACGACGACCACGTGGAAAGCGTCGTCACACCGGCGTTTGAGAGACTCGGCAAGGCGCGATTCGCGGTATATGGAACTTCGACGTACCCGGATGCGACGTTCACGCTTCGCCTCGCTTTCGGCACGGTGAAGGGCTATCCCATGAACGGCACGGTGGCGCCACCGTTCACAACGTTCTACGGACTTTACGATCGCTCGGATGGCTTCGCTGATAAACCGCCATTCGATTTGCCTCAGCGCTATGTCGATGGCCAAAACAAGATTGATCTCGCAACTCCCTTCAATTTCGTGAACACCTGCGACATTACCGGAGGTAATTCGGGCTCCCCGGTAATCAATCGAGCGGGCGAGCTGGTAGGCCTGATTTTCGACGGGAACATCGAGAGCCTTATCATCGATTACATGTACGACGAGGCGACCGCTCGCGCCGTCGCGGTGGATAGCCGCGCGATGATTGAGGCGATGCGGAACCTGTACGGCGCGGGCGCTATCGTCGAAGAAATTCAAGGCAAGGCATCACCGCAATAAGCGACTCTTTCCGTAGTTGGCGGTTTGCGACGGGATTGTTACAGCTTCGTAACGCGAATTCCCGGAGTTTTCAGGTTTTAATTCTTCGCATCCCGAATTATTCTTGCGTGCCGTTTCGTAAGGCGTGAGGTGGAATGTCTCTTCTCGATATTGTGTTAGGGAAGGCTCTGGCCACGTCGGACGAGCGTGCCGAACAAGTCGGCCCGTCTTCCGGAATTCCGATCTTTGGATTGGATGCTCTTAGCTCGGCGGCATACGGACCGGAAGCGGCGCTGACGTTGCTGATTCCGTTAGGCGCGGCGGGCGTTCGCTACATCGTGCCCGTCAGCGTCAGCATCATTATTTTGCTGACGATCGTTTATTTTTCCTATCGCCAGACAATCGCCGCGTATCCGGGCGGTGGCGGATCTTATACCGTAGCGTCGGAAAATCTGGGCACGTACCCCGGCTTGCTCGCCGGAGCGGCGCTGATGCTCGACTACGTGCTGGTGGTCGCGGTGGGAATATCGGCGGGGGTCGGCGCGCTGATATCCGCCATACCGAGACTTCAGCCGCACACGATGGGTTTGTGCCTGGCGATTCTGGTGATCATCACAATCGTCAATCTTCGCGGACTGCGCGAGGCCGGCATCGCGTTCATGGTGCCCACGTATCTTTTCGTTGGAACTTTGCTCATCGCCATCGCCATCGGTCTCTTCAAAACGCTCGTGAGTGGAGGACATCCGACGGCCGTTGTGACACCTCCGCGCCCGGTGTCTGCCTCGGTTGCGGTGGCGAGCGCGTGGATTCTGCTGCAAACCTTTGCGAACGGCTGCACGGCGATGACGGGCGTTGAAGCGGTAAGCAATGGCGTGCGGGCGTTTCGCGATCCGACGGTAAAAAACGCGCAGAAAACTTTGACGGTAATTATCGGACTGCTGATCGTGATGCTGGCGGGCATCGCGTATTTGGTTCGCGCTTACGGCATCACGGCAACGGCACCGGGCAGCTCGGGATATCAGAGCGTGCTTTCGCTGCTGGTAATGGCCGTGGCGGGGCGCAATTGGTTCTACTACGTGACGATCGCATCTGTGCTGATCATTCTTTGCCTTTCGGCGAATACGGCTTTCGCGGATTTTCCCAGGCTCTGTCGAGCCGTGTCTCAAAATAATTTTCTGCCGCATTCCATGGGATATCGCGGGCGACGCTTGGTTTATTCGCAGGGGATTATCGTGCTGGCAGTCTTGGCCGGAATTCTAATCATTATTTTCGGCGGCGTGACGGACCGGCTGATCCCGTTATTTGCAATTGGGGCGTTTCTCGCGTTTACGCTGTCGCAAGCCGGCATGGTGGGCCATTGGGTCCGAAAAAAGGGCAAAGGTCACGTCCGCAGCATTGTCGTGAATGGTCTGGGCGCCATCGCGACCGCAATTACGCTGCTGATCGTGCTGGTTGCGAAGTTCACCTCGGGAGCCTGGGTGAGCGCGCTGCTGATTGCCGGGCTGGTTGCCACAATGATTTGGGTTCGCCGACACTATCAGCTCGTTACCGAAGAAATTTGCAGCGCCGATCCGCTCGATGTTGACGCCGTGAGGTCGCCCATCGTGATCGTGCCACTCAACGATTGGGGCAAGGTCGCGCAACGAGGCTTGCAATTCGCGCTGACGCTTTCCGAGGATATCCGGGCGGTGCACGTCAGGGCGGAGGGAGACAAGAACACATTGCACGAGGAATGGAACGCAATGGTGGCCGCGCCAGTAGAGCATGCCGGCCGCAAGCCGCCCAAACTTGTGATGCTGTCGTCGCCCTACCGGCTAGTGTTGCGACCGATCCTTGAATATGTTCTGAAGATCGAGAAGGAAAATCCGGGGCGGCGAATCGCCATTATCATCCCTGAACTTGTGGAGAGACACTGGTACCACTATTTTCTTCATAACCAGCGGGCGCAGTTACTGAAGGCGCTTTTGCTATTGCACGGCAGCGACCGGATCGTGGTCATCAACGTGCCGTGGTACCTTGCGGCGTAAGGCAACTTCTCACCTTCCGTAGCGAAACATCGAAGAACGGGTGTGTTTGCCGCGAAGGAAAGGCTCGGCTAGAATATTCGTTCGCACAATCCCTGAAAATGCAAGAGATACGCTTACATAACACACTGACGAACCGCGTCGAGCCGCTGATCCCGGTTCATCCCGGCGAAATCCGTATTTACACCTGCGGACCGACGGTTTACGCGTCTGCTCACATCGGAAATTTTCGCACGTTCATGTTTCAGGATATTTTGCGGCGGTTCCTGGGGGCGCAGGGCTATCGAGTGCTGCAAGTGATGAATGTCACCGACGTGGACGACCGAATCATTCAGTCCGCCGCAGCGGCCGGGATCGGGATTCGCGAATACACGGAGAAATACATTCAGGCATTCCTCGAAGACATCAGTACGCTGAATATCGAGATGCCTGAAGAGCTTGTGCGAGCAACCGACCACATCGAAGATATGGTCGCGTTGATCGAAACACTGCAACAGAAAGGGCTCACCTACAACAGCGAAGGGTCGATCTATTTCCGCATCAGCAAGTTTCCGGAATACGGGAAGCTTTCAAAGATCGACGTGCAAGGGATGCAAGCAGGAGCGCGCGTCGATGTCGATCAGTACGACAAGGAAAACGCTCGCGACTTCGCTTTGTGGAAGGCGCCAAAACCTGGGGAACATTTCTGGGAAACGCGGATCGGGCCTGGGCGCCCGGGCTGGCACATCGAATGTTCGGCAATGGCGATGAAATACCTCGGGGACACTCTGGACATTCACACGGGAGGCGTCGATCTGGCGTTTCCGCATCACGAAAATGAAATCGCGCAGAGCGAGGCCGCCACGGGAAAACCATTCTCGCGCAAGTGGCTGCATGCGGAGCACCTGATTATCGAAGGGCAGAAGATGTCGAAATCGCTCGGCAACTTCTACACGCTGCGCGATCTTTTCGCGAAGGGGCACAAGCCCTCGACAATTCGATTCTTGCTTTTGTCGGTCCCTTACCGGCGGCAATTGAATTTCACGGAGGAAGGTCTGGTTCAGGCGCGCAACTCGAACGAACGGCTGCGAAATTTCACGGCGCGACTGAAGGATCAACAGTTCCCCCCAGGTGAGAATGAGGAACTTCATCGGCGCATCGAGAAAGCCGAGCGCGATTTCGACGTGTGCCTGGCGGACGACATCAACACGGCTACCGCGCTGGCGGTCGTCTTCGATTTTGTCCGCGACATGAATACCGCAATGGACAGTGGCGGATTCTTGCAGCAAAACGCGCCGCGCGCAGTGGCCACGATGGAGAAATTCGACTCCGTCCTCGCCTTACTCAAGGATGATGACGACGAAAAGCTTGCGAAACTGGGCTTTACTTCGCACACCGCGCGCATGCCGGCCGCGCAAGTGGATGCTCTGATCGAGGAGCGGAACGCGGCAAAAAAGCGGCGCGATTTCAAAACCGCGGACGCAATCAGGCAAAAGTTTGCGGATTCTGGTATTCTTATTGAAGATATGAAGGACGGCACGGTCCGCTGGAAGTACAAATGAGAATTTTTTCAAAACACGCGGATTCTCTCAGCAGCCAACCCTCGCACGTTCGCCCCAACCTTTTCGGCGTAGATTAATTCTTTCATCCCGATGATGTTTCCGTTCGCGCAACGGGTGTGGTCCATGCGATCGAAGAAATGGAAATTCGGGAGGAGAAAATGCCGGTAGCTGAAAAGAAAATGAATTTGCCGAATCTGGTTACAAGTCTGCCCGGACCAAAGGCGAAAGCGATCGTTGAGCGCGATCACAAGGTAATTTCGCCTTCCTATACGCGCGACTATCCGCTGGTGGCGAAGTCCGGCCTAGGGGCCACGATCGAAGACGCCGACGGCAACACGTTTCTCGATTTCGCCGCGGGGATTGCAGTGGTCGCGACGGGGCATTGCCACCCGCAAGTCGTGGCGGCGATCCGTAAGCAGGCAGGCGAACTGATTCACATGTCGTGCACGGATTTTTATTACCAGGGCATGGTTGATTTGGCGGAAAAGCTCGCGGCCATCGCGCCGGGAAGCGGCTCAAAGCGCGTCTATTTTGGAAATTCAGGCACCGAGGCGATCGAAGCGGCGATGAAGCTGGCTCGCTATCACACGCGACGAGACAAATTCATCGCTTTCTATGGATGTTTTCACGGGCGTACGATGGGGTCGCTTTCGCTTACGGCGAGCAAAGCGGTGCAGCGCAAGAGATTTGGTTCGTTGCTCGGCGGAGTATTCCATGCGCCATATCCGAATACGTACCGCGGTGCATATGGTGTCCGCCCGGATCACGCGGCAGCCGACGCGCTGGCGCAAATCGAAGACGAACTATTCAAGCGGATCGTCGATCCCGAGGAAGTGGCGGCGATTTTCGTTGAGCCGATTCAAGGCGAGGGCGGATATTTAGTCGCGCCTGCGGAGTTCCTGCAGGGATTGCAGCGCCTTTGCCGGAAGCACGGAATTTTGCTTGTAGCAGACGAAGTTCAGTCTGGCATGGGGCGCACGGGGAAATGGTGGGCGTGCGATCATGTCGGCGTGGAACCCGACATCATTTGCACGGCAAAAGGAATCGCATCGGGCATGCCGCTTTGCGCGGTGATCGCGAAAGCGGAGGTGATGGATTGGCAGCCGGGCGCCCACGCTTCCACGTTCGGCGGAAATCCGGTATCGATTGCCGCTGCGCTTGCTACTTTGCAGGTCCTCGAGGGTGGAGCGATTGCCAACGCGGCTCGGATCGGCGAATTTATCTTCCGAGAAACGGCAGGATGGCGCGAGCGGCATAAGAGCGTAGGCGACATTCGCGGCGAGGGACTAATGATTGGCATCGAGTTTGTCCGCGACAAGAAAACCAAGGAACGAGCGCCGGACGTGAGAAACAAAGTGATTGAGGCCGCATTCGAGAAGGGGCTGCTGGTTCTCGGCGCCGGGGAGAACTCATTGCGGCTCGCTCCCCCACTGATCGTCGACGAGGAGCAAGCGGAATTCGCAGTCCAAACGCTTGATGGATGCATTCGCGAAGTTGAGAGATCGATGTAGCTCGTGCAGTCACGGCAGAGGCGAATTCAGATGATCGGCCGCATCATGTTCGCGTTTGTCAACTTTGCAGCTCGCAAAGGGCTCGCGGACTCGAATTCCAAATTGCTCGCGCGCAAACGAGGCATTCGCGGCGAGACGTATGCATATTGGTATCTTCGACGGCACGGCTACACGCTCGTCGCGCGAAACGATATGGTTCCCGGCAGCAAGGGTGAAATCGATTTGGTGGGATAGGACGGGCGAGCGTTGGCGTTTGTCGAAGTGAAGACGCGGGCTGCGGCCGGGAAAGACCGGCCCACCGCCGAAGACGCGGTGAATCCCGAGAGGCGGGCACTTGGCCCGCATGGCGCGGCAATTCGTTCGAGCGCGGCGACTGGCGCAGGAACCCTGCAGGTTTGACATTCTGGCGATAGAAGCCTCGGCCGGCAGGCGGCCTGTCGTTCGCCTGCACAAAGGGGCCTTCTCGCCGCCTGCCTGAATCCGCCATTGCCCCTATGCACATCTCGCGCTCCGAAACAACAGATCCACAACTGACACGCCTCACGAGTATTTCGCGTGTAAAATAGCGCCAGAAAATTTCGCCTCGAAGCATTTCGCTCAGGAGGAAGTGTTGCCAGAACTTCGCAGGGACCCGATTACGGGCCGTTGGGTGATCATTTCCACCGACCGTGCCAAGCGTCCCACCGATTTCATCCGCGAAAGCGTGCAGATCAAAGGCGTGCCGATGTGTCCGTTTTGTCCCGGCAACGAGGGAAAGACGCCTGCGGAGATTCTTGCGTATGGGCGAAACGGAAGCGGCAAAGATACGCCGGGATGGTCGTTGCGGGTCGTGCCCAATAAGTTTCCGGCGCTGGGAATCGAAGGCGGCTTGGACCGCGAAGGCGAAGGGCTTTTCGACCGAATGAATGGCATCGGCGCGCACGAAGTGATTATCGAGACGCCCGACCATCAGCTGACGCTGGCGTCAATGCCAGAACAGGCGCTCGAAGAAACTCTGTGGGCTTACCGCGACCGGATGCTCGATCTGAAGAACGACCGGCGGTTTCGCTACGTGCTCCTCTTCAAAAATCACGGTGAGGCTGCCGGAGCTACGATCGAGCATACGCATTCTCAATTGATCGCGCTGCCGATCGTGCCTAAGCGCGTGCGGGAGGAAGTGGACAATTCGAAACGGTATTACATCGAAAAAGAGCGCTGCATTTTTTGCGACATGATTCGCCAGGAAAGCGATACGGAAATTCGTATCATCCTGAACGATGAGCATTTTGTGGCGCTCGCCCCTTACGCTCCGCGATTTCCTTTTGAGACGTGGATTCTTCCGCACCAGCACAGCTCGGCCTTTGAGAACATGCCGGCGCCCTACTATCGCAGCCTGGCGCGCATACTGCGGGAATTTCTCGCGCGGCTGGATGCCACGCTTTCGTTTCCAGCTTACAACTACGTGATTCACACGTCCCCAATCGGCGAGGAAATCAACGACCACTATCATTGGCACATCGAGATGATGCCGAAGGTCACGCGCGTCGCGGGATTCGAATGGGGAACTGGCTTTTATATCAATCCCACGCCGCCGGAAGAGGCGGCGCGATTTCTCCGCAGCGCTCGCTAAGATGTGCTGAAGACTGACCGCCAAGCTTCACTTCAAAAGTCAACTCCGTGTCTCGGGACGCAGACGGTTTTGATGATCGCATCGAAATATTTGGCAGCGCTTTGCGTTGCATCGGAATAGTCGGCAGAGCTGTCGAATGTCCCGCTATGCCTCCAAACTCTTCCGTTGTTCGATCGACCGCTTGCATCGATGCCAACCTGAGGTGACGATGGCTCACTGATCCACCGCTCTAAGAATTGCGAAGAATCTTTTTCCAGTCTGTCGTCCGGGTCTGTAGCTTCGACGAGCGATCCAAACGTTATGCGAAGCCGGGACTGCTCCTGCCGATAGGTCACGTAGTAGGACACGTCATCGCCGTCCGTTACTTTGTAAAATTTTGCATTTTGAGGTAGCAAGAAAGCCAGAGTTCTACCAACTCGGCGCTCGGATTCCTTTTCGTTGGGGCACGCGGGAACGTTCCATGCCGTCGCTGACGCATCCTCCAAAACAACTCGCAAATCTGTCTGTCCCGGTTTGACGAAAAGCGTAAAAGGCCGGAAACGGTGATCTCGTATCCGGGCGAAGTCCGTTTCGTGCGCGAACGCGAAGTTTCCCGCTTGATCCGTTTTCGAAAGTTCGACACGATCAGGGCAACAAAGACGCACATAGTCTCCGCGGACAGTAATTCCGGCGAGCGGTTTGCCCGATGATGAGGTGACTGTGCCATGCAGCGATGGCGGAGATTGCGCCGAGACGGAGACTGCTGAAATGACGACGAACAGAATCGCAGGCAGCCGGTATTTCATTGTGCGATCCTACGACGATTTTAGCTTTTTGCGCGCGGAGACGAAGAGCGTGATCGCGAGAATCACGAAGAGAGCGACGCCGAGGCCCTGTTTCTGGCTCAGATTCGGAAAGAATCGCGTGCCGAATGCGAAGATGTCTTCACGCCAGGGAAGGTGAAGCGCTACCGCCAGCCAGTGCGGCACATGAGAGCTTAATTCGGGATCCTGGAGAAGGTTGATAACGATAGCCAGCAGTCCAAAAACACCACCGGCGGCAATCAATCCACTCGAATAGAGAGCGCCTGGACTTACTTCGCTTTCGGCGCCGCTTGTTTTTTCCATACCGCGCTCGGCCAGCCAGCGCACCATACCGCCCGCAAACATCGCCATGGTGGTGCCAATGGAAATATAGGACCCGACGGCAAACGGCAGCGAGCGAATCCCCAG
>JASHRM010000216.1 GCA_030037315.1 Candidatus Acidiferrales bacterium
CCTCGACGCTCCTAGTCGATTTGGGCGCGAGTCCGAAAACAGTTCAGGCGCAATTGGGGCATTCAGATGTAAGAGTTACGCTCGGCACGTACGCCCACATCGTGGAGGAATCACGACGGGATGCAGCGGAGCGATTGGCGAAAATTCTGATGCCCAATGATGCCCAACCGGGATGTTCAACCGAATGGATTCAATAGGTTAGTTGGGGTGAGCGATGGGATTTGAACCCACGACCCTCGGTTCCACAGACCGATGCTCTACCGGCTGAGCTACGCTCACCATCTGGGACAAGAATAACACGTGGCCGAAGCCTGGCCAAAAGGCGAGCGCGATTCTACTTACAGCCCTTCGCAAGCAAACTCCCGGGCGAAACCCTTACTACCATTTTCCAAGTGCGAATGGTAATTCGCCGTATTCCTCGCAACTGTCACATCCGATCACCTATGGGGAGCGATGGGTCACCTGTCGCGCGCAGAGGCATACATGGCGATCACCCCCATCCACGGACCCATCACTTCGAACGAGCAGATGCACCATTTCCAAGGCGTCTTCACCCGCCTCGTTTATGCCGGACAGATTTTTATGTTCGTTTGCGCAGGATTGCTGCTGCTTGCTTGGGTTTACCAATCGATTTTCGGATGAGATGTCGCGTTCGATCCGAAAGCCATCCCGATCGCGGGCGGATTGAGCTTCAAATAACGGCGGGCTCCTGCCTCACAATTAATTTCCATTCAGCCGGTCCACTACGCGGCTGACGCACTGCTCTCGCGAAAGTATCGAAGTGTCCAGTATCTCGCAGCCGCGTCTCCAAGCCTCGCCCCGCAAATAGCGCGCCCAATTCATCATTTTCTCACTCGCCAGTTCAGGCTGCCTTCTTTCGAGCGAAAGGCGCCTTGCCCTGGTTTCCTCATCGCAGTCCACCAACATGGGCAGATAAGTGGGAACGCCGGCAGCTTGAGCTCCCTCCGCAAGAAACGAAAGGCGTGTCTGACCCTCGAACAGCAGCCCGCGTCCTGATTTGCTGTGGGGTGCGAGCTTGGTCATCCACTCAATCGTCTTGACGCGCTGCCACTCCTCGCCAGATCCGCACTCGGCGATCATCTGCTCTTCAGACGGTATGCCGATCCGGTCAAAATAGAACACCTCCACGTTATCCGCATGGAGCTGCGCAATCGCGCGTGCGATCGTCGTCTTTCCGGATCCCGATGCGCCAATCAGAACGACAAATTGCATAGCACTCCTTTATGCCAGGAATTCAGTCCCTCGTGCGCCGAACGAAAATTATGGATTGGGAAAGCGGCTTGCGCCCGCAGAACTACGCCTTGCGCGGAAACTTCACCACCACATTTCGCTTTCGCTTCAACGAGCATTTCCTCAAATGCGCGCGCGCCTGCTCCGCCCAGGGGCCATTGGGTGCGTGACGCAGATATGCCATCCACTCCTCGCGCGCCAGCTGGCGGTCCCCGTGTTTTTCATACGCAAGCGCAAGATTGAAATGAACGTCCGCATGGGCCGGCATTGCTCGCGCAGCCCGGCGGAGGTGGTTGATCGCCTGTTCTAGCTCGCCCTGTTCTTCCAGCACGCAGCCCAGGTTGTAGCGCGAAATGCCGTTCAACGGATCAAGTTGGACCGCCGCGAAAAATTCCGCGCGCGCTTCTTCCGTTCGCCCCAATTGGTAAAGCGCAACGCCAAGATTGATATGCGCGTCCACCCAGTGCGGAGCCAAATCGATCGCGTGCCGGTAATTTTCCACCGCTTGCGGCAGCAGATCGGGAGAAGTCTCGCAATTCAGCGCCGACTGAAAAAGATCCTCGGCTGTCGGCCCCGCCATCACGTGAACTTTTCGCGCGGCGTCGGCTTCCGCGAGCTTGGCCGTCTCGAACGGAAACGCCCACTGCTGCTTGATCGGACTGAACGGCCGGTTCGCGCCCGGCGGGACAACCAGCACGTCGCGTCCCTGCGGTACGAACTGCAATTCCTGCAGTGCCAGCGGTGCCGCGCCGAATTGCCGCTCGATCAGTCGCACGGCGCGGCGCACGCGTCGCGCGGGAATTCGCCGCGCGGTCAATTGTTGAAGGGTGCGAAGGGCCAATAAGTCGCCGAAGCTGTAAAAGCGCTCGCCCCAGCGCGCTTGAGGTCTCACTAACTGAAGACGTTCCCAGTAACGAAGACGCTTCGGCTCAACTCCCAGAATGCGTCCCGCTTCCTTGCGCGTAAAACGCTGAGCCAAGCTCCGCGAGCCTCCGTTGAGCTGATGTCGCGAACGATTATGCACCCAATGTCAACCGGATGTGCAAGGTCGTTCGTGTGAAACTTTACTTTCGCGGCACACTTCGCTTGGCACTGATAGGACCCTCGTAGCGAGGGCGTCTCGCCCGCGGTTTTTCCCACCGTCTTTTGGCTAAACTTTAGTGCGGCATCCAGTCGTTCTTTAATCGGTCCGCACTTGTCATAACGGCCGCCCTAGGGCACGATGCGAATCCATCTGCATTTTCGCTGGTGTGCGGGTTGTACTCACCCCGGAATCACACTTTTTTTCAGTACCGTTTATCGAACCAGATTCACGCGGCGGAGCAGCTCCTCAAAACGCGGATCGTCGCGAAGAAAATCAAACGCAGGCTCGACTTTCAGAGATGTCAGTGCCGTGGAATGGTGGATATATGCGTCTTGCAGACCCTCGAGCGCGTGTTCCTTGTCGCGCATGCCTGCGTATGCCCACAGCAGTGCTTGCGGATCGATCTGCTCGTGATCGCCTGATCTTGGCAATTGAGCCAGCGCACTGCGAACCTCCGTTTGTCGGCCTGCGCGACCGAAGACCTACGCAGACTCGAGCTCCACGAAGCGCTGATTACCGCCGGCATGCCGGAAGTGGTCGACGTCGGCCCGCGCGTCACCGAAGTGCCCGTCTTCCACATAAGCGTTGTCGATCAAATGTGCGCGAGGGAAGGCCGGGTCGACCTCCAGTACCTTGTGGAATTGAATGATGGACTGCTCGTAGTGCCTCGAATAATAAAGGATGGCGCCGGTGTCCGCCGCGATGAAGAGACTGTCGTGTTGGACCAGTATCTCGCCGCCGGAACCTACTATCTGGTACTGGAGGGGCTCAACCCGGAAGAGAGCGTCAACTGGACTGTGTCGGACGGCACTTACGCCCAGAATGCCGGTACTGTAACGGCCGGCGAGTGGATCTCGACAGACAACGGAACTACTTGGGATTTCTACGCTGCAAACGAACCGCCCTGCACCGTCATTCCTTGCAATGCGCCGCTGTTCGACGTGAACGGTACGCCTGGTCTGGCCCCCACTCGCGAGCCGGACTCCGGCGTTCTAATGGTACTTGGGCTAGCAGTGTTAGGATTCGTCGCCCTCAGGCGAATTCGCCTGGGTCATCCGATCCCCTCATAATCTATTGCAGCGGCGCGCCTAAATTTCGAAAATCAGACGCTGAGTCGCACCGCGTCGCTGCCCAACCGCCGATTACCAAAAGAAGACACGCGATTCCTCGCCAATTGCAGGCCGTTATCGGCTTGTTAGACTTTTTACAGGGGAATCCGCACGCCAGTGCTGCTCGAGAACACAGAGCGGGTGTATCTCGAACGCCAGGTCACCTTGGCGCGCGCGGTCACGGCCGCGCTTTCTCTCGTGGTACTGCTCGAAACATCGAACGCGAATTTCCGCCTGTCCTCCGTGGTCTTCCTTTCGCTGTATCTTTTGCTGGCTCTTGGGACAGCCCTAGCTGAGCGGTTCCTAGCGAAGATGCCGATCCGCATTCCGCTCGCGGTGGATTTTTCGGCCTTGGCAATTTTTCTATATCTCACCCCGTCGGTGTCCGCATTCTGGTTTCTTTTCCTGTTCGGCGTCTTCGCGATTGCCACTCGTGGGAACACGCGCGCGATGCTCGCGGTCGTTTTCGTCGCGACCGCAGGAATCATTCTGCGAGTCGCGTTTGAGGAATCGTTTCGCTGGCGTGGAGCCTGGCACTGGATCGCCGTCGGCTTCGGCACTCTCGTTTCGGGCTTGTGCATGGGATTCTTGGGAGCGCGGGAGCGCGAGCATCTCGCCCGTCAGCAATTCCTCGAAAAAATCACCGGCTTGATGCGTTTCGATCGTGGGCTCACCGAATCGGTTCGCCAAATGCTCGGCGAACTCGCGCTCGCTTTCGAATGCGAGCGAGCCTGCCTCGCCGTATACGACGATGAAATCGAGCGCCTCTTTGTTTGGAAAATTCGCGCAGGCGAACCCGGCGCCTCAGGCCCCGAAACGCTGCCGCAGTCGCGCTGCGAAATTTTTCTCCTCGATTCGCTGGAAGTTTCGATGGCCTGGGAATACAAAAACGGCCGCGCTTTTGGCTTTGGGTGGGATCGCCGAACCGGCGCGCGTTTCAAAAATACCCCTTCGCCGCCTGCTGCCACAAAGGAAGAATTTGACGCCCGCGCCTTCCTGGCCGTGACGATCGAAACCGACGGCCGGCCTTCGGGACGCGTCCTGCTGGTCAATCCGCTGGATTCGCGTTCGCGATTTTCGCATTCCGATTTGCGCTGGCTCGAACAAATCGTCGGGCACATCCAGCGCCCGCTCGAAAATATTTTCCTCCTGCGCAACCTTCGCACGCGCGCCATCGAATCAGAACGCAGCCGCATCTCGCGCGATCTGCACGACGGAATTTTGCAGACTTTGCTCAGCCTGAAAATTCGTCTCGAAGTGCTTAAGCAAAAGCTATCTCAAAAGCCGGAACACGCCGGCGCCGAACTCGCCGGCCTGCAAAAGATCGTCCAGGAGGAAAGCGAAGAGCTGCGCCGCATGGTCACGGATCTGCGCCCGCTCCGCGTCGAAAGCGCGGACATGCTCGAATTGATGCTTGGTTTCGCCGAGCGTTTCCGCAGCGAGCAGGGAATGGCCGTCGAATTATTCGTAAGTGACGAGGATTTGCGCCTTCCAGACCGCATTTGCCGCGAGGTTTTCCAGATATATCGTGAGTCACTACACAACGTAAAAAAGCATGCGAGTGCCAGCCACGTCGTGGTAAAACTAGAACAGGACGAGGAGAGAGTCTCTCTCGTAGTGGACGACAACGGTCGCGGGTTCAGCTTCTCCGGGCGCTACACCAGCGAAGAGCTGGACCGGTTGCGTTTAGGGCCAATTTCGATCAAGGAGCGCACGCGCAGCGTAGGTGGGACGCTCACGGTGGAATCGAATCCTGGCCATGGCGCACGTCTGACGGTTGAAATTCCCTTGAATTGATATGACGAAATCGAAACAGGCGATTCGTATCCTGGTTGCGGACGATCATGTGATCTTTCGCGACGGCCTTCGCAAGCTGCTCGAAGGCGCGGACGACGTCCAAATCATCGGCGAAGCCTCTAACGGCAACGAGTGCACCAAGATGCTGGCGAAATTCAAGCCGGACATTTTGCTCCTGGACCTCCGCATGCCCGAAAAAGACGGCCTCGGCGTCCTCGAAGAAGTGAACTTCGATTCGCTCCCCACCCGCGTGATCGTTCTCACCGCTGCGGAAGACGATCGCGACGTGGTCCGCGCGATGCGCCTCGGCGCTCGCGGCGTGGTTCTAAAGCAGTCCGCCAGCGATCTTCTTTTAAAAAGCATCCGCAAAGTTTTTGACGGCGAAATCTGGCTCGATAATCGAATGACTGCAGAGGTGATTGACGCCTTCAAAAAGTCTTCGGAATCCGGCCAGCGCCGCGAAAAGCCGCTTCTGAGCGAGCGCGAAAAGGAAATCGTGCAGCTCGTTGCGCAGGGTTTCCGAAATCGCGAAATTGGCGAAAAACTTTTCATCAGCGAGCAGACCGTCAAGAATCATCTCCACAACATTTTCGACAAGCTCGGCGTGTCCGACCGTCTCGAACTCGCCCTCTACGCCATCCACCACCGCCTCATCGACCAAGCCTAGCCTCTCCACAGTGGGCCCGCGATGCTCAATGTGATCCCGATTTTGGCATTGCTTCTGAACTTTTCTGTATCGCGTCACACAACAGCCACGATTGTTGCTGCTGATGACGTACCCGCAATCACGTTTTGCGATCTGTTTAAACATCCCGATCAATATCTCGGACGAACCGTGAAATTCACGGCCAAGTACGGACTGGATATTCATGAAGCCGATTTCTACACCGATACTTGTCCCGATCTTGGAAAAGAACGGTAGTCGGGCCTTTAAGAAAATTGCCAGATTCCTAAAACATTCCAGACGAAACGAAGTACAGGTCACCGTCATCGGCACTTTCCGGGACGAAAGTTCAGAGAGCCTAGCCAAGGCAGGATTTCATCGATATGTGATTGCAGTTAAGCAGTTACCATCATTAGATTCTTCTAAATAGATAGCCATCGACAAGGGGCGGGTGGCCTATCCTTTGAGAGACTCTTTCGCGAGATGCGTTTCGAGCCCAGCGAGTAAGTTGCGCACCGCCGCACTCAAATCCACGTTCTCTAAGCGTGGGTGCCGCACTCTTTGCGTTGTCCGCGAGGGCGAAATCTCGAATTCGCCAAGAGAAACATGCCCATAACATTGCAGCAACAAGGCTTAGTTATGATCTTCGCCCTAAGGAACTCCTAGTACTCCTGTACTGAAATTCCCACCTGGAATTGGTTCTCTTGCGCTATTGGTTCGAATTTCCTGCGCCGGTATTCTGAACGCGAACTTGGGAGGGGTTGTCCTTGAAAGAGAGACGCTTATCGCGGCGATTTCTTATGCGCTTGCCGCTCACTGTCCGGTGGACGGACGAAAATGTTGTTGGCGAGGCGAGCACCGAATCGCGCGAGGTAAGTTCGCGCGGCATCTACTTCCACCTGCCGAAAGGCTTGAGAAGCGGATCGCCCGTTGAAATCGTGATGACGCTGCCTCACGAGTTGACCCAGGCCGGCCCCGTGCGGGTTCGCTGCCTGGGACGCGTGCTCCGAAGCAGCCCGGAAAATGCGGGCGAAATCGGAGTCGCCGCCGCCATCGAACGTTACGAATTCATGCGGAGCAACGAAACCGCTGCTTGATTTGCAGCGGCGCACAATCCGCAAAAAAGTTCTTACCCAACCCTGCGGAGATGGGTGAGAAATGGCCGGCGGGCTCGGGTCCCTCAGCCTAGCCCCCGGCCAACCTTCCTTTTCCGTTCCGAGACTTGAACGTAGCGCCGGGTCCTTTAGCCCGGCACGCTTTGCGTCCATTGGCCTCGTCGCGATACGAGTCCCTTTGCCAGCGCAGGGCGCCTCGTCCCTGAATATGATTCGGCCTAAATCCGGGTCTCGCGCTCTTTGACTCAATCGAATTCGAATTTCGGCGCCGCCTGATCAATTCCCACGCGCCCAATCGCGATATCCGCGCCTAAATAATTTTCGCCGCGCACGGGAGACCCCGCCAGTCGCCGCAGCATCGAAATCTGCCCAATGTGCGTCAGCGCATCCGCCACCGGCGCCTGAAATAATTTCTCCACAGGACATCCCAGCGGCTCCGGTGACGCGAGCCGCTCATCCAAATCGTGCAAGCATTTGAAAAAGCGCCGCACGCCGTCATTCCACGGCTGCGGCTCGGACTTGTGCCACGCCTGCGCGCCCTTCGCGAGCGAGAGTCCCCAGTCGAGCACGTCGCAAATGTGCGCCAGAATTTCCGCGGGTGTGCGCGTGGTTTCGCCGGCGCGAAATCGCGCGAAATCTTCGGGAGCGCCGCGGAACGCCTTCGCGCCGCGATACGCCACCGTCGCAACCGCGTGCCGCAACAACTCCCTCCCGCCCACCGCCGTCTCAGCATGTTCCGTCATCGTCAATTTTCCTCAGAAATCACGAAGCACATCTCTCGCTCTCATAATGCTTCTCGCGCGTCAGCTCATCCATTCGCCGAGGGACGGGCCGTATCGTTCCGCGCATTCACTTCTCGCCTTCATCGTGCGTTCAGTGCGACGGTGCATTCGCCGTCGCTGCGGCCGGGCCCGCGAGCGGTTGAACAGGGGTGCTCTGGTTAAGAATCAACTGCCATCCGTCCGGCCTTGCCACCCATACGGCCGAAACGCGCATTTGGACTTTTTGGGCCTGCTCTCCGGCGGCGCGGGCCCCGAGCACGATATCCTCGATCCCCGAGACAATCGCCCCGCCGTCAAAGAAGACAACTGTAGGATCGGTGATTTCAAACTTAAAGATCCGAAATCGCCGCGCTGTGGCAGCCGCAACGAACTCCGCCTTGCTTTGCACTAGGGCGTTGCCGTGCACGAACACCGCGTCGTCGGCCATCAGCTTTGCGATCGTCGCGGCGTCGCACGCAACCGTGGCGTCTTGAAAGCGCTTTTGTAGATCGATTACCTGCGCTGCGGTCAGCTGCCCGTTTGGCCCGGCCACCTGCGCTTGCGATGAGCCAGCACCAGCGAGGCCGAACAGCAGCGCGACTCCGAGCGCAGTCACCCTC
Source organism: Candidatus Acidiferrales bacterium (assembly GCA_030037315.1). Classification (GTDB taxonomy): domain Bacteria; phylum Acidobacteriota; class Terriglobia; order Acidiferrales; family UBA7541; genus Palsa-295. The sequence continues at coordinate 8,402 of JASHRM010000216.1, forward strand.
AACGAGCAGCGCGAGCCGTAGATTTTTGCGAGCATACCGCAACCTCCGACGGGAAATTCGTTCAGAGCGGCCTGAGACATAGGTAACACATTGTACCGGACACATGGGTAACACTTCTCCCCTTAGAGGGGAGGGAGTGATGCCTTGGAAGGAGTGTTCGGTAATGGATGAGAGACTGCAGTTTGTAGCTCGCCGGCTAGCCGGCGAGGCGATGGCGGAACTGTGCAGGGAGTTTGGAATCTCCCGCAAGACCGGCTACAAGATCTTCGATCGTTATCAGGGATGCGGCCTAGAGGGGCTCACGGACAGAAGCCGACGTCCGTATCGCTACGCCAACCGACTTCCGTTCCAGGTGGAAAACTACATCCTGAACGTGAAGAGTGAGCACCCCAGCTGGGGTGCTCGCAAAATCCGTGAGCGCTTGTTGCGCCGGTTCTCCGGAGTTCCCATCCCGGCCAAAAGCACCATCCATGCGGTGCTTGATCGCCACGGTCTCGTCGAACGCCGCGGTCGCTTGCGTCGTCGGGCTCAGGGAACAGCTCTGTCGTTGGGTCAGCGGCCCAATGAGCTCTGGTGCACTGATTACAAGGGCGAGTTCCTGCTGGGAAATCACCAGTACTGCTATCCGCTCACGGTCACCGACCACGCCAGCCGCTTTCTGCTCGCCTGCGACGCGTTGCCCTCCACCCAAGAAACCTATGCCTTTACCGTGTTTGAGCGGCTCTTTCACGAGCACGGGCTCCCCGCCAACATCCGCAGCGATAACGGCGTCCCCTTCTCGTCCGCCCATGCCCTCTTTCACTTGAGCCGGCTGGCCGTCTGGTGGCTCCGCCTCGGCATTGGCATCGAACGCATCCGGCCCGGCCGGCCTCACCAGAACGGCCGGCATGAACGCATGCACCTCACGCTCAAGAAAGAAGCCACCAAACCCGCCGCGGCCAACTTCCTCCAGCAGCAAGCCCGCTTTGACGCCTTTCTCGCGACCTTCAACACTGAGCGGCCGCACGAAGCGCTGGCTATGCAATGTCCGGCCGACGTCTACCGCCCGTCCCGCCGTCCCTACACCGGCCTGCCGGACCTCGAGTATCCCTTCCACGACAAGACGATCGTCGTCACGCAGTGCGGGCGCATTTGTCTGGGCAGCAAGAAGATCAACTTGAGCCAGGTCTTTGCGGGACAAGCCGTCGGCATCAAAGAAGTCCATGAGGACATCTGGCTGGTCAGCTTTATGGACTACGACTTGGGCTACTTTGATCTGGAGACGCGAGTGGTCGAGCCGCTCGAAAATCCGTTCGGGCCGAAAGTGTTACCCATGTCTTAGGTACGATCTGTCACCTATGTCTCCGGGCTGGACCTGTTTGGCTTTGGTCGGGGCGGTCGGACTTGAACCGACGACCTTCTGCTCCCAAAGCAGACGC
>JASHRM010000217.1 GCA_030037315.1 Candidatus Acidiferrales bacterium
GTGCTTCGCGTCAACAACGGCCGGCGCAAAGTACCCACCATTGAAATCGACGGCCGCTACTTCGCATGCAGCCCGTTTGATCCTTACCTGCTCGCCTCTGAATTGAAAATTCCTTTGAACTCACAGAAGCCATAGCCATCCTGCAAGGCAGCTTCCATGCTGGCCGGTCTTCGAAGCTCTGCTGGTTGTTCGGCATCCAAATATTTCTCACCAAAAATGAAAAACACTGAAGTAGAACCAAAAACAAATACCCGTTCGTTTTCACATTATCCCGGTCACTTCGAGTCCCTCCCCGGTGACGCCAGCTATAAAAACTTTCTCCGCCAGTCCGGAGTGCGGTCGGTACCAGCGACGATACTACCTGCCGGCGAAAAAACCAGCTGCGCCCGCATAAATCCACCAAACCCCGGTGACCGAAAGTAGAATTGCCGCTAATTCGGAAGTCTCTTGGCGAATGCCTACGCTGAAGAAAAAATGCACCGGGAAAATCCACAGAACCCCGGACCGAATGCGCCTGCGATTGCGCCCGCGGTGAAAGAGCTTTTGCGCCGAGACGTATTCCTCAATTGGAATTTCGCATTCGAATCGCATGCGTCACACAAGTCCCGCGCCGCGGGTCATTACGCCAGAAACGCGCATGTCCGGCGTCAGTGCTACAAGATCCGCGTCCGCTCCGACGGCAATGATTCCCTTTTTGCCCGCTAGTCCAAGTCGCCGCGCGGGGAGTATCGTCGCCATACGCAATGCATCCTTGAACGGCACACCAATCGCCACCAGGTTGCGAATGGCGCGGTCGAGCGTGAGCGTGCTGCCCGCAAGCTTGCCTTCAGAGTTCTTGCAAACGCCGCCTTCGACTCGTACCTCGAAGTTTCCGAGGCGGTAGTTCCCATCGGACATGCCGGTAGCTGCGATACCGTCGCTCACCAGCAGAACCGTGTCGAACCCTTTGGTTCCGATCAGCACTTGAATCGCCGCCGCGGCCACGTGAATTCCGTCGGCAATAATTTCGGCAGTTACCTCGGGATCGGTCAGCACCGCGCCGATGACACCCGGATCGCGATGTGTGAACGGCCGCATCGCGTTATAGGTATGCACAGCGTGGCGCGCGCCACGTTGAATCGCTGCGCGAGCCTGATCGTAATCCGCATCCGTATGTCCGAGCGCAGCCACCATTTTCAGCGCCGCGACAGCCTCGACCAGCTCAAGCGCGCCCGGCAGCTCGGGAGCGATCGTCACGATGCGGACCAGGTCGTCGGCCGCATCCAGGAATTTATGCAGCAGATCGACCGAAGGGGCTGCCAGCGCCTCCGGCGGATGCACGCCACGCCTTGTCTTGCTGAGGAACGGTCCTTCCAGGTGTATTCCGAGAATTTCCGCAGCCAGCGGACGGTCTTCCGCGTTTTCGTCAACTTGCTGCCGATTGCGGATGTACCGCGCGATGCCTGCGAGGCTGCGGCAAGTGTCTTCGGTGGGCGCGGTCACCGTCGTGGCCACAATCGAAGTGGTGCCGCATCGCGCAACGGTCGAGGCGATGCGGTCAAGTGCCCGGGCATTCGCCTCCATCACGTCGTGGCCACCCGCGCCGTGGATATGCAGGTCGACAAATCCCGGAACAACGGTCATGCCCGCCGCAACGTAATCAACAGTGTCCGCAGGCAATCGGAGCTCGTCGCGGTGTCCAATCGCCGCGATATGCGTACCCTCAACGAGGATTACCCCATCTTCTATTTCTTCCTCGGGCGTAAGGATGCGCGCAGCGTGTATGGCGATGGTCCGCATAGGCTCGGAAATCCGCTCAACGGATATTGAATATGCTAGAGGAATTCCCCGGCAAAATCACAGCGGACCTTGCATCCGTTGCCTTCTCCGCTACAATCATTCTTCGCTGTTTTGGAGGAAAGATGTCATACGACAAGCGTTACGTCGCGCAAAAGCGCCAGCGTCGCAGGCGCAAAGCCGCGAAGGCCAAGGTCAAGTTGTACGAACAGGGAAAACTGCCGCACGATCAGCTTCCCGCGCTGGCCAAGCGCTTTCTCAGCCGCAAAATGCGCGCCCTCAGCAAATCGGAATAGTCCAGATAAAAAGAAAGGGCGCCCGCCGCAACGGACGCCCTTTGAGTTTCACCGGCTGCCACGCCCTAACCGGCGCGGCTTGGCAAGGTTTCTTACTCCCCTGAGGCTTGCGCGTGGGTGCTGCTTACCTTTGGCACGCTCAGGTAGCCGCTGATCTTATCCTTCCCGATCGAGTTCACGGTGAATTCAAGTGGAGCGCGTGAACCGTGCGTGAAGAAGTAGATCGGCTCGTTAGCCGAACGGTTCTTCTTCTCGTAGCGGTTGTCGTCCACATAGATAGCCACCGTGTAAAGGTTCTTTTTCTCGTTCACTCCACGGAGCTCGACCATCAGATCGCCCACTTTTTCGCGGGTATTCTTCTTGTCGATCGTGAACTCATAGTAGTCGCGCTCACCCAGGCGGCGAAGTTCCTCTACTTCATCGTGGTTCTTCGCGATCAGGGTGCCGAACTCGCCACGGGTCATCTGCAGATTGTTCTTCTCCGCTTCGAGATCGGACTTCACGCCGGTGACGTCCGTTCCCAGCTTGTTGACGTCATCAACGCTGGCTTTCGCCGCGAGCTGCCCGTTCATATTGTTCTGAAGATCAGATAGCTCCTTCGCGTCGTCCTCCTTGATTTTCTTGGCCTGCTGGCGGGCGCGGCTCAGCTCAGTTTCCGTCAGCTTCATCTTGTCGGTAACCACGCTCAGCTCGCCTTGTAGCTGTGCGTTCGTGTCTTCCGCTTTGGCCAGCCGCTGCGCCAAGACATCGTTATTCTGCTTGATTTGTGTTGACTGGCCCGAGAGATCCTGCTGGAGCTGCTTCGAGCGGTTTGTCGCCGACCAACCGAACCCGAGAGCTACCAATGAAACGATCGCCAGCGCGATTACCGCGAAACCCACCCAGCGCGGCGTGCCATCCTCGTGAATTACTTCCTGCTTTTCGTCGATCATTCTCTTTCCTCCGTGGGAAACCCTTGCCGCCGGTACAAGATGCACGCGCCGAACCAAACCTTGCCAAGCGGCAACGTCGCCGTAAGTTATTTACCATCACGCGTTTGAGGACCACCTGTACTTTTGGGCAGGGTGGGGGCTGGTAGACACTCGGGCAATTTTTACGCGGCCTTAATGGTTTCTGCCCAGTCACCAACTAGACAACCCGCGGGAGGGAATTTAACTGTTTTGGCAGAACAGAGAAGTCGCGGCGAGATCAGGAGTGCCCGGTGGTTCCAAGGTTGACGACGGGCGTGCCGCGAACGGCGTTACCGCGTGATCGTCATGTTCTGAAGCCGCGCGATGCGGTCCGCAAGAGGTGGGTGCGTACTAAACAAGCCGCTCAGGAACTGGCGTGCGGTCAATGGCGCAACGATGCAAAGCGCTGAAGTGGTTGGCGAAATATCCATCGGGATCCTTTTGTTATACGCGCCGAGCTTCTCAAGAGCGCGCACCAGGCCATATGGATGGCCGACCATTTTTGCGCCAGAAGCGTCGGCTTGATACTCGCGCTGCCGCGAAATGCCGAGTTGCAGCAACAGGGCGCCCAAGGGGGCCACGATCAGCATCACCAGCGCGATCAATCCTCCGCCTTGCCGCTCGCGGTCATCACCACCGCCAAACCAAAAGCCCATACGCGCTACCCAGGTAATCGCGCCCGCGATCGTTGCCGCGATTGAAGAAGTTAGAATGTCGTAATTCCGCACGTGGGAAAGCTCATGCGCAATCACGCCTTCGAGCTCTTCATCGTCCATCAAGTCCAAGAGCCCTTGGGTCACGGCAACGGAAGCATGGTTCGGATTGCGGCCCGTGGCAAAAGCATTCGGCGCCGCTTGAGGGATCAGATACAGCTTCGGCATAGGCAAGTTCGCTTTGCCCGCAAGCCGTTCCATCACGGCATAGAGGCGTGGCGCTTCCTCGCGCGAAATCGGCCGCGCGCCGCTGGACATCAACGCGATCTTGTCCGAGAAGAAATACGCGGTGCCGTTCATGAGGATGGCAAGAATCAGCGCCATCGTCAGTCCGCTGCGGCCGCCGAGAAACTCGCCAAGAAATAGCAGCAGCAGCGTCAACGCTGTTAGCAAAAATGCCGTCTTGAAAGTTCTCATGTTTCTTCCTCGTCGCAGCTTAGGCCGCGCCGGCTTTCGCAGTTCCGCGGCGGAACTGCATTTCGCCCGTCTTCTTATCCGCGTCGACTTCAACATCATCACCCGGCTTGATGACCCCATCAAGAATCTTCAACGCCAGCGGATCCTGAATCAGCTTTTGAATCGCACGTTTCATCGGGCGCGCTCCGTAAGCCGGATCATAGCCTTCGGCGAGCAGCAAAGCCTTTGCCGCGGGGGTCAGGTGCAGCGTCACGTGCCGCTCCGCAAGAAGCTTCACCACACGCTGCATTTGCAGCTCGATGATGCGGCCGATCTGATCCTTCCCAAGCGGGCGGAACATCACGATGTCGTCGATTCGGTTCAGAAATTCCGGCCGGAAAATTTCCCGCAACGCCGCCATCGCTTGATCTCGCGCTGCCTTCGGATCCTTTTCAGAAAGTTCGAAGATCGCCGTCGATCCAACGTTTGAAGTCATGATGATGACCGTATTGCGGAAATCGACGGTGCGGCCCTTGCCGTCAGTCAGACGGCCGTCCTCAAGAATTTGCAACAGTACGTTGAAAACATCCGGATGGGCCTTCTCAATTTCATCCAGCAATACCACCGAATATGGACGCCGGCGCACCTGTTCGGTGAGCTGGCCGCCCTCTTCGTAGCCCACGTAGCCCGGAGGCGCGCCAATCATACGCGCTACCGAATGCTTTTCCATGTATTCGGACATATCCAGGCGAATGATTGCGCGTTCATCGTCAAATAGAAACTCCGCAAGCGCGCGAGCCAGTTCCGTTTTGCCAACGCCTGTCGGCCCCAGGAACAGAAACGACCCGATCGGACGATGCGGATCGCTGAGACCCGAGCGGCTTCGCCGAATCGCATTGGCGACGCTCCCGAGCGCTGTATCCTGACCCACCACGCGCTGCCGCAGGCGCTCTTCCATGTGGACCAGTTTTTGGACTTCGCCCTCGAGCAAGCGACCCACCGGAATCCCGGTCCACTTGCTCACGATCTTGGCGATTTCTTCTTCGCCCACCTCTTCCTTCAGCATCGGGTGATCTTTTTGCAGATCGGCCAGCCGGTCTTGCGCGGCTTTCAACTCTTTTTCAGCTGCCGCCAGTTTGCCGTATCGGATTTCAGCCACGCGAGAAAGCTCGCCGGCTCGCTCGAAACGCTGCTCTTCAGTCTTCAGGCGATCAATCGCTTCCTTCTGTTTGCGAATACGCCCGATCGCGTCTTTTTCGGTTTGCCAATGGCCTTTCAGCGCGTTCGATTGTTCGCCGAGTCCGGCGAGCTCCTTTTCGATTTCCTTCAAGCGCTCTTTCGAATGCGCATCAGATTCCTTGCGCAACGCCTGCCGCTCGATTTCCAGCTGCATGATGCGGCGCTCGATCTCATCGATTTCAGTCGGCAGTGAGTCGATTTCCATGCGCAGGCCAGCGGCGGCTTCATCCACCAGGTCGATGGCTTTATCGGGCAGGAATCGATCGGTAATGTAGCGCTCGGAAAGCATGGCAGCCGACACGATCGCTGCGTCTTTGATACGAACACCATGATGAACTTCATAGCGATCTTTTAAACCGCGCAAAATGGCGATCGTGTCTTCCACCGACGGCTCGCCAATCATCACGGGCTGAAAGCGGCGCTCCAGTGCAGGGTCCTTCTCAATATACTTGCGATATTCGTTTAGGGTCGTCGCGCCGATGGCTCGCAGTTCGCCGCGGGCCAGAGCCGGCTTGAGCATGTTGGAGGCATCCATCGACCCTTCCGCAGCTCCCGCCCCAACCAATGTGTGCAGCTCGTCGATAAAAAGGATTATCTGCCCATCGGATTCAGTGACCTCTTTGAGCAGGGCCTTCAGGCGATCTTCGAATTCACCTCGATACTTCGCTCCGGCGACCAGAGCTGCCAAGTCGAGAGCAACTATGCGCTTCGGCTTTAGAACTTCGGGAACGTCGCCTGAAACGATGCGCTGCGCCAACCCTTCTACAATGGCGGTTTTCCCCACGCCGGGCTCGCCAATCAGTACGGGGTTATTTTTGGTCCGGCGAGCAAGGATCTGCATCACTCGGCGGATCTCCTCGTCGCGGCCAATCACCGGATCGAGCTTCCCTCGGCGGGCCTGTTCCGTCAGATCGCGCGCGTATTGCTCGATCGCGCGGTAAGTCCCTTCCGGATTTTGCGAAGTAACGCGATGGCTCCCGCGAATCGTGGCCATCGCCTGCAAAATCGCGTCGTGACTTGCGCCGTGCCGCGCAAGAATCTGCCCTGCGGGATCGCGGTCGGACGCAGCGATACCAAGCAGAATGTGCTCGGTCGAAACGTATTCGTCTTTGAGACGCTGCGCCTCATCGAACGCGCGCTCGAGCACTTGGTTTGCGGACTGGCTCAGTGACTGCTGCGCGGCGCCAGAAACCTTAGGCAGCCGCTCGATCTGTTTTTCAATTTCACTCGCCAGGCTCGCCGGCGACACGCCAAGCTTCTCAAGAAGCGGCGGCACCACTCCGTCTCCCTGCGCTACCAACGCCCACAGAAGGTGAAGCGGCTCGATCAATTGCTGTCCGGACCTGGCCCCCATCTCCTGGGCAGCCTGAATGGCTTCTTGGGCCTTAACGGTCAGCTTGTCAAATCGCAGCATGGTCTGATTTTCTCACTTTGCTTCAAAACTTGAAATCTTCGGCGGAACGCCCCAAGGCCAGCGGCTCGGCCGCTGGCCCTGGATATCTGAAACCGGCGATTAATTGTTGTTGGCTGCTACGTTAACTTTCACCTGCTTCGGCTTGGACTCAGCACGCTTCGGCAGCTCGATCGTCAACACGCCGTTCTTGTATTCCGCCTTGATCGCCTCGCTGTTGACGGTGCTCGGGAGGCTGAAGCTCCGGCTGAACGATCCATAGGTGCGCTCGACACGCAAGTAATTATCTTCGTTCACCTTCTGCTCGAACTTGCGCTCGCCGCAAATCGTCAGCATATTGTTCTCGATGCGGACATCGAGATCCTTATCGCTGATGTCCGGCAAGTCCGCCTTCAAGACCAATTCGTTCTCAGTCTCGTAAATGTCCACAGCCGGGGCCCAAGTCGTCATCGACTGCTCGGACCGGCCCGAACTCTGAAACAGCCGATTTACCTGATCCTGTAAGGCGGCAAGGTTGTGAAACGGGTCCCATCGCGTAATTGAACTCACTTTTCGATCCTCCTGAAATTGTCGGGCTATGTACTAGCACAACAGGATCATATTATATGAGCGTTATACTGTCAAGGTCTTTGAGAAGGGAGGGCGGGGGGCCGCAGAATTCGCCAGACTAGGCTAACACTTTAAAGATCAAGCACTTAAGGTAATGGGTCTCGGGCATCGTCAGAAGAATGGGGTGATCCTGAGCTTGCGTTCGGCGGTCCACAACCGCGGTCATTCGCTTCGCGTCGTTGGCGGCTTCGGCAACGATCTGGAGAAACAGTGGCTCTGTTACATGGTAGGAGCAAGAGCAGGTTAGAAGGTAACCGCCCGGCTTAAGCAGCCTGAGGGCTCGCAGATTGATTTCCTTATAGCCGCGCCTGGCTGCCGGGACGCTGTCGCGGTTTTTTGCGAATGCCGGCGGATCGAGAATGACCATCTGAAATCGCCTGTCCGCCTCGTCGTATTCCTTCAAAACATCAAAGGCGTTGCCCTCACGAAATTGAACATTCGAGATCGCG
>JASHRM010000218.1 GCA_030037315.1 Candidatus Acidiferrales bacterium
CACTCACGGCTGTAGGGCCACCGCGGAACCGAACCCACGAGCGCCAGTAACAAGACGATGATTAGGATGAGTCCAAGCATGATGTGCCTCCAAGTTGCTGCGGCACGCCGTCGAACCGCTGACCTTAAGCGCCGCTGCCGGTTAATGCCAACCGGCTCATTCAACGCCGCCATTATGAAAAACGGGCTGGGGTGCTCCAATACACGGATTTCCGCACCGAAGGGACACAATCCTATCAGAACGGACAGGTCCGAATGAGCGGCAGGGGTAATGCAAGTCTACCCGTGGAAGGTTGCCTGCCGAGACCCGAAAGTTCCCGAATTTTCGCCCAAGGAATTGGACGGACCGTTGTCACTTTTCACACCGACACCAGGAAAGCAACCGGACAGAAAATGGCAGGGTGATATGATTTTGGAGTTCATCCGAAATAACAGAAACGGCCAAGTCTCGCGTGAAAAGCCACCAGATCACAGCAGAAAGCGCCGCTGCATCCTTACATACGGAGGATTCCAAAGGCGCTGAGAAGCGGCGCAGCAAGCGCATCGTGATCGCTTTGCCTATCAAGGTAATGGGCGTCGATGCTCTCCACGAGCCCTTTACGGAAAACACGCGCACGGTGATGGTGAGTTGCCACGGCTGCAAGTATGAGGCGAGGCACTACGCGCCCAGGGGGTCGATGGTTACATTGGAGGTGCCGCGGCAGAACCGGATGCAACCGCCGCGCATCGTCCATGCGACGGTCGTATGGCTTCAGCGGCCCCGGCAATCACGGGATCCACTGCAAATCGGCGTTCAGTTCGAAACCCCGGGGAACATTTGGAATGTTGCGAACCCGCCGGACGACTGGTTCCCGCTGCCTGGTGAATCCGAACCCATAATGGAGATAGCCAGCGCATCCGCTTCGGTGACGGAAATAACTTCGACGAAGAGTTTGGGGCTGACGACTTCGTGGGACGCTACTGAAATTCCAGCGAGCGCAGATTTGAAGCCTCTTGCCAGTGAACCCATTGCAAGACCGAACCTCACGAATGATCACATTACGTTGAACATCATCGAGCAGGCCGTCCGAGCTTCTTTCGACCGAATGACCGGGCCTCTCGTGCAGAAGATTGCGCAGCAAATCGCGGAAATGTCCGAAGCGTCGCGCCGTCTGCATCAGGAGACCCTACAAAGCCTGGACGCCCGGATTCAAGAAGCGGTACAAAACGCCCTAGACGGAAACAATCAGTATGACCGCCGTAGGCGTCCAAGAAGGGGCCGTTAAGCGGTCACCCATGTTTCCTGATGGGATGCCAGCTACCACTTAGGATTGCCGCAAACGAAATTCGTAGCGTTGTTCGTGTCTCCCGTGCCTTTATAAATGGCGACTTGCGGATGCGGACAGAGAGGCCGCGTCTCGTCCACGGTGCCATTCGTGGAGTGCGACGCGACCAGCTGATCGGGCGGCACCTTTCTTTCACGCCACAATTCGAGCGCCGAAAGCGAATCGAACGTGTTCGGAGCGGGGCCCCCCGCGCAGTGGCCCATGCCAGGGACCATAAATAGCCGATAGAAATCGTCCGTTTTCTTGGCGCCACCCATCGCAGCGGTAACCGATTCGTAATAATGGATGCTGTTCATCGGCGCGATTGCCGTGTCGGCCCAACCGTGATAGCTGATGATTTTCCCGCCGTGCGCTTTGAACGCTTGCAAATTAGGATCAATGGCGTTGACGATTGACCCGAGTTTCTGGTCCGCGGTGCGCGTGTCGCGGCTGACATTAAGCGTGCGGAAGTCCCAATCGGGGTTGCCGAAGACCATGTACTTGAAGAAACCGTTGCCGATGCTGATCGGCTCTGGCCCGGCGGCCATGCCGCCCCATCCGAGTTCACTGCCGGGTTCAAAGCCCGGAAAAATCTGTTTGCCATCGGCATATTTTGCGCCCGCGTAAATCAGCCGGGCGGTTTCGACCTGCGGCGCCGTCAGGCAGTCAGCGCCATCCGCACCTGAGCACTGAATCGTCTTGGGATCAAACGGGCAGCGCGTGGGATCTTCGATCACGCCATCCGTCACGCCGTCTTTCGAATCGCAAGCGGCCAGCGCGGCTTTGTGCAGAACAGGATATTTGCTCGGCGGAATATAGCTGGGCGAGTTCATGCCATCCTTCAGCGCAACCCAGCTGAGGTAAATCGATCCGGCCTGGAGATGAGTGATGTAGTTGGCAGGCGCGCCTGCGATGATTCCATCGTAATCGTCGGGATAGCGTTGCGCTTCCGTCAGCCCCTGCTTGCCTCCGGTGGAGCAGCCGTTCCAATAGGCGAGCTTTTCTGGCTTGCCGTAGAACGCGCGAATGATCAGCTTTGAATCAGCCGTCATTTCATGGACAGCGCGGTACGACCAGTCGATCAGTTTTTCGGGATGCCCTAGAGCCCAGCTTTCATCATTGCCAGAAGCGTGCCCGGTGTCGCTGCCCGCCGTGGCATAGCCGCGCTTCAGCGCCGTCGCCAGGGCGCCATATCCGATTTGTCCAATGAAACCGCCATTACCCACGCCTTCGAATTTCCCGTTCCAAACGGATGCGGGAGGCAGCCACACTTCAAAGTGGATTTCCGAATCGCTCGAAGGCGTGGAAACTGCGATAACCCGGCAAAACGGCACGGATATTTTTAGATCGAGGCCCGGTCCGGCAGGCCCCGCTGGAACCGGGATCACGAGATCGGGCGGCGGATCCACGGATGTCGCCGATTTCACCGTGGCATTGGGCAGCTTCAACGAAGTGAGGCCTTCGCACGCTTGTTGCGCGCGCGTGGTCACAGTCACAAACGAAAATACGGAAATAGCGACAAGAATCGACAAGCCGCCGCGAACCTTCATGGATTCCCCCGTTGCCCAGAAAAATTTGTGCGAGTGACGTATACACCGCGCGAGGCATCACGCGCAAGCGGGCTTGCGCAGCATTCGCGAAACGGAAAAACAGGTGTGATGGGCAAATGCGCCCAGCCCACGCGAATGCTAACGAGATGCGGCTGAGAATGCGCTGTATTGGACGCTTCGGTCGTCGATGGCGTCGACGTTGGCAAAATAATTGTGGGAGTAAAGGCCGCGGTAGATGCGTCCGGCGATTTCGGAGGCGTGCGGTCCGCTGATAATGCGCGCGCCGCCATGCAGCAAGACGACCAGCACAATTTTCGGATGCGCCTGATCCGCATAGGAAACGAACCAGCCAAGCCTTCCGCCGAGACCTTCATCGTTGCAGGTGCCAGTCTTGCCAAGATCCTGCTCGCCATCAGGATCGTAACTGCGCTTCGCAGTGCCATATAGAACGGCGGCGAGCATGCCTTCGCGAAGATCTGGAAGCAGCGGAGCAATATCGAACTGTTCGCGAACACGCGGAACGAAAGTGGCGCGGTCGGTTTCAGTGCGAGGATATTGCAAATAATACTGAGTGCCGCCGTTCGCGAGCATGGCCACCAGCGATGCAAGCTGGAAGGGAGTGATGCGGATGCCTTCGCCGAAACTGGACATGCGAGCGACCCCGCCAAACAGGGGCGGCGATGGTGGAAGCGAACCCGGCTGCTCCTCGGGAATGTTGTAGCCAACACGCTGCCCCAGTCCAAGCAGCGCGTCGTACTTCAACACGCGATCGAATCCGAGGCGCGTGCCGACTTCTTCAAAATATTTATTATTGGAGTGAGCCATGGCCTCTGTGAGCGCCATGTAGCGACGATTGCCCACGCTGATCATCGTATCGCGGGTGATTACGCCTTCTTCGAGACCGGCGAGAGCGACGAATGGCTTGATCGTAGAGCAAGGCTCGAAGCCCGAGGAAAACGCCATCTTCTGATTGACGATTGCGAGAATTCGTCCGTTGGTCGGATCGACAGCCAGCACCGAGCCTTTTTCATGGCCCAGCGCGCCTACGGCGATTTGCCGCACTACGGGATCGTCGTACTGAGTTACGTCGTCTTTTTCCGGATCGTAAGGAGTAAAAACAGTGTGGCGCCGAACGGGATGACGGGTTGGGCGGGCAGCCTTCGCGCCGAAAGCGACTCCGATGCTTCCAATCAAAACAAGACACAACAGCGAAACCAAATCACGAAGACGTGGGGCCGTTTGCATATTCGTTTTTTAGATGCCGAAACTCATTGTGGCGGAAGCCGTTGCTCAGTTTAGGAAAATTGCACGCGGCTGCGCAATAGGAATGCTAGGCAAATTTTCCATGGTTTCGGAAGGCGAAACAGTGAGCCGATGGGGCAATTCTTCCGAAATCGCACGCCGATCTTTATTCGAATGCCTCTGACCGACAAGCATGCTGGAACTTTCTTTGCCCTGGAAGTATGATTCCGGAACTTACCTCAGCTGGAGATCAACATGACGAACGCAGAGCGAGAGGAACTTCTAAATCAACTTGCGGCATCGCGCGAACGTTTGCTGAAGATGGCGCAGGGGCTGACGAGTGAACAGCTCGCGTACCGGCCGGCGCCTGATCGATGGTCCGTGGGCGAATGTATCGAACATCTCACCACCGTGGAAAGCCGCGTCTTGCAGCGGGTTGAGGATGCTGTTGCAAAGGGCCCGGACCACACCAAACGCAGCGCGAAAGAAGGCAACGAGCAAGACTTGATGGCCGACGTGGCGGGGCGCATCACGCGGTTCAAGGCGCCGGAATTTTTGGAGCCCAAAGGGCAGAGTTCACGCGAAGAGCTTTTGTCGAACTTTGAAGCAAACAGGAAGCGCACGCGCGAATTCGCGGAAAGCACACAGGCGGATCTGCGCCGGCACTTCTTTCCCCACCCGGTATTTGGCGAACTGGATTGCTATCAGTGGCTACTGATGACCGCGTCGCATTGCGACCGCCACCGAGCTCAAAGCGAAGAGGTGATGGCCAGCCCGGGATTCCCACGCGCGGGGAAAGCGTCGGCGTAGGCCGTTCCTATTGTGCAATTCACAGCGAAGATCTAGCGCGAATTGCGGCCTTGACCCGCGGCGACGGCCGCTTTTGCCGCGGGCTTATCGCCGTCGCTGGCCGCCTTTTTCGACTCATCCGCTGCGTGCGGCAGCAGGCCCAGAGCCTTGCGCAAGTCATGCTCGATCTTGTCGCGAATATCGGTGTGCTCGCGCAGGAAAAGGCGCGCATTTTCGCGGCCCTGACCCAGCCGCTCGCCCTTGTAAGAAATCCAGGTGCCGGATTTCTCCAGCAAACCCTTCGTCACGCCGAGGTCGAGCAGGTCGCCTTCGCGCGAAACGCCTTCGCCGTAAATAATGTCGAACTCGGCTTCGCGAAACGGCGCGGCTACCTTATTCTTCACCACTTTCGCGCGAGTGCGCGAGCCGACCACGCGATCGCCGTCCTTGATCGACTGGATGCGGCGAATATCGACGCGAATCGACGAATAAAATTTCAGCGCGCGGCCGCCTGTGGTCGTTTCCGGATTGCCGAACATCACCCCGATCTTTTCGCGGATCTGGTTGATGAAAATCAGGCAGGTCCGCGACTTCGAAACAATCGCGGTCAGCTTGCGCAGCGCCTGGGACATGAGGCGCGCCTGCAAACCCATTTGCGGCTCGCCCATTTCGCCTTCGAGTTCGGCCTTGGGTACCAGGGCGGCTACTGAATCTACGACAACAACATCCACGCCACCCGAACGGATCAGCGCTTCGGCGATTTCGAGCGCCTGCTCGCCATTGTCCGGCTGCGAAACGAGAAGATCGTCCACATCTACATTGAGCTTGCGCGCGTAGACAGGGTCGAGCGCGTGTTCGGCGTCGATGAACGCCGCGATGCCGCCGGCCTTTTGCGCTTCGGCAATCACGTGTAGCGTAAGGGTCGTTTTGCCGCCGGACTCAGGGCCGTAAACTTCGATCACGCGGCCGCGCGGAAAACCGCCGACGCCCAGCGCCGCGTCAATTGAGATCGAGCCGGTGGGGATTACGCTGACGGGAACCAGCACGTCACGCGTGCCCAGGCGCATGATCGAGCCTTTGCCGTACTGCTTCTCGATCTGCGAAATCGCCAAATCCAGATTCTTAGACTTTTCGTCCATTTGTATACACCTCGAAGGGGATTTCGTTTAGGTCCTGCCGCGAAACGGGGAGAACCGCCGCGGAAGGCGGCCCGATTCTAGCAGAGTGCGCCAGCTTGTCCATTAATATTGGGAGCTTATCACATAGGCGAAGAAAAAGCAAAGACAAATCACTCGGGAATGCTGAAATCATAAACGCGGCCGGTCGCAGCGCCGCCTGAGCGATTCCCTCCCTTGGCTCCCGCCATCGTTTCGGACATGCCTGTGGCCATGAAGAACGCATACTCGCCGGGCTTCAAGTCGTCGGTGAGAGTCACGTGGTAGGTCCTGATGCCGACGTGCTGCGCCTTGAAGACAACTTCCTTATCGCGCTTTACGCCTGTCTTCCCACCGCTCACGCCGCCAAACGAACCGATCTGAAATTCGCGCCGGTTGCCCTTCTTGTTGAGACTGATGAGCGTGTAGTCAGACGAGTCGTAGCCGTCAGGCACATAAAAGTAAAAATCAGGCCGGCGGTCTTTGACGATATTCGGGGAAGTCGGGCCGTCGAGGTACGCATCCCAGTGTTGATTCCGGATGCCATCGGTGAAATAGCTCCCTGCCCTGCCACCTACTTTTGTCTGAGCGATGGCTTGGCCCTCAATCAGCGAGAACGATGCTCCATCCTTCCAATAAACGCCCACCTCCGGCGGCGGCAGATTCGGATCGACCGTGATCGCAGCCGCGGCCGCGACGATGGGCGCCGGAGGAGGAGCCGGGTCGATCATCACCTTGATTACGGCATCCGAAACGTGCGCAGCCTTCAGAGCCTTCAATCCATCGACGCTCGTATCAAATAAAGCCACGCCCGCACCTGCGGCGCTCTCACTGCGGATTTTCGCGATGATTACATCATCCGAAAGGCCCGCTTGCACCATGCCGATCACGTCGTCATTCGTGAACCGTTTCGCTCGAGTGGGGGCCTGTGCTCGCACGGCCGTCGCGGCTAGGCACAACGAGAGCACAGCAAGATACGCGAGCCGCTTCATTCTGCCTCCATTTGGATGGGCCGGTGGGTTAGATGGGAAAATAGACCTGAA
>JASHRM010000219.1 GCA_030037315.1 Candidatus Acidiferrales bacterium
CAGCGCATGGATCAGGAATCCCGCCACGTGAAATGCAATGAACGCGATCACCCAGATGAAAATGAAGAACAGCGCCAGACCCAGGAAGATAAAGCGCATATCACCTCCGCTCAGGAAACGCCAGCATCAGCCGAGAATTGTAGCCCTCGTGCTTATCTAAAGATGCACCTGCGTGCCGGAAAGACCTGAAACTCGCCGAGGAGCCTTCCCAAGCCTCACGGATCGACTTTCAACCGCGGTTTCCCTACGCGCGACTCCGACGATTTGCTACTATTCGTCATGTTGATCCGGCTCGGGTATGACATCGAGTTCTCGATTCCGCAGCCGGTCGCAATCGTGGCCCTCCTCAATGTCCACCCATCGCGCGAGCGCGATTTGCGCGAGTCAGACGACCTTTGCGTCGAACCCGCCGTGGACATCGAACAATACCTGGACCGCTTCGGAAACAAGTGTGCGCGCTTTCTTGCGTCCGCCGGGAAACTGCGGCTTTGGAATTCCACTTTAATCGAAGATTCCGGCGAACCCGACGAGGTCAATCCAAACGCGCGGCAGCAACCCGTTCAGGGAGTACCTGCCGAAAATCTGATTTACCTGCTGAACAGCCGCTACTGCGAAGTCGACCGCATGTCTTACATCGCCACCGATCTTTTTGGATCGCTTGACCCCGGCTGGGCGCGTGTGCAGGCCGTCCTCGACTGGGTACACGATCATGTTGAATTCGGCTATCATCACGCCAGTTCCACTCGAACCGCACTGGAGGTTTACACGGATCGGATCGGCGTCTGCCGCGATTTTCAACATCTGGCGATCACTTTCTGCCGCTGCCTGAATATTCCGGCGCGTTACGCAACCGGATACCTCGGGGACATCGGCGTGCCGCCTGTGCCTTCGCCGATGGACTTCAGCGCATGGTTCGAGGTGTTTCTCGATGGCCGCTGGTGGACCGTCGATGCGCGTCACAATCGGCCGCGTGTCGGCCGAATCTTGATGGCCGCGGGCCGCGACGCGTCCGATGTCGCCATCACCACATCCTTCGGCCAGGCAAACCTCACCAAATTCGTCGTCGTTACCGACGAAGTAAAAGCCACCCAAGAATAAACTCCAGCCCCCGGCATCGGCCTTCCTGGCAGCGCTGATCTTCTGATCAGCGAATTTCAATCCGATTGGTCTTGCGGCGCCTTCGCGTTGGGCCCTCGCTGATTTCGGCAACGGTGTTTCGCAGCAACCATCTTCACCACACCGGGCGTACGCGGCCACACGTCGTCGTCCTGAGTCGAGTTCTGGCGTTTTGCGGTTGCCGCGAAGTGTGCGGCCGCCAGACGTAGTCGAAGGATCTCTCTTCTTCTTTGTTGCGAAGGTCCACATAACTGCACGCTTGCAGTTCCCTTTTTCTCCACTAAGATGGTCGCGTGAAAGTGAGGACGATTTGTACTCGAGAAAAGACGCGGAAGAAGGAAACTGCACTCAACGAGTAGGCGAATTTGGCTTCGTACCAAGCGAACCTCACGGGCATCAATTCAAATCGCCGAGTTGCGCCAATTTCTACCCGTCAAGCCTACCGAGTAGAATTGCCTCTAAAGCTCCGAGAATCAGCAGCTTAAGATTTTCTACCCGTCCAATCTCGGCGTTTTCCCTGCGCGCGATTCCCTTCGCGTTTTTCGTCGCTGCGGCCATTGGCATCGCGCTGGCCCCGGCTTCGGCGCAACAAACCACGCCGCCGCACCAGCCAACCGCTCCTCATATCGCCCGGCCGGCAAAAAACGAACCGCCAAGGCTCGACGTCGCGCCCGATCTCGCGCAACGCCTCGCGAAATTCAAGCCGATCCATATCGGCTTCGATTCAACCGGCCTAGCCGATCGCGAAAGGAAAATGGTGGATAAGCTTGTCGACGCGGCCGGCCTGCTTGACTGCATCTATTGGCGCGAAAGCGATCCAGACGGATTGAAACTCTATCTTTCGCTCGCCAACGCGACGGACCAGCGCGACCGCGATCTGCGCGAATACTTGAAAATCAATGGCGGCCGCTTCGATTTGATTGACGACAACAAGCCGTTCGTCGGCACGGCCCCGATGCCGCCGGGCCGCGCACTGTATCCTTGGGGAATCACGCGCGGTGAATTCGACGCGTACGTCACTGAGCATCCCGACCAGAAAGGCGCTCTTTACGACGAGCACGCGATTGTCCGGCGCAACGAGAGCGCGCTCGAGGCAATTCCCTACCACACCGCATTTCGAGAATTCCTCGTTCCGATGGCGAAAGACCTCCGCGAAGCTTCCGAGCTGACCGACGATGCCGCATTCGCAAAGTTCCTGCAGCTTCGCGCGCACGCGCTGCTCACGGACGATTATTTTGCGAGCGATATTGCGTGGCTCGACCTGAAAAATCCAAAATTCGATATCATTTTTGCCCCGTACGAAACATATCTGGACAATCTGCTTGGGGTGAAAACCTCTTACGGAGCCTCGGTGATGATTCGCAATGACGCCGAGAGCAAGAAACTTGAGC
>JASHRM010000220.1 GCA_030037315.1 Candidatus Acidiferrales bacterium
TTGGCTTCGTATCGATGATGTGAATTCGCGACGACCGAATGCCCGGAACGATCAGGTAACGCCGTTCTGTGTGGGGATGAGGCGCGTAGGGGGACAAGCACGCGCTACAGGCGTTCCAGCCGAAGTGATGCAATTCGTCTCCCGCGTACGGCATGTCGACCTGACCGACCTGCCTCGCATAAGAGCCAGATTTAGGATCGACGTCTACAACTCCAATCGCGTCGTGGCGCGTGCCGCCGTCCCCGTTCAGCAGGGCAACGTACGCAAGCTTCTCGGCGGGAGCCTTCATCGCGGCTTTTGGTGAAGGATAGAATGTTGGATCCGGTTGCCAGAGCGCCACGAAGTTTCTCCTCTCGCGAAGCCAATGTGTCGACTAGGTCAGTCACGAAGGGGTTTTACGTATTCTCTCCGTCTTGCTGATCTCCACGATACGCCCGTCGTGTACTGTTAGCACAACCGAACCATAGCGAATTTTGCGAAGCGCGAGCACAAGTTCCGTAACAAGCTGCCGCTCGGTCGGAGAGAGCTCCCGCTCGTTCAAGTTGTCGTTAGATACCTCTGACCGTGCCATTTGTCAGACTCAACTTGATCGATGCAAAACGTCGAAGTGCGACAGGGACGGATCGCGACGTCTCTTGCTGTTCATGGCTTTCCTTGCCGCATCTGGACCGCTCCCAGTCGTTTGAACGAGCACGCGCGGAGCGCCGCAAGCAATTGTAAATCCCCGGGAATGGTTTGGGTGGGGGGAACCCGGGAATCCGCCAAGCTCGCACGCCTCCGCGCACGTCGTTGTTCGCTGATGTCCGGATGGGGCCATCAGAGCGACCTCGCTATGCTCAAATTTGAAAATTCTTTTCATTGTTTCGTCTACGTCTTTTGCCTGTTAAGTCTCCGGACCAGCGACTATTCCTCACCGTCGCCATTGGGATCGATCGCACGAATCGGCAAGTCCCAGTGCGCCTCTACGAGCTCCCAACGTTTGTTTTCGTCCCGCTTCATCGCGTCCTGATCCGGGAAGAGCTGCTTGGCAATTTCCCGCGCATGGCCGGGCGCCGCCTGATTCTTATACGTGATCAGCACCGTGAACTCCCACCGCGTATCCTCGCCGGTGTGGAGTCCAGGCCGATAGACCGTGTAAGACGTAACGTAGCCCAGCTCCTTTTCACGATTCAAAATCGCGATCTGATATTTCTTGAAGAGCCGCCAATAGTCGTCCGCATGGCCCCACTTCACCTTGTAGACCCACTCGACGACGTACGGCTTGTCACTTCCGTCCGCGGCCGGTACAGCTTGTTGCTGCGCGTTCGAGCGAGTCAATACAAGCAGCGCTGAGAGCGTAGCGATCACCACGAAAACATGTATTGAACGATTCCCTCGAATCACTTAGAGATCTCCTCTGTCGCGATACCGTTTCGTTGAATCTGGCGAGAGGCTGTGCTAAGTGGGGCTTATTGGAAGCCTAACTGTGCGCCAAAAAACAAAAAAGCCCACTCACCGGATCTCAGCAAGCGGGCTTGGTACGATTACGAAATGATCGCTACAGTTTAACCGTCAGCGTATCGGTCCCGCGAGCCGAAGCTACACTCGCAGGGACAACAGTGCATCCTTAGGGTGATGAATTTCATTTCAGCAACACCGTAGCGTAAATAATTTTTTGTGTCAAGCATGTCTTGCCATGTCTTCGCGCGGAAAATTGTCTTTGTATCCGCCGCACCCGGAAGCGCTACTCATCGATTCTCGGCAAGCAGAGTTTCAATCTGCTCCGTAAACTGCTGCTTCAGTTCGGGGTTAAACTCGCCGCTCGCGGCGCTCGCAAACCCCACGTGGATGGCTTTCACGAGACCATCGCGTCCGACCACGACCGTCGTGGGCCATGCATTTAAATTCACCAACTGTGGCAGCTTTTGATTTACTTCGCCCGGTTCTCCGCCCACTAGAACCGTATATTCGATCCCGTAGTGCTTGATGAAAGCGCGCAGTCGCGTTAGTTGTTGCAATTGTTCTTGCTCCTCGAAATCGAGCGCGACGATTTCAAGTCCACGGCTGTGGTATTTGCGGTAGAGCGCGACGAGAAACGGTGCTTCGTCATGGCAGTTGGGGCACCAGCTGCCCGTGATGTTGACCAAAACGACCTTGCTGCGAAATCGGGCGTCGCTGCTCGCTACGAGGTGGCCATCCAAATCAGGAAAGTTGAAAACGAGCGGCTGGCCTGCGTCGGCCATGCGCGTGTGACGCGTCGGATCGGTCGGTTCGGGCAAGCCTTTCGCGCGTGCATCGGCGGGACGGTAAGCAATCAGCTCGCGCTTACCGGAATAGTCGTTAAGCACGATGTCGAGACTGCCGTCAGATCGCGGGCTGACGTCGAGTAAATAGGGACGTTCTCCGGAGAAATGGCTCAGCACAAATTTTCCGTCCTCGTATCTTCCGGTTAGCGCGCCGGTGTCGCCATCCACGCGCAGAATCGCCGCGGATACATCGGCGCCGGTCTGCCGCACAACGAAATGCCACGCGGATTCGCCTTTAGGACTTTTGACCTGGATTTCCCAGCGGCCATCGATTGAGGGGATATTTTCCGCGGGTGGATCCTTCTCAGGGACAAAAGGTTTGGCCTGGAAGGCAAGCGAGCTGTGCGGCGCCGGACTAAATTTGCCTTCAATGGTTCCCTGTAGCTCACCGTTTTTCAAAGTTGCCCGCAGCGTTTCAGCGTACTCGTCAAAGTAGAGCACCAGCGAGTCGCCATCCAGCCGTCCTGATGTGGAAGTGACCTTTTCGTCGCCATTCAGGAACGCGCCTTTCACGGCGTCGCCTGCGCCGGATATTTGGATGCGAAACGGAATTGTAAGTCCATCGACCGCCACTGTGCCTTCCCACAATCGGGAAACCGATTGAGCCGCGGCGGACAAAGTCAATGTCAAACCCACAATAAGCGCCAGCGCTCCTGTCACGAAATGCCACGCATGTCTCATGGATATTCCTCCCAAAAACGCGACCGATAAAGCCCGGATTAGTTATCACGGTCTGCCACCCGAAACACTTGCTGTTTGACCAGGAGCCTGAGTTTGATTCCAAATCTTCTCAAAAACGGGGGCTGCTCGCGACGACAAAGCGCTCCCACCGGCAGCGAATATCCAGAAATTCTCATATCGATCCTGGCCGCACTTCGTTTCTCTCTGCCCGGCCGCCTTATGCCCGCCATGGGATTCTTGTGTCGCCAGCAGCACTTCGAAACCGGATCGTTACTTTCAGACTCGCCTCTGTGCAAGCGTTCCAAAACACTGGTGGCGCGGGGCGGAATCGAACCGCCGATAAGGTTTTGCGGACCTTCGCCTTGCCACTTGACCACCGCGCCGCATGAAGATCTCGCTAAAAGGAAAGCCGAGCGCCCACTACAGCCAGGGTGCTGGCGAGCACCGGGCGCAGCACTTTGTCCGGAATTCGAGACGAAATGTAACTGCCGAGGATTACTCCCGGTATCGAACCGACTAGAAGTGAGACCAGCAATAGGCCGTCGATAGAGCCCAGGAACCAATGGCCGATGCCCGCGATCAGCGTCAGTGGCACGGCGTGCGCGATGTCTGATCCGACAAGTTTGCTCGCCGGCAGTGCTGGATACAGGATGAGCAGGAACGTTACGCCGATCGCGCCCGCGCCGACCGATGACAGCGATACCAACACGCCGAGCACTGCGCCCAGCAGTATGGTGAGAAGCGTTGTTTCGCGCGGACTTAGCTTGGCGGCGGCGCCAGCTAGCGCGTTCAGAATCCATTTGCGGAAGACGATGGAAATTGCAGTAAGAATCAGCGCGAAGCCCAAAACAGTAGTGATTACATTGCTGCTGCTCCCCAGCCGCGCTTGATGGCGAGACAAAACGATGAGCGTCAAAGCGGTTGCTGGAACGCTGCCCGAGGCAAGGCGTCGCACGATGCCCCATTCAACTGTTCCGCTAAAGCCATGCACCGCAGTGCCTACGGTTTTCGTGACGCACGCATAAAGCAGGTCTGTACCAACCGCCGTGGTAGCCCGAATACCGAACACGAGCACGAGCAACGGAGTCATCAGCGCGCCGCCGCCGACGCCTGTGAACCCAACTAACAGTCCGACAACAAATCCGGAGAGCGAATATCCTGGGTGAATGGGGTGCACGAGAGCATGCATGTCCTGTCTTCCTTTCATCTGAGATCGAGGCAAATTTGGAATGCGGAAATACGCGAGAGTGCGGCTATGGACAACAACAGCGGCGTATTGAAGCGGGAAATTGCATTGGCGTCATGACAAGGTCGATCGATGTCCTTGTTTTAGGCTCCACAGCGCGGCGACGAGTGCGTCGACTTCCTCGCACGTGTTGTAGAGGGCGAGTGAGGCGCGAACGGTGCTCTCCAAACCGAAGCGGCGGTGAATTGGCTGGGCACAATGATGACCCGCCCGAACAGCAATGCCTTCGCGATTGAGCGCCGTACCCACGTCCTCCGTGCGAAAGCCGTCGAGGACGAAAGAAAGTACGCTGGCCTTTTCCTTCGCGGTGCCGATTAAGCGGAGCCCGGGTACGCGAAGAATTGTCTCCGTTGCGTATGCCAGCAAGGCGTGCTCATAGGTTGAGATATTGGCCATGCCGAGACGCTGCACATAGTCAATCGCTGCTCCCAGCCCTACTGCGTCCGCGATGCTGCCGGTTCCTGCTTCGAACCGCGCGGGCGGCACGTTATAGACCGTCTTTTCAAACGTGACATCCATGATCATGCTGCCCCCGCCTTGCCAGGGCTGGGTTCGTTCGAGAATGTCGGCCTTCCCAAAGACGACGCCAATGCCGGTCGGCGCAAATACCTTGTGCCCGGAGAATACGTAGAAATCGCAATCGAGCCATTGCACATCGACGGGCATGTGCGACACGGCCTGCGCCCCATCGAGCAGGACTTTCGCGCCTTGGCGATGCGCGATTTCGATCATTTCCCGCGCCGGAGTCACGGTGCCTAGCGCATTGGACACATGTGCGAATGACACGAGACGCGTGCGTGGCCCGATGAGCTTGGTATATTCGTCGAGCAGAATCTGTCCGCTATCGTCGACAGGAGCGACTCGGAGACGGGCGCCCTTTTCCGCGCAGAGCATTTGCCAGGGCACGATATTGGCGTGATGCTCGAGCCATGTGATGACGACTTCGTCATCCTTGCCGATATTCTGGCGTCCCCAACTCTGCCCGACCAGGTTGATGCCTTCGGTTGCGCCGCGGACGAAAACAATTTCGCGAGAGCTGGGAGCGTTCAGGAAACGCCGGACTTTTTCTCTCGCGGCTTCATACGCGTCGGTTGCCCGCGCCGCCAGCTCATGGGCTGCGCGATGAATGTTGGAATTTTCGTGCGAATAGAAGTGATCGAGGCGATCGATTACTGCCTGCGGTTTTTGGGTCGTCGCGGCATTATCAAACCAAATCAAGGGGCGGCCATTCACCCGTTCCTGCAGAATCGGAAAATCGCGCCGGATTTCTGTTATCTCGAGGCTTCGGGAAGAAAGGCCCAAATCAGGCGGTGCGTTGTGCTGGACATCTGCCAAATCCAGAACTTCGGAGGCCTCACCGGGCAAGATCTGGCGCACTTCGTCCAAAAAGGCAAAGCCTGTTGCTCGTTCTGGCGCTTCTATTCGAACTGGCGCACCGAGACTCTGCGGTGCCCCGACCGAATCATCTAACGATGAAGTGGCGGTCGATTTTTGAAGTCCCTGCGCAGCGGCCTTCCCCCAGTCCTTTTGCAAAGACGCCACAGGTGAATCTGTTGAAGGAAGGGCTGGGAAACCTCGGAAAATCGGCCGAGCGTCGGTGAGAAACGAAAAAGGCAATGCCTGCGGCATCCTTGCATTGGCAATTTCGGTCCGAGCCGCCGCTATCCACGGCGTGGAATTCCTCACTGGGTCAAAAGCAAACTCTGGGACGGCAGAATCTTTGAATAGATTCGGGAGCTCGTTTAACTGCTCGAGTGCCGGATAAGCGGCATCACCCGCCCCGACTGAAATTTCAGGTGCCGCCGTAGCGGTCTCGGCGTTAGGGGGCTGCGAAGCATTGCCGGGGGCACCGGCTACTCCCGGGTTTCTCGCGTGAGCAAGTTCAGGCACGGCCGTAAAAAACTCGTTTGCCAGCCTAGCCAGAACGGCCGGATCCAGAACGCGTTCAGAAACGTATCCCTCGTTCCAGGAATGTGGCGACGCATCCTTGGTCTGTTCTGGAATGACCTTCTCAGGGTCACTTTGAGTCATGGTAGGTGCCTACTTCGACGTCCTCGAGAGCCCCTATCGCGTCTTCCGTCAACACCGCAACGGAGCAGTAAAGCGAAATCAGATACGAGGCGATTGCTTTCGTACTGATCCCCATAAATCGGACGGATAGGCCGGGCGTCTGCTCGCCTGGCAAGCCCGGTTGAAACAGACCTATTACACCTTGCTTCTTTTCACCCACCCGCAGAAGCAAAATGTTTGTTTTTCCTCCGTGCGATTTCCCCTTTGCCTGCCCATCGATGTGCAACTTTTCGGTCGGGAAGATCGGCACGCCGCGCCAAGTCAAGAACGGTGTTCCGAATAACGTTACAGTGGGGGGAGGCACGCCTCGCAGCGTGCATTCCCGTCCGAACGCGGCGATGGCGCGCGGGTGCGCTAGGAAAAACGAGGGTTCCTTCCAAACCTTCGCCAGCAATTCATCCAGATCATCCGGCGTCGGCGCGCCCTTTCTTGTCTTGACTCGCTGCGAAGACGCCACATTATTGAGCAATCCATAATCGGTATTGTTGATCAACTCGCTCTCTTGCTTCTCCTTTACATTCTCGATTGTCAGTCGAAGCTGCTCGCGGATCTGGTCGAAAGGATTGCTGTAAACATCGGATACGCGCGTATGGACGTTCAATACTGTAGAAATCGAGCAGAGCGTGTATTCGCGAGGCTTTTCGTCATATTGCAGGTAGCCGTCCGGCAGCGTCTTCTCATCTTTGGTTCCGCAGGCAATGTCGACGTCCTCATCGCCTACGACTCGATTGACGCGGAGTGTCCCTGCTTCTAACGGCTTCCAATCCAGCAGGCGAACGAGCCACCGCGGCGTGATTGCTCCGTACTGCGGAGGAGTCTTGGTAACGTTGGCCAGCTGAAACGCTGCGCGATCGCCCAGCGCGTGTTGAGTCGTATCCGCCATTTTGCGAATTTCTCCGTATGCGTCGAGCCGGTCTGGCTCAATTGCGCAGTTGTTATTGGTCGGATCCTGGGAAGGGTACCGGAGCCTGGAAGGTGCGAGGTCCGTTCGAAGCTGCAATGCAAGAACAGCGCGAACAGGTGTAAGTAAACTATACTGCGTGCCGTCGCGCGTCAAGCGACCTGGGAACTTGGTAGTGAGACACTACCGGGAACTTCGTTGCGGCCTTTGCTCACGCGTAATCACGATTGCGTCAAGCCACGGATCGTTTCGACGTTGCGTTCAACGCACGCTCCGAACTCGCAATCACCGCCGCGGCCAAGCAGTTCCCCAGCACATTCAGAGCCGTGCGCCCCATGTCGATCAGAGCATCGATCCCGAGAATCAGGAATATCGGTTCGGATGGCAAATGGAACGCGGCGGCGGTTGCCATGAGCACCACAAGCACCGCACGGGGCACGCCGGCCACTCCCTTGCTTGAAAGCATCAGCGTGAACACCATGAACAGCTGACTGGTCCAGGACATGTGAATTCCGGCGGCCTGGGCGACGAAGATCGAGGCGAGGGCCAGATAGAGTGTCGAGCCATCCATGTTAAAGCTGTATCCTGCGGGGATCACGAAAGCGACGATTTCGCGCGGCACGCCGAAAATTTCCATCTCTTCCATGGCTCTGGGTAGCGCCGCTTCCGACGTGCTGGTCGCAAACGCGATCGTAACGGGTTCGGCAGTTGCCTGCAGGAAACGGCGGAGATCGAGGCGGGCCCACAACGCCACAGGCAGCATCACCACCAAGATGAATAGCGCGAGTGCCACGTAGGCTGTTACAAGCAACTTCGCTAAAGGCGCGATGGCGCCGCGTCCCATGTGCGCCACGGTGTAAGCCATTGCCGCGCCCACACCGAAGGGCGCGAAATACATCACAATGTTTGTGAAGAAAAACATAGCCTTTGTCACTGACTTGGAGAGATTCAGAAGGGGGGTACGCTCCGATTCTGGAACCAGGGAAAGTGCGATTCCCAATAGGACAGCGAACACGGCGACCTGCAGAATCTGCCCTTCGGCGATGGATTTGGCGATGTTTTCCGGGAACGCGTGCACCAGGAACTCGTCCCACCGCAAGGTTTCGGAAGCCGGTGAAATGGCGGACGCAGTCGTTTGCGAAAACGCAAGCCCGGTGCCGGGATGGCTGATGTTGATCGCGGCGACGCCGATTAACAGTGCGGCCGTCGTGACAATCTCGAAGTAAACGAATGTCTTGATGCCGATGCGTCCCAAGCTCCGCAGATTTCCATGTCCGGCGATCCCGGAAATCAACGAGCCTAGGATGAGCGGCGCAACGATTGCTTTGATCAGGCGGAGAAAAATGTCGCTCAGAAAGCGCAGATGATCGGCGACACCGGGTCTATCGAATCCCACTTCAGCCCCCATCAGCATGGCGACAACGATCCAAAGTGTGAGTGACTTCCTGCGAAAGGCGTGCGTCGCGAGACATACCAAACCTATCCATCGCCCGGCTGCGCTCCACGGGTGCGAATGCGGGAGTGACGTGGCAGCAATTCCGAGTGCAAAAAGCAGGACGCCAACGACCGCGATCGCGGATACCAGTCGTGTGCGAGGGGCGCGCGATAACCTCTCAGGAGATTCGTCAGCCACGGTGACAAAAACCCATGATGAGGATCGGCTTGGTGTGATTAGAGGGCCGCAAGGTTTCGCCAAGTGAAACTATTGCCGGTGCTGCGCATCTGCTATGGTGAAACACATGCCGACAATCAAGCATCTTGAGTGCTCACGCTGCAAAACACATGTTTCCGCTGAAGAGCCTCGGACTCTTTGCCCTACTTGCAAGGGATCGCTCTACGTCCGCTACGATTTGTCCCCGTTGCGTGGCGCCCGGGACGATATCGCGCGCCAAGCTGCAAAGTCGCCATGGCTGGGAATGTGGCGCTATCGCAGTGTTCTTCCCGAAGCCAAGCCTGTAACTTTGGGTGAAGGCTGGACTCCCATATTGGCGAGCAAGCGCTACCCAGGCGTTTTACTGAAAGAAGAAGGCGCGAACCCAACGGGCACCTTCAAGGCTCGCGGTCTCGCTCTTGCTGTAACCATGGCTCGCCACTACGGCCTGCGGAAACTCGCGGTGCCGTCAGCCGGTAATGCCGCCGGGGCGCTGGCTGCGTACGCTGCCGCAGCAAACATCGAGGCGCACATTTTCATGCCGCGAGACGTTCCGTTTGCGAATTACGTCGAGGCGATAGCCTACGGTGCAAACGTAACCCTGGTCAACGGCCTTATTTCCGATTGTGGCCGCATCGTAGCGGAAAGAAAGGATGCGGAAGGCTGGTTCGACATCTCCACTTTGAAAGAACCATTCCGCGTCGAGGGCAAGAAGACGATGGGATACGAGCTCGTCGAGCAGCTCGGTTGGGAATACCCGGATGCGGTATTTTATCCGACCGGCGGCGGCGTCGGTTTGATCGGCATGTGGAAAGCGTTCGACGAACTTGAGGAGCTGGGCTGGGTCAAGCCCGGCAAGAAACCCCGGATGGTCGCGGTGCAATCGGCGGGTTGCGCGCCCGTCGTAGGCGCATTCGAACATGGGAAAAACGCGAGCGAAATGTGGGAAGGCGCGAAAACCTTCGCCGCCGGCCTGCGCGTTCCGAAGCCATACGGCGACTCGATCATGCTCGAGATACTTCGGCAATCGGGGGGTATTGCGCTGGCGCTACCGGACGAGAAGATTCTGTCTTCGCTGAAAGACTGGGCACGAAATGAAGGGATCTTCTTGTCTCCTGAAGGCGCTGCCGCAACGGCTGCGTATGCCCACTTGCTCGAGACGGGCTACCTGAAACCGGGCGACCGCGTCGTACTTTTCAACACCGGCTCAGGCCTGAAATACACTGACGTGACAGCGCTCGCGATGCAGATCGACCGACCCGCGGCCGCTTGACTTTCCAGTGATTCTGTTGCGCTTATCCCGTCGCTCCTTCCCCAAAACTGCCGCCCATCATCATGGGTCCTCCACCCATCATCCCTGTAAATTTCCCTGTTAGCAGGGAGAAAAGGTTCGCACTGGACTGCGTCCTCCGTCACGCAGCCTGCACGTAGGCATGCCTTATCTGGCACCGAGCAGACAATCTTGCACGCTGCGGTTTCTTGCTTTAAGCAGGCTGAATGGCAAAGAACCGGCATGATCATCCCACACGTAAATTGGGCGGTGCCCTGAGTTATGTCGTCCAAACCTTCGGATCATATGAAGGAGACACAGCGGCGTACGCCTTGGTATAGTAGGCCTGAAGGGCCAAGGAGTTCGGCCTTTAACCGCTGTCCTCTCTGAAAGCTGGGACAGATGATGACTCCTAACGAGGGAATCCTTGTTGCGGAGTCATGTCATCCCGCGCAAGAAACCCCGATTGAATCTGTTCATCGAAGAGAACTTGCGTGCATTTCTATAGCATCCTCTACGAGTCAGCCGGTGACACGCCAGAAGCGACCTCCCACGTTCCGGCATTCTTCACAGACCTTAATCTCGGATCTGTAGTTGAATCGATCACCGCCAAATACGAAGAGTACGAACTCAAACCAATCTATTACGCGTATCTGCGCGATTTTGAAAGCATCAGCTATCGACAGGAAATCATGAAGGACCTGGATCATTCGATGGCAATGGAGGCCGTTCGCGTGTTCGCCGAAAAGACGCGCTTGATGCGAGCCTTTCTCGGTCAATCGAAGCGGTTCGAAATTTACAAACACGCGATGACGCGGCGGTTTCTAGCGGCTGTTGAGTTGTATTGCGATGCGGTAATTACTTTCGTGCACGACCTCGCGGGATGCGATCTCAAATCGCGAGGGCTTTGCGCTTTCCGACAGTATTTATCGGAGTATGCAGATTCGACTCGCTTTTCTGATTTAGCAGAGGCGGCGAAGAAGTTACAACACGGCCTATCGACGATTCGATACTCGATCGTGCTCGGTGCAGGCATCCTTAGCGTGCAGCATGACAGCGCAGAGGCGGACTACAGCGCTTCGGTCGAAGATACGTTCGCAAA
>JASHRM010000221.1 GCA_030037315.1 Candidatus Acidiferrales bacterium
GCCGGCGCTCGGGGGTGAGCAGGGTACGGCGTCCGCTGCGATGGGTTCGCGGCTCAAGCGTACGCCGCTCGCGAAACTGCTGGCGCACGCGGCGCACCGCGGCCACGCAAAACCCACAAAATTGCGCGATCTCGCGAGTGCTCTTGCCTCGATCGTAGAGCTGCACAATGCGTTGCCGGATCGGCACGGGGATGGGCCTCATAGGCCCTACTGTGCCACAAAAATCCTTCGTTGTTAAGCTACATAATTAATGGAAATGCTCTAGGCAAGTGGCGCGATCGCGCGGGCATTCGTGGCGGGCGCAGCGGTGCTACGCCCTTACGGTAAAGACCTCAGCGGAAATTACCTTGGCGCGCCGGGGACCCAGACGCCGGGCGGCGCGGAGATTTCGACGTTCTTCTGTTCGGTGTTGATGCGGAAGCGGCGATATTCGCCACCTTTTTTCTTGCTGCGGTCGGTTGTGAAGGTCAGCAAATATTGATTGTGAAGAACCATGTCGAGCTGCCCAAGAAAGGGCGCGAAAGCGACGGGAGTGCTGAGGCCCTGAAAGAAAGCTTCGCCGCCAGTCTCATAGGCCATTTGGCCGAGATTGGCTTGTCCGTAGCTGACGCGAATCATGTTCCTGCTGGCGGGACTCTCGACGCGCGCATAAAGGGTGTGGATTACGATTCCGGCTTTTTGCGCCATCGAAATCGTTTGCGCAACGTCGGGACTATCCGGGTCGCCGCGGTAACGGTCGATGCCGTCGCCGATCACCAGAATTTCGCGGCGCGGCGCATTCGCAGGCCATCGCTTGATCAAATCGATCAGATCGAGATAGATGCTCGTCGCGGTGCCGGAAAAACCCGTGCTGATGCGCAGGGCCTTGGCGGCGGCCGCATGATCGCTGGTGAATTTGAATCCGGGCGGCTGCACGACGCCGTTCATCGCGTAGAAAACGCCGACGTTTGTGTTCTTCGGAAGATTGCTGATGAAATTGCGCAGATCGTTGAGTTGCGGACCGAGATTGATGCCGTCATCGATCAAGATGGCGAGATCGAGAGTTGCTTTGTCGCCCTGCGCGGGAGTCCAGGAGGTGACGTCTTCGCGCGTTTGGCCGGCATAGACGACCACGTCGGACTTTCCGAGCGCGGGCGGAGCGGTGTAGGAAGGTCCGAGGACCGTGACGACGGTGTTGACGGGAACCTTCGAGTCGGATTGAGCGAATGCCGGGAAAGTTGCGGCGACAAGAAAAGCAGCGAGGAGCGAGAGCTTCAGCGATTTCATCGTGAGGTAGCCTCTATTTAGAGAGATGCGGAAATTATGGAAAAGGTAACTGGGCGAGCGATGCGAGCTGCAAGTCGGCTGCGCTTGTTTGCGAGCAGCAAAAGAAAAAGCAGATCCCGCCAGGGCAGGCAAGCCTCGGCGGGCACAAACGCCGCGCCTCACTCGTGATGACAATCGTACGGAGATAGCTATAAAAATGCTATGCTTCCGGGTCCTTTGAGGGTGTGATGGCGATGGCTGAGGCGAGAAAACGCCATCACTTTCGAGGCAGAGGCGGGCCCCCATGAAACGATTGAGCCCAGTTTGCGCGATCGCGCTTTGTATCGGTTTGTTGGCGACGCGCGCGGTCGCTGACAATTCACAGGCTGCGGATGGTCACGGCCAGGACCGTGCGGCGATCACAAAGGCCGTGCAAAATTACATGGATGTTTGGAACGGGCACGACATCGATGCAGTGCTGAAAACGTACACGGAAGATTGCGATTTCGTGAACAATTTTGGGACGCTCTACCACGGCCGCGACAAGATGCGGGAAATTTTCTCGCCGATGCTATCGGGCGTTTACAGCGCCACGCATCAGTCCGGCTCGGTGCGCACGATTCGATTTTTGACGCCGGAGTTCGCGGCAGTGGACGTGGATTGGGAAATGACCGGCGCGAAAAATGCGGACGGCACGACGCGTCCGACGCGCAAAGGGATTCACAGCCTGATCATGGCCAAGCAGAAAGACGGCTCGTGGCTGATCGAGATCATGCACGTGCACGAATTCACGAATACTCCTCCGATTACGCCGCAACCGAAGAATTAGCCGCGCACGCGGCGCCTATATCGGCACATCATGTGTGCCGGCGACTGCGAGATGTGCGTCGGGTTCTTCACGAAGTAACCGCGATACAAAAACCGTAATCCAAATTGCATGAAGTTCGGCGCTTCGTGAGCGATGGAGAGCCTAACCAAATGGATTTGCGTTATCACGATTTTTGCCGCTGGAGCGTTCATGGCGACTTCTAGTTCGCGCGCACGCGCCAAACGCAAGACAAAGACCCCGCCATCGCAACAATCCTTTCAGACGCTCGACGACCTGCTGAAATATATTTCTGACGACTGGAAAAACCTTCAACGGGCGGCCGACGATTGCAAGACGTATGAGGACAGCAAGACTCGCGGAGTCCCGTCCGTTTATGTGCCCGCCGACGTGAAAGAACCGGCCGATCTGCGCCAGCTGCAGCAGAAATGCAACGTCGAAGTGCTGAAGCTGCCGGAGAAGATCAACGAAAACCAGGCGAGCACGATTCGTCCGCATGGGTTGCTGTATCTCGAGCATCCCTACGTGGTGCCGGGCGGACAATTCAACGAAATGTACGGATGGGACAGCTATTTCATCGTGCGCGGATTATTGCGCAGCGGACGCACGGAGCTGGCGAAGGGGATGGTCGAAAACTTTTTTTACGAGATCGATCACTACGGCGGAGTGATCAATGCGAACCGAACTTACTACATCGGGAGGTCGCAACCGCCGCTGCTGAGCTCGATGATCCTGGCGATCTATGATGCGGGAAATGGAAGCGGCGGCGAGGACTTGAAATGGCTGCGACGCGGCTATGACTACGCGGTGCGCGATTACGATCAATGGATACACGCGCCGCACTTGGCGGGCGATACGGGGCTTTCGCGCTATTTCGATGCGGGCGATGGGCCTGTGCCGGAAATTATGGGGGATCCGGATCATTATTATCAGCGTGCGGCTCAGTATTTCTTGAAACACGAGGGGGAGAACAGCGCGCATCTTGTCAAGCTGGGCGGGGGACATACGGATAGAAAAGTACTGGGGCCGAGATTCGAGCTTTCAGTTTGCGAACCGGCATCGGCGACGGAAAAAGAAACGCACTGCGAGCCGCAACCATTCGGCTTGTCGGCGGATTACTACAAGGGCGATCGCAGCATGCGCGAGTCGGGATTCGATGTGACGTTCCGATTCGGACCCTACGGCGCAAAGACACATCATTACGCGCCCGTTTGCCTGAATAATCTGCTTTATAAAACGGAAAATGATCTGGCCGAAATGGCGGAGCTTCTTGGCAGAACAGCGGATGCGGCTCAATGGAAAGCAAGAGCGGCAGAACGCCGCGAGAAGATGCAGGAATATTTTTGGGATGCAAGCAAGGGACTCTTTTTCGATTACGACATTGTGACGCACAAGCGGTCTTCGTATGTGTATGCGACGACGTTTTATCCATTGTGGACTGGGTCGGCGACGGATGAAGAAGCGCGAGCGGTGGAGAAAAATCTGCAATTGTTTGAGAAGCGAGGCGGCATCGTAACAAGCTTGCTGGACAGTTCGGCGCAATGGGACTACCCATACGGCTGGGCACCGCTTAATTTATTTGCGATCGAAGGATTGCGCCGGTATGGATACACGGAAGACGCGAACCGAGTCTCGGAAAAGTTTCTTTCCATGATTTTCGATAATTTCCGCAGCGACCATACGATCCGGGAAAAATACGACGTCGTGGAACGATCGAGCCGCACGCACATCGGCACCGGATACGCGCAAAACGAGACGGGATTTGGGTGGACGAACGCGGTACTTCTCGAACTTTTGCATGCCGCCCCGCCGGAGATGGTGGAGCGGCTGAAAAAGGAATGACAGCGGGGTGAATCGGGGAGCCGGAAAAGCTGGCCGATTTTCCCGGCCACCCGGTCGGGCAGCCGACCGCCACCATCGCTAAAATCGGCCGCTACAAAACCACCTTGGAAACGGCGTGGTTAGGTGATTTTCATTTCGCGAAGTACATGAGTCCCGGTAATTACAAGCGGTGAGGTACGGTCGAACATGGTGTGGCCGAACAAAGTGCGGAGAAGTTGAGGGCCGGATAGGGAGGCGCGATGGGTGCGATCGAATATGGAAGCTACTACTGGTGCGTTGTTTTAAGCGGCAAATAGGGAAACGAAGCCGAAGAATGCGTTCACTTGCACGCCGACGACTTGAAAGTCGATTCGAATGGCGCGCTGACTTTTCGAAGCGCAGGAAGGCGTCCAGCAGGAGCGGAGCCAAAGCGGGAAAGCAAAGGGCAGGAGGCTAAGAATTCGCAGGGCAACCAATCCGAACAGAATCCGAAAGAAGAGAAACCCAACGAGAAAGAGGAC
>JASHRM010000020.1 GCA_030037315.1 Candidatus Acidiferrales bacterium
CGGCCTTCCATCACGCGCACCAGCACCACCGCTCCGCGATAAATATCGAACCAGGAATCGAATATGAGAGCGCGCAGAGGAGCATCTGCGGAACCTTTTGGGGGCGGCACGCGATGTACCACTGCTTCGAGCACTTCCTCAACGCCGAGGCCGCTCTTTGCGCTGATCGGCAACGCATCGTCCGCCGGAATCGCCAGCACGTTTTCGATCTGCTCCTTCACAAATTCGGGCTGGGCGGCGGGCAGATCGATTTTGTTGATCACCGGGATAATCGCGAGGTTATGGCGCGAAGCGAGAAAGGCGTTCGCAACGGTTTGCGCTTCCACACCCTGGCTCGCGTCGACCACGAGCAGCGCGCCTTCGCAGGCCGATAGCGCGCGCGACACTTCATAGGAAAAATCGACGTGACCCGGCGTATCGATCAAGTTGAGGCGGTATTCGTTGCCGTCTTTCGCCGTGTAGTGCAGGCGAATGCTTTTCGCTTTGATGGTGATTCCGCGCTCGCGCTCCAGGTCCATCGAGTCGAGCACCTGAGCGGTCATCTCGCGCTGGCTGAGCGCGCCGGTCAGCTCCAGCAGACGGTCGGCCAGCGTGGATTTGCCGTGGTCGATGTGCGCGATGATGCAGAAATTGCGTATGAACCGGGGATCCATGGCTTTTCGTGCAGACTGCAGCTGACAGAATTGCGACCTGACTGATGCCTGCTAGCGCGTCCTGCGAAGAATCGAGTGTGCCACAGTTTACAGCATGCGGCCAGCGCCGGGGCTAAGCGCTCGAATCGTTCGCGAGCCCAATCGCCGCGGAAACTACGCGCGGATCGTCGCCAAAACCCTCGAGCCAGTGGACATGCGGCTCCTTGCGGAACCAGGTGATTTGGCGCTTGGCAAACTGGCGCGTGGACTGCTGAATCTGAGCGACGGCCTCTTCGAGCTTTGCCTCGCCCAGAACGCAAGCGCGAAGTTGCGAGTAACCGATAAATTGAAATGGCTTCGCATCGGCAGGCACGCCGGCGGCAACCAGTTTGCGGACTTCGTCGAGCCAGCCTGCTGAAAGCATTGCGTTCACGCGAGAATTGATTCGCTCGTAGAGCTCAGGCCGGCGCGGCGCAAGACCGATTTTCGTCACGCGATAGCCTTGAAGCGGCTGGCGTCCGCCCGCGTGAATTTCACCGATTGGCTTGCCCGCCAGCACGCGCATTTCGATTGCGCGAATCACTTTCTGCGCGTCTTGTGGGGCGATTTTTGCGGCGGCCTCTCGATCGAGCTTCGCAAGCATGCGGTGCAATTTTTCTGCGCCGTGCGCGCGGATTTTTTCGCGGAGCCTTTCCCGCAATTCTTCCGAGCGGGTCGGCGCATCCGCGAGGCCCAATAGAAGAGCGCGCAAATAAAGTCCGGTGCCGGCCGTGAGAATTGGGACCTTGCCGGGACCGCTGACGTCCGCCAACGCCCCGAGAGCGCGGGCGCGATATTCGCCCGCCGTGAACACCTGGTCCGGCTCGACCAAATCAGTCAGGTGGTGCGGAATGCCGTGCTGTTCGGCAGGCGGGACTTTTGCCGTGCCAATGTCAAAGTGCCGGTAGACCTGCGTGGAATCGCAGGCGAGGATTTCGCCTCCCACGTGCCTGGCAAGATGGATCGCGAGCCTGGATTTGCCGGTCGCCGTCGGCCCAAGCACGACGATGAGCGGGGGAAGATCGCTCATCCGGAAAATTTCCAGTAGCGCAGCAATAGGACGAGCAGCGCAGGCCCTGCGAGCAAAAGCACACCTATGACCTGCGTGCGATTCGGGCGCATGTCCTATTAGTGCAGCGAATTCGGATCGACATTGTAGAGGAAGTACCCTTCAATATCGATGTAGGGGCCTTTGAATTGTGAGGGCAACGGCGGAAACGGGTTCGACGCGTGAAGGGCGCCCATCGCGGCGTTATCCAGCGGCTCGCGGCCAGACGTGCGATCCAGCAGCGGATACGGCGCGGACATGCTGCCGTCGCGATAAATTCGGATGCGCGTGCCGACGACCCCCTTTTCGCCCATGCGCGCTGATTCCGGCATGAGCGGCCACCAGTTCCGTTCCACAATCGCCCTGAGGCGGTTCAAATAGTCGCTGAAATCCACTCCTTGCGTATCCGTGAGAATCTGCAGTCCGGCGCCGATGTGCTGACCATTTCCGCCCAGACCTCCCGCTCCGCTCGGTGGAGCATAGTTGCCACCGCGTCGATTGTGGATTGCGTCGGTAAGCTGGTCGTCCAGCATTTTGCCCGGCGAAGATTGCGACAGACCGAGATTCAGCTTATTCGGCGCAGGCGTGGTGGGCAAAATCGGCTCCAGGTGAGACGGCGCGGGCGGCGTAGGAACAGTCTGCGCCGTAGAGGGCAGCTGCACTTGCGGCTTGGGCGCTTCGGGCAAATTCGGCGTGGGCGCGGGCGGCTGCGGTTGCACCGGGGCAGTAATTTCCGGCTTGGGAATCGGCGGAGCCACCTTCGCCAGCGTCTTTGGACTCACACGCACTTTCGGCGTCGGCGCCGGCGGCGTCTCAGGAATTTCCGACGGCAGCACGACGAAATTCAATTCCTTGCGCGCCATATCGAGCTCGGCCTGCGTGGGCACGTGCGGCGGAAATAGTTTTGGAAGCGCAATTATGAAAAGGATCAAGCAAATGTGCACGACGATCGATGCAACGCGCGTAAATGCGTCCCACTTCGCATCTTTTTTTGCGGTGGGTTCGATCAGCAGGTTTGCGTCACCGGTGATGAAGATGTCCGGCTCGATTACCTCGCGCAGCTGCTCCGTCATTTCCGGAGGACGCTCGAATTCCTTAATGTCTTCCGGCGCCGCGGGCTCGACATATGCAGGCACAACGATGCGGGAATCGAGGACCGCGATCGGAACGGCATCCTGAATTGGCGTGAGATTTTCCAGGGGTTTTGCGGGCATTCCGCGCGGAACGAGCGTGCGATCAACCAGAACGCCGAGCGGCAAATGCTGCGGGATTGTGCTCTTGCCGTCGAGCGGAGGCGCATCGGAAAGGCCGGCCGGCACTACCGTCCGGTCGTCCATATAGGTTTCCAGGCGCCGCGCGGGCGTCTTGGCCTCGCCGTCCTTCAGGGGACGGACATTCACTGGAACTAAAGTGCGCGGAATCATGGAACTTCCTGAGGTGCAAAAGCTCCCAATTGGACGCGCCGGGCATGATCGAGGATGCCCGCCATCACGCGGTCAGCCAGCTCCAGAGCGCGCCTGCCTGCCTCGCCGTCTACCATGGGCTGCTTTCGCGTCCGGACGGATTCTGCAAATGCGCGTAACTCGGCGCGCAAGGGCTCTTCCGGAACCGTGGGCAAGTTCTCGAAGCCAATCTGCGGCAGCTGCGCTTGCGTCTGGCTATTGCTCTGCTGCACTCGGATTCGCAGCGCGTCCTGGCGCGTGAAATCAAGCGAAATGTATTCGTGCTCCTGGAAGAACCTCATCTTGCGCACGCGCTCGGTGGAAACGCGGCTCGCGGTTACGTTCGCGACGGTTCCGGTGGCGAATTCGACGCGCGCCTGTGCGATGTCGACTTTGTCCGTAATCACGGGAATGCCAACGGCTTTCAGATCGACGACGGGTGCATTGACCAGCGACAGCAGAATGTCGAGGTCGTGGATCATCACGTCATACACCACGTCGATATCCAGGCTACGCGGCGTGAAAATGCCGAGCCGATGCACCTCAAAAAACATCGGGCGCGAAACGATTTTCTGGGCCGCTGCGACCGCCGGGTTGAACCTTTCCACGTGGCCCACTTGAAGAATGCGGCCGCAGCGCTCGGCCGCAACGATTAGCCGATCGGCATCGGCCAGTGACGCAGCCATCGGTTTTTCAACAAGCACGTCGATGCCATCCTCAAGCAGCCTGCAGCCGACCGATGCGTGACTTTTTGTGGGCACGGCGAGGCTGACGGTGTCCACACGCTCGGCGGAAAGCGCGCTTAAGTCGCAGAAGGGGCGTGTTCCGAATTCCGCAGCAATTTTTTCCGCGCGTTCGGCGTTTGTATCGAAGACGCCGACCAGCTCCACTCCTTCGATTTCGCGCCACACGCGGACGTGATTCTTCCCGAATTCGCCGGCTCCAACGACTGCGACGCGGATCGGTTTGAGGCTCACGATTTTGCCTTTGCGTTCACTGGTTCCGGGGCGAACGCCTGGATGGCTATGCCCGCGCCATCGGCCGCGCGAATCAGTTCGTCGCGGTCGAACAGCAGCGTGCGGCCTGCGTCGATACTCAGCGCTGTTACGTTGCAGCGTTTCATCGTCTCGATCGTTTTCAGCCCGATTACCGGCACATCAAAGCGCATGTCTTGCCGCGGCTTGCTGACCTTGATGACGGCGATGCGCTGGCCGCCCGCGATTCGAGAAGCGCGCTCGATGGTCTCGTCAGTGCCTTCCATCGCCTCAATCGCCACGCAGGCTCGATCGCGCACGACCACCGTTTGCCCGAGATCGAGACCTGCGATTTGCTGCGCCACGTTGCGCCCGTAGGCAATATCTGCCGCTTCGCTTTCATCTGGCGCGCGGCGAGTGAGCACTCCGGCCGTCGAAATCAGCGGCCCGAGAAATTTCGTGGAATCGACGAGCTCGATTCCTTCATCTTCCAGAACGCGCGCGACTGCCCCGATCAACGAGTCGGTGTTTTTCGTCGGAAGCGAGAAGAGCAATTTTGCCAGGCGCCAATCCGGGCGAATCGAGCTGAAAATCTTGTTATGCTTCACCTGCCCGGCCATCACTGCGTGTTTCACGCCTTCCTGATGCAGCAATTCAATGCCGCGGCTCAACTCTCCCAAGCTGATCCAATGGAACCTTCTCGCAGACTGCTCGAGCGCCGGAGACGCCTCTTCACGAATCGCGATGACGGCCATTTCAATGCCGCGGCTGCGTGCACCTTCGAGCACCAGAAACGGGAAATCGCCATTTCCAGCGATCAATCCCCAATTACCAGCGGCTTTTTCAGCGATTGCGCTCATGCGGGGTTCCTATTTCGTCAAGCCCCGCTCGGTGGATTCGATAAAACGGACCAATGTTAGGACGTCTTCGGAGTCAGCCAGGGTTCCGCGCATTTTTTCCACGGCCTGCGTCGTGTTGAGCTTCGAACGCAGAAGGTAACGATACGCTTTCTCGAGCGCCTGGATGCGTTCCGGCGAAAATCCATTTCTTTCGAGTCCAACTCGGTTCAATCCGTAACAACGGGCTTCGCGGGGAGCGACGACCATCGAAAATGGAGGCACGTCTTTCATCAGAACCGTTCCCGCGGCGAGATACGCATGCCTTCCGATGCGAACGAATTGATGCAGCAGGCAACCCGCGCCTACCGTCGCATCGTCCTCGACGATTATGTGCCCAGCCAACTGCGCGCCATTGATCAAAATCACGTTGTTGCCAATCACGCAATCGTGGGCCACATGCGCGTAGGACATAAAAAGATTGTGGCTTCCGACGCGCGTTACGCCGCCACCCTTAACCGTGCCGCGATTCACCGTGGAATATTCGCGAAATTCGTTTGAGTCGCCCACTTCAAGTGTCACGCGCTGGCCCGTGTATGTCAGGTCCTGCGGGTCTCCGCCGACAGCCGCGAACGAGAAAACATGATTATTTTTGCCGAGCTTCGCGGGGCCTTTCACCACAGCGTGGGCTTCGATTACGCAACCATCGCCAAGCTCGACTTCGTCTCCAATTACGGCGAACGGGCCCACGCGAACGCAACTGCCGAGTTTCGCACCGGATGAAACGGCGGCCCG
Organism: Candidatus Acidiferrales bacterium; assembly: GCA_030037315.1. Classification (GTDB taxonomy): domain Bacteria; phylum Acidobacteriota; class Terriglobia; order Acidiferrales; family UBA7541; genus Palsa-295. The sequence goes on from JASHRM010000020.1 coordinate 5,767, forward strand.
GGGATCGATTTCGCTCATCGCGCCTTCCCGGCGGGTTCCGCGGCTGGCGCTTGCTCGGTTTGGACGTCCACCATTTTGCACATCATCGTGGCTTCGGCGGCGAGCTCGCCGTTTACGGTGGCGCGACCTTCAAGTTTGCAGAATGTGCCGCGACAGGAGACGACGGTCAATTCAAGCCTCAACTGGTCGCCAGGCACGACGGGTCGGCGAAAACGCGCGTTATCGATAGCCACGAAATAGATCAGCTTGTTTGCGCGGTCGGGAACTTCGGTCAGTAGCAGCACACCACCCGTTTGCGCCAGAGACTCGATAATCAGCACTCCGGGCATGATCGGCTGGCCCGGGAAGTGACCCTGAAAATAGCTTTCGTTTATTGTGACGTTCTTGATTCCCACGATGCGCTTTGACGGTTCCATTTCTTCGATCGCGTCTACCAGGAGAAAGGGATAGCGGTGCGGCAGTATTTTCTGGATCGCATTGATATCGAGAACCATCTTTAGACCTCAGTCCTGTTGTTCGGGTTTTCGTGCTGCCGGATCAAATAATTCTATACGATTCGAACCTGAGTGGGAATCGAAGCGCGGAAGTTCGTTTGCTGCAGGCATTTGGCGGCTGTTAGGATGATGGTCCGCCGATGAGTCAGGTCGCTGAAACCGCTGCGATGATGCGTGTGCTGCAACGCGACCTGAAGTCGCGCGAAAAAACGATGCTGCGGTTACTGGCCCGATTTGTGCGGTGCGAATCCCCGAGCCACAACAAAACCGCGGTGGATCGCTTGAGCCAGATTGTGGCGGCCGAATGGCGCCATCGAGACGCTCGGGTTCGCATTCTGCGGCAAAAACATCGCGGCAACCACGTTCGCGCGGAAATGTGGCTGGGCAAGGGACGTCCGCGTGGCCAAATCCTGGTCTTAGGACATCTCGATACGGTATATCCGGTCGGCACGCTTGCGAAAATGCCCTTTCGCGTGCGGCGGGGACGCGCTCTTGGGCCCGGAATATTCGACATGAAGGCGGGCCTGGCGATTGCGCTTGGCGCAATGGATTCTCTCAAGGCAAATGGGCTGCGCCCGGCAAAGCGGCTCGTCTTCTTCTGGAACTCAGACGAAGAAATTGGCAGCGGCTCGTCGCGGCCCGAAATCGAGCGCGAGGCGCGACGAAGCGATGCGGTTTTGGTTCTTGAACCGGCAGCGGGGCGCGATGGCCGCGTGAAAACCGAGCGCAAAGGATTAGGCGCGGCTGAAATCATCGTCACGGGCCGGGCGGCGCATGCGGGAATTCATCCCTCAGCCGGTGTGAATGCGGTGCACGAACTCGCACTGCAAATTGCGCGTCTGATGGAGATGAATGATCCGCGGCGGGGAATCACGTTGCAGGCCACGGTGATTGCCGGCGGCACTGTATCAAACGTTGTGCCGGCGCACGCACGGGCGGAAGTGGATATTCGCTATTCGCATTTGGCCGACGCACCGAAAATTGATCGCAAGTTGCGCGGACTGGGCCCGGTCCTGAGCGGCGCTCAAATTGAAGTGCGCGGCGGAATCAACCGGCCTCCGCTGGAACGCACGCCGGCGGTGCGAAGGCTTTTCAGTCACGCGCGGAGCCTGATGCGCGCGATCGATTGGGAGCTTGGTGAAACCTCTACGGGCGGCGGCTCGGATGGAAATTTCACGGCGGCGCTGGGCGTGCCGACGCTGGACGGCCTGGGCGCGGTGGGAAACGGCGCCCACAGCCCGGTCGAGCACATTTTCGTTCGTTCGCTCACCGAACGCGCTGCGCTCCTCGCAGGACTCCTCGCGACTCTGTAAGCAGCCGGAAGGCCTCGGTCATTCTCAAATCCCGCCGTGAGCTAGATGACGACCGATTCCTGGTATTCGCCGAAGGCATGGCGGAGGGCGTCTGAAACTTCGCCAACGGTCGCGTAGGCTTCGACCGCCGATAAAATCGCCGGCATCAAGTTTTCGCTCGTGCGAGCGCGCCTTTCGACTTCTTCAATTGCCGCGCGTGCCTTCGCGGCATCTCGCCGTGCGCGCAATGCTTTTACTCGCGCGATCTGCGAGCGCTCGATTTCCGGGTCGATTCGCAGCGTGGGAATCGGCCGCTCTTTTTCGGCCAAGAACTTATTCACGCCCACGACAATCTGTTTGCCGCGTTCGACGGCCTGCTGATACTCATACGCGGACTTCTGAATTTCCGCTTGAACGTAGCCTGTCTCAATCGCGCGCAGCATGCCGCCAAGGGCGCCGATTTTCGCGATGTATTCTTGCGCGCCCGATTCGATATCGTTCGTCAGTTTCTCGATCGCATACGATCCAGCGACCGGGTCGATTGTATTCGTAACGCCTGTTTCGCTTGCGATGATCTGTTGGGTGCGCAATGCAAGCAGCGCGGCCTGTTCGGTTGGCAGCGCGAGCGCCTCATCGAGGCCGTTTGAATGCAGCGACTGGCAGCCGCCCAGTACTGCCGCCAACGACTGCAACGCCACGCGCGCAAGATTGTTCTCGGGCTGCTGCGCCGTAAGCGACGAGCCCGCAGTCTGCGCGTGAAACCGCAGCATCATCGACCGCGAGTCCTTCGCGCGAAATCGGTCGCGCATCGTGCGAGCCCAAAGACGCCGCGCGGCACGGAATTTCGCGATCTGCATCAAAAACTCGTTGTGCGAGTTGAAGAAAAAGGAAAGCTGCGGGGCAAACTCGTCCACTTGCAAACCGGCATGGACGGCGGCGTCCACATAGGCGATGGCATTTGCCAGAGTGAACGCCACCTCCTGGACGTCTGTAGATCCCGCTTCGCGAATGTGATAGCCGGAAATCGAAATCGAGTTCCAGCTCGGAACCTCGCTGCGGCACCATGCGAAAACGTCGGTGACGATCCGCATTGCCGCGCGCAGCGGATAGATGTATGTGCCGCGGGCGATGTACTCCTTCAAGATATCGTTCTGCAGGGTGCCGGAAAGGCGAGCCAGATTCGCGCCCTGCTGCTTTGCCACGGCGACGTATAGAGCCAGCAGAATTGCCGCAGTCGAATTGATCGTCATCGACGTGGAAATTTTCTCGAGAGGGATGCCGTCGAAGAGTGCTTGCATATCCTCAAGCGAGTCGATGGCGACGCCGGCTTTGCCTACTTCTCCTTGCGCCAGCGCATGATCGGAGTCCATCCCGATCTGCGTGGGCAAATCGAATGCGACGGAGAGTCCTGTTTGGCCTTGCTCGAGCAAATAACGGTAGCGGCGGTTCGATTCGATTGCCGAGCCGAAACCCGCGTACTGCCGCATCGTCCAAAGGCGGCCGCGGTACATCGTAGGATAGATTCCGCGGGTGAATGGGAACTGCCCCGGGTAACCAAGATCCCGCTCGGCATCCCAGTCTTGGAGATCATCACCGTTCACGACAGGACGCAGCGGCAGGCCCGTGGTCGAAGCCGGTTTTTGCTCGGCGGGATCTGGGTGTTTTGTGGCGGAATCGCCCATTTTATTCAGCGCACGCGGCGTGCTCGACGGAACGCCGCAAACGCGAAGATGGCCATCATTATGGCGTACGCCACGGCGAAGACCAGGATCCACAAGGTTGGGCGGTTTCTCCACTGCTTCCAGGCTGCGAAAGCCGCCCAGGCGGCAAACAGTCCGAAAAGCGCGCCGGTTGTTTCATGGAAAAGCTGGCGGACAACGCGCCAGAAGGTACGCATCGTAACCACGATGGACCGCCATAGGGCTGTGTAGAGGTTGCCGGCCATTTCGTTGCGCTCTGTCATTATAGCCTTCTCCCGGGCGGCTTCCTTTCCGAGGATACATCGACCGACATGGAACCAAAGACAAGAGCAGATTCCCTCGCCTGCGTTCGGCGGGACGGCTCGGAATGACCAGGGTAGCGAGCCAGCAACGGCCAGGTAACCGCCTCGAAATGCTCCAAAGGTCTATCTTGTTTCGCGCTTGCGCCGGTTTTAGAATGGCTTAGAAGCGGTGTAGGCCACGGGGTTTCAGGAGGACACGCTTGCAACTCGACGACCGCATGAAGCAGTTGCTGCGAGAGCTTGGACACGCGATTAACGACACCGTATCAGATTCCGAACGCATCGCCGAAGCCATCTCGGGAGTTCGCGCGGCCGGCTTTGATATCGTCCTGAAACTTGACGCCACGATCGGCCTAGCCCGCCGCAGCGCGCACGACGCGCGAATGACGTCTCAGGACCGGCGCTTCCTGGAATCTCTGCATATCCGCGTGGATGAGGACGTGCTCGAAGAAGAACACGCCGAATCCAAAGTGGAAATTACGCCGCAAGACATCAAATTCCTGAAGTCACTGAAAATTTCATTCGATGAAGAACTATAAAATCCTCGCGGCTGCAATTCTCATGGCTTCGCCTGTTTGCGCGGTTCGCGCGCACGCACAGGTGACGACGAGCGATCCCATCGTTGTGCGAACGCCGAGCACGGTGACTCCGACGACCAAGGGAAATTGGCTCAAAGCCGAAGTGATTCACGCGGATTCGACTACCATCGTTGTCCGCGAGCAGGGCAATTCCCGCATGATCCACACGTTTACGTTCTCCCCGGAAATCAAGGACCGCATGCAGGCGATTTTCAGCGCCGGCGGCTATCAGTACGGGGACAAGGTAAAAATTCTGTACACGCCAGGCCAGACCGTGGCGCGAAGGATCGAAGGCAGGCCATCCAAAGCTTCTTAAGCATGTTTTTCTTCCAGGTCGCTCATACCTTTTCCGTTTTCTAATCTCTAGAATCGCCTCTTCCTGGCTGTGCTAAAACTGGCTCTATGATTCGCCCTCCCGCCGTTGCAGGACGCTTCTATCCCGCGGACCCGCAGACGCTTTCCCGGCAGATCGAGGCGTTTTGCGATTCGGGCGCGCAACGCACGAGCGCGATTGGGTGCGTCGTTCCTCACGCGGGCTATATGTATTCGGGGCACGTGGCGGGAGCTGTCTACTCCGCTCTAAAAATTCCCTCGCGGTGCATCTTGTTAGGTCCGCGACATTATCCGCAAGGACAGCCTTTGGCAATTCTTACGGAAGGAAGCTTTTCGACGCCCCTCGGGAATGCACGAATTGACGCAGCGCTGGCGCGCGAACTCGCGCAAGCATGCCTCTCGCTTCGGGAGGATTCCGTTGCTCACGAACGCGAACATTCGCTCGAAGTGCAGCTCCCGTTCCTTCAAAAAATCGCAGGTAATTTCAGCTTTGTGCCGGTTGTGCTGGGCACGGACCGATATGGCGTTCTGGACGATCTTGGCAAGGCCATCGCGAGAGTGATTGCCGCACAGGCAGAACCGGTGCTGATCATCGCCAGCTCGGATATGAACCACTACGAAAGCGATACCGTCACTCGCGTGAAAGATGAACGCGCGATTGCGCGAATCCTCGCGCTTGATCCGCGCGGTCTTTACGATACGGTGCGAAACGAGGAAATTTCCATGTGCGGATACGCGGCAGCCACCGCAATGCTGGTAGCAGCGCGCGAGCTGGGCGCGAAAGAAGCCAAGCTAATTCGCTACGCCACGTCGGGCGACATCAGCGGGGATCGCGATCAGGTGGTCGGCTACGCCGGCATCGCTATCGAATAACGCGGCCGGCGCTTGCTCGACCCAATTCTCGTTAGTTCACAGTCAACGTAAAGTTCATTGTCGACGTTACGTTGCCGCTGGTGCCCGCGATAGTCACGGTCGTCTCACCTGTACCGCCACCACCTCCGCCGCCCCCTCCACCGCCGCCCCCGCCTCCACTGCCGCCGGCGCAGCCAACCGCGACGACGGCTGCCGAAAGCGCTATCAAAGCAAACGCTGTTCGCATCGACCGGCGATTAAGCCTCGAGGAATACAGCGTAACGAGCAGCGCCATCAAAGCGATTGCGCTAAAGGCCCAGATGGTCCATGGGCCGGATTTGCGCCAGTTCAGCCACGGCAGCAGCTTCGCGGAAGACGACGTGCTTATTTCGACCGTCTCTGTAACCGACGTGGTTCCATTCCCCAAGGTGACCGGGGAAGGAGGGTTGTTGAAGGTGCACGAGTCACCTGACGGAAGACCGGTACACGCCAGCGTGACGTTGCCGCTGAAGCCGTTCACCGCATTCACTGTGATCGTCAAGTTGCCGGAGCTACCGCTGGTAACTGTCACGGCCGGGCTTGAGGACGACAGAAAGAACGTCGGGCCGAAGGAATTGGCTAGGTTGCTGACATTCAGGGAGCCGAGCCCCGTCGCAAGATTGTATCCCGTTCCCGCACTGTAGCCGGTGAGCACGCCCACCTCTTCGTTGTTTACAACGGTGCAGTTCGGTGAGCCGTTCTCGCAAGGCATCGCGATCGTGCCGTCGGTCACGTTATTGAACACGCAAGAATTTCCGGGCGAAGAGGAATTGCAGCTGGAGGTGGACTCCTGGGACGCCAGGGCGTACAGGGTCGGATTGATGTTGCCCTGGCGCGCTCCGAGTTTTTGGTCGATCAGCGCCGTGATGCCAGCCATCACTTGCGCGGAAACGGAAGTGCCGCCGACTGCAAGGAAATCCTCATCCGCCAGATTGCAGGCGGCCCCCACATAGTCTTCTTCGCAATCGATGTAGAAGCTGCCAGAAATCAAACCGTCGCCAGCGAACAGAGACAGATCAGGCAGATCGCGATGGCTGTCATTAGGAACATCCGGTCCAGTCTGCCAAATGGGTTTTGCATATCCGCCAGAACAGCTCGACTGGGTATTGCCGTTGGAAGTTGTGCAATTGCTCATACCGCCTGATCCGCCGTTGGGCGCGACAAGGTCTAGTGGCTCACCATCGTCACTCGCTTCCTGCACATTCGGATCGTTGCATGTCGAAGCTGCCGTACCGGTGTCAAATCCATCGCCTTCGAAAACCTGAATGACCACCTCGTTGGTGCAGCTATCGTTCCAGGTAAATTCGGGAATGTAACCCAAGGCGGATTCCTGCGTTGTTCCGTTGTTGCTGGTGCTCCAGTACGTGGCTGGATTCGGATCGTTGAAATCGGTGCCGCCGACGGCGATGTTATACGGGGTGGAGGCAATCCCGTTTACTTCGAGGCCAAACTGCGCAGGCTGAACTTGGTTGAATGCGTTGATCTCATCGATGTCGCAGCCCGCTGAGCCATTATCTCCACTCGATACGAAAACGCTAATGCCCTCAGCGGATGCCTGCTGCCAAAGACTGTTGTAGAACTGATTGTGCGTGGTGCCGACGCCGAGCTCGCATTCTCCGAAGCTCTCGCTCAGAATCGGCGCCAGATTGTTGTCAACGATGTACTGGGCGGATGTATCGCCGCCGAATGTTGACTCAGTGGAAGCCGAAACCACCAGATCGATCTGCGCGCTCTGCGCTATTCCGCCCGACCATTCGGCATCGAGAATCGCCTCGATCTCATCGCCACTGCTGGTGTTCGGTCCCTCGATACCGGGATCGTCAGAGGGATCCGTTTCGATCTGTGTGAAATTCTTTGCGCCTAAGCCGAAGATGCTCCTGAACTGATCGATATCGGTCGAGTTCACGTCGCTATCGTTTACAATCGCGATGGTTTCTCCGGCCCCTGTTAAGGAGGAAGGCACGTTGTAAATCTTCTTGAAATCGGCAGGACCGAGACCATAGGAGCACGGATTGTCATTGTTCGACGACGTGGATTCGCTACAGCCTGCCGGGAACGTATACTGCGAACGAGCCTTCCGTAGCGCGCTTGCTGTTCGCGCGCGAATCTGCGGTTTGGGATAGAAATTGTGCAGGGTGGCCACACCGGCGACCGCTGGTGTCAGTGCAGTCGGAATTGACGGGTCGGTGGAATTCGCCCAGTGCTGCTGGCCCTTCACGACGTACTGGTGGATTGTGGTGTGAAATGCCTGCTGCACCTGGCCAGCGGTGCCCGAGAAATCGATTACGTTCCGTCCGACGGCCACATTGCCTACCTGGAAACCGTGAGAGGAAAGCCACGACTTCACGGTACTGATGTCCTGATCCGAAACGCCGTATCGCTGCCCGAACTCGGCCGGCGTGAGCCACTTGTGATAATTCGGCGAAGTCTTGTCCTGCAGCTGCGTCAGAAATGTTTCGAGCGAGGCCTCCTGTTCCGGACTTCGCTTGAGCACCAGCAACATGTGATTCATCGCCAAGCTGCTCGGAGCGACGCCGTGATCAAATTGGGTGCGCGCCAGCGGATGGGTATTGCCGGGCAGCACCGTGAGTTTGGCCTCCTCAACTGGCTGGGTAATTAGAACGCGTGCGCCGTTCGATTGAGCGAACGAACGCGCCGCGAGAAGAATGATAAGAGTGCACGCAGTGATAACTGCGAGGACAGCAATAAGTTGTTTTCTCATGTTGATCATTCCGCTCAGATGCTAGCAAGGTTCCGAAAGGATGGATGGGCGCTACAGGCAAATTTGTAACAAATACGTTAACCGGCAAACCGGCTGCACTGGCAAGCTGGCACCCCAAGTCAAAAAGTGAAATCGAATGCGAACTTTACAGGCTAGTGGCCCGCAGCCCGAATGCGGGCGGCCAGGGTCCGTGCGCGCTCGCGCGCAATATCTATGTAATGCGTATCCGCCGCAAGCTGGTCAAGCGCCGGCAGCAGTTGCTGCGGCTCGGGCAGCAGCTTCTTGTCGTAATCCTGCTCGATGCGGATAAGAACGTCGTTAACGCCCAGCCGGTCATAGCGCATGGTGCGCTTCAGGTCGGATAGGTCGGTCTGCTCGCGCGCCAGGTCTTCAAAGATGCCGAGCAGTTCCTCGGCCGAACGATCGAGCGTGTAATTGAACGACACGGCGTGCGTTTCGCTGCCGCGGTCGTAGCGGAATGTCTTTTCACCCAGGTTGGCAATGCGCCGGTGCATTTCAAGGTCGATGCCGTCGAAGTTATGGAGCTTGCCGGCCAGATCGAAAATGCGCTGGACCAGCGGCCCATCGATCGAGATAGGCTGAGGGTTCGCATCGTCGTTTAGCTGGCGTATGTCGCACATACCAGCGCCGGAGTCACTTACCTTAATCTCGACAAATTCGGGGTAGCTGGATTTGAAAACCTTGCGGAAAGTGATTGTTGCGCCATTAGCGGGCTCCTTGGCAAAAGTCGGCGCGCTCCCGGGCGCAGCGATCCCTAACAGGATCAAAAGAGCCAACCCGATGGAAACTCGATGTCTCAGCGAGGACTTCATTGCCCACGAGAAATTGAGACGCGTGGCGCAGCTCCCTGGCTGCTTGCGCCGGTCACAAATTTTGACCGAGTGGCCGCCGCAAACCGGTCTCGCGCCCTGGACATTTGCGCATGGCAAAGCGCCACAGCAAGCGCGTCGGCCGCATCGGCCGGCTCGGGGCAATCGCGCAGCCGCAGGAGCGATCGCACCATCTGCTGTATTTGTTGTTTGGAAGCGCCGCCGAAACCGGCCACGGTGGCTTTGATCTCGCGTGGAGCGTAACTATGAGCCGGTATTTGAGCCTGCGCCGCCGCCAGCAAAACTACGCCTCGCATTTCGGCTAATTTTAGCGCCGTTCGCACGTTCAAAGCCGTGAAGACGGATTCAACCGCTACTGCGTCGGGACGAAATTGCTCCACCAAACCGGAAATGAGGAAATGGATCTCGCGCAGTCGCACCGCAAACGTCGCTCGAGCGGGCAATCGCAAAGCCCCAAACCGCATCAAGCACGATTGACTGCCGGTCACTTCGATCACGCCATAGCCCGTGGCGCCCGCGACGGAAGGATCGACGCCGAGTACGCGCAGTCTGTGCCGGCTATTTTCCGAGTGACAGGAATGCGCAGCCATAAACGCGCACAAGTTTACGTGCGCTTTGCAATCCGGGGAAAGCACTTTTTCGCCGCGAGTGAACGGAAGATTAGCTCGCTACGGCGGCCTGGATTTCCTTTTCGTCGATGTCGAAATTCGCGTAGACGTGCTGCACGTCGTCATGATCTTCAAGGGCCTCGACCATGCGCAGCATTTGCTGCGCCTGGGGGCCGCTGAGCTTGACGTAGTTCTGCGGCAGCCAGCCTACTTCGGCGGATGCAGGCTTGATTCCGGCGGCAGCGAGCGCCTCGCGAACTTTCTCCATGGCTTCGGGGGGCGTGGTCACTTCCCATGCCGAACCGTCGTCTCGCAAATCTTCAGCGCCTGCGTCGAGGACGATACCCATCATCTTTTCTTCGTCCGCCTGTTCCTTTGGCACCACGATGTCGCCCTTGCGCTGGAACATCCAGCCAACGGCGCCCGATTCGGCGAGGTTTCCGCCGTTTTTCGACATCATGTGCCGAATTTCGCTGACGATGCGGTTCCGGTTGCTCGTGACGACCTGAACCAGCACCCCCACGCCGCCCGGCCCGTAGCCTTCGAACATGACTTCATCGAGTGTTTCGCCCTCGAGCTGGCCCGTTCCGCGCTGGATGGCCCGGTCGATATTGTCATTGGGCATGTTTTCGCCCTTGGCGGCCAGGATTGCGGTTCGCAGGCGAGGATTCGAGTTTGGATCAGCGCCGCCGACCCGCGCGGCTATGGTTAACTCTCGAATGAGCTTTGTGAAGATTTTGCCCCGGCGCGCGTCCGTTGCCGCCTTTTTGTGCTTGATTGTGGCCCACTTCGAGTGTCCGGACATGAAACGAACCCTTTACAGGAATTGTGCAGGAGCAGAGGTCTGACTCTTGCGACGATAGTCTAGCAGCAGGCCCTGAAACACACAACCATGCCGCCGGGGGCGCCGGGGGCGCAGCTAACTCCGCGTTTTCGCCCGGACTTCATGAAGCTGTCATTCGAGGCTAACAATTCGGACGTACAAATGCGCCCGTATATCCCCGTAACAACTCGCCGAACCAACGCCCCCCTGGCTCGTCCCAATTCCCCGGGACGAGCCAGACCCGTTTTTGCGCGCCATGAAACCCGCGCCTCCGATGTATGCTTGGGGCTTCCGCCCTGCTGAATAAAGGCCAAATCCATTGGAGATGGACGCTTGCCGCGAAAACCGCGAAGCCTGGATCTGACGCAAGTCTCCGAATGGGACGACGGCAAGGTTCGCCGCAAGGACGATTACCTTGCAGCCGAAGAGCCGCTCGAAATTCGCGTCGGCGACGATCCGCTGAGCGTCACGATGCGAACACCAGGGCACGACATGGAATTGGCCGCGGGGTTCTTGTTTACGGAAGGGCTCGTGCAGCGCAGGGCGCAAATCGTTGCGCTGGATCACGCACCCGCGAATGACGCGAAAAATCCGGGGAACGTTGTCGTAGCGCAATTGAGTCCCGATTCCGCGCCCGACTTGGAAAAAATGCGCCGCCATTTTTTCGCGGCGTCAAGCTGTGGCATTTGCGGCAAGGCTTCGATTGACGCGATACGCGCTCGGTCTCTCGCGCCCCCCAATCCTGATTTTCGCCTCGATCCGGAGGTGCTGGTTCGTTTGCCGGAAGAATTGCGCGCCTCGCAGGCCGTCTTCGGCCGCACAGGAGGCTTGCACGCGGCGGCGCTTTTCGATTCGGCTGGCAAGCTGTTTGTGCTGCGCGAAGACATCGGCCGGCACAACGCCGTCGATAAGGTGGTCGGCTGGGCTCTTCTCGAAGATCGCATGCCGCTCGGCGATATGATTTTGCTGGTCAGCGGGCGGGGCGGCTTCGAAATTGTGCAAAAAGCGATCGTGGCGGGATTGCCAGTCG
>JASHRM010000222.1 GCA_030037315.1 Candidatus Acidiferrales bacterium
TATATCGATATCGAAAGTGCGGTGGGAGTCGGCACAACATTCAAGATCTACCTGCCTCGCGTCGATGAAGCCATTCACGCGCCAGCCGTGTCAGCCAGCGCGAATCGGTCCGTCAGCGGAAAGGAAAGCATTTTGCTGGTTGAGGACGAAGCCTCGCTGCGCACGCTGACCCGCACCAGTCTCGAATTGCTCGGCTACAAAGTTCTGGAAGCAAAAGACGGCATCGAGGCCCTCGACGTGAGCGACCATCACGACGGCGCGATCGATCTTCTTCTTACGGACATGGTGATGCCCGGAATGGGTGGCCGCGCTCTGGCTCAGGAATTGAGCGGGCGCCGGCCGGAAACCAGGCTGATCTACATGTCCGGCTATACCGGTCAATCGGTCGGCGAAAAAGGCCCGATCGGGCCGGGCAGCGACTTCCTGATGAAGCCTTTCACTCGAGAAATTCTTGCGCGCAAGGTTCGCGAAGTTTTGGACCGCGCCGTTCTAGTGGAGTCCAAATGAGCACACTGACAAGCAATATCGGTTCGAAAGATTCCGCGCGCGGAGTGAAAACCGCGAAGCTGCTGATCGTCGATGACGACGAAGCGGTTCGCGGGCTTCTGAAGATGCGCCTTTCGGATACGTACCAAATCATCGAAACGGGGAATCCCGAGCAAGCCCTCGCGCTCGCTCTCGAAAACAAGCCCGACGCAATTCTGCTCGATCTGATGATGCCGGGATTTTCCGGCTTCGAGCTGTGCCAGAGTTTTCATTCGCTCAGTTACACGTCGCGCATTCCGATCTATGTCATCACAGGAGAAGCAGGCACGAAATACAAAGAGCACGTGGAAGGCCTCGGGGCGAAGGGATATTTTCACAAGCCGATCGATTTCGCGGCGCTGAAGGCCGCGCTTGCGGCCGAACTAAAAACCAAAATGCCTGAGCGGCGCGCGCACAAACGCGTCCAAATGCGTGTGTCCTTGAAATTGCGCGGCGCCGATGCAAACGGGAGGCCGTTTGAAGAAGTGACAACCACGGAAAATGTCAGTGCCGGAGGATTCCTGTGCGCCTGTGCCGCGATTTTGCTCAAAGACGGCGTGCTCGAGGTTTTCTTGACTTCCGGCGGGCAGGATCGTCACGCAGGCCGCGCTAAGGTCGTGCGCAAGGAGTCTACTGGCTCGGCTTCGCAACGCTACGGCTGCCAATTCCTGGAAACTACTTCCGACTGGGTTCTCCAAGGCCGCTAGATGGAGCGACGCTACGACTGCAGCTTCTCGATTTTCTTCTCTATCTTCTTCGCGTCAGGCGCAGTGGGGAAAACGCTCAAATAGTCTTTGTAATATTTGATGGCGGTCGTTTTGTCGCCCTTCTTCTCGTAAATTTCCGCGAGCATCAGCCGCGGCTTGGCCAGCTTCGGCTTTTCCTGAATCGCCTCTTCCAGCCGCGGAATTGCCGCGTCGGGGTCGCCCTTGCGGATGTAGAAACTGGCAACGTCGATGTCCTTTTCCGCAGTGGACGGAACCGGCGGCGAATTATCGTCGGTCTCAGGAATCGTGAGTTTTCTTCGTCCAGACGAGGATGACGACGAGTCACCTTGCCCAGCAGCTGGCGGGTTGTTTTGCTGAGCGCCCCATGTAACGCAAGCGCTCAACAGGACGAGTACCGTAAATTTGCCCAATATACGCGTCATGGCGTCTCGGCGGAATTAGACTCCCTTTGCTATCATTAAAGTTGCATCGCGGGGAGCCCAAAGTTCCACGCGAACCTCACCTTATTGTAGCGCGCAGCGTATGGAACTCCGCGAAAAGGTCGATCAGGTACCCGCGCAGCCCGGCGTCTACCTCTTTCAGGACGGCGGCGGCAAAATCATTTACGTCGGCAAGGCCCGCGCGCTGCGCAACCGCGTGAAGTCGTACTTTTTGGAATCCCGCACGCAAGACGCAAAAACCGGTTCGCTTGTCCGCGAAATCGCGAACCTTCACTACATCGTGGTCGATAACGAACGCGAAGCTCTCGCGCTTGAAAACAACTTGATCAAGCAGCACAAACCGAAATTCAACGTCCTGCTGCGCGACGACAAAACTTATCCCTATATCCGCTACACCGCGTTTGAAAAATATCCGCGCGTCTACGTCACGCGGCGGCTCAACAAAGACGGTTCCATCTATTTCGGGCCTTACTTCCCCGCAAGCCTGGCCTACCGCCTCGTCCACTTGATTCACAAGCACTTTCTTGTTCCGTCCTGCACCGTCGATCTCGATCGCACCCATCCGAGGCCCTGTTTGCAGTATTACATTCACCGCTGTTTAGGCCCCTGCGCGCGCCTTGTTGCCGATAACCGCTATGCGGAAGCGGCTCGCGACGTGCGCCTGTTCCTCGAAGGCCGGCGCAGCGATCTTTCCCGCAGCCTCACCGAACGCATGGAACTCGCCTCCACGGAAGAAAGATTCGAAGAGGCTGCCGGCTATCGGGATCTGCTCCGCACTTTGGGCGAAATGGAAGAACGCCAGAAAATCGCCGCCGCCGAAGGAGACGACACCGATGTTCTTGGCTGGTACGCCGAGCCGCCTCAAGTCGCGGTGAACTTGTTCCACCTGCGCGGCGGCCGCGTCGTCGATAAGCGCGATTTTTATTGGGAAGATCTCGACCAATTCGATCCGCTCGAATTTCTGCCGTCGCTCCTGAAACAACTTTATCTCGAGGCTGCGTATCTGCCTCGCTTCATCCACACTCCTATCGATTTCGATGAGCGTCCGCTGCTTGAAGAGGTGCTCACCGACTCGGCTCATCATCGCGTTGAAATACTCAGTCCTCAGCGCGGCAAGAAGCATGCGTTTTTGGAGCTCGTTGAAAAAAACGCCAAGTTCTCGTTCATCCAGAGATTTCGCGTTTTGAAGCCGAGCGCCAAGTCGATGGCGGAAGCGCTCGAAGCCGCTCTCGGACTTCCCGAACCTCCCACCCGGATCGAGTCGTTCGACATTTCTCACATTCAGGGATCGGACACTGTCGCATCCATGGTTGTCTGGGAAAACGGCAAAATGAAAAAATCCGATTACCGCAAATTCATCATTCGCGGGCACGAGATGCCGGAAGGCCCGGAAAAAGCGGAAGGACTTTTTCGCGACGATTTTGCCAGCATGCGCGAAGCCGTCGAGCGCCGCTATCGGCGCCTTCAGGAAGATGGCAAGCCTTTGCCCAGCTTGATTCTGATCGACGGCGGAATCGGCCAACTGCACGCCGCCGCGCAGGCGCTTGAAAAGCTCGAAATCATCAACCAGCCGGTCGCGAGCATCGCGAAGAAAGAGGAAATTCTCTACGTGCTCGGCCGCGAAAATGAGCCGTGCGTCCTCGACCGCCATTCGCCCGTCTTGCACGTGATTCAGCAGATTCGAGACGAAACGCATCGTTTCGCAGTCACGTTTCACCGCCAGCGCCGCTCGAATCAGCGCATTCGCACGTCTCTGGTGGAAATCCCGGGCGTCGGCGAGCGCACCGCCCAAAAGCTTTTGCGACGCTTCGGCAGCGTGGCGCGGCTGCGCCAGATGACGATCGAGGAATTATCGGCCGAGCTGCCCCGCGCTCAGGCCCAGCGCGTTTTTGACGGACTCCGTAGCGAACTTTCCTCAGAAAATTAGTGGAAAATCAGGATGTTGCAGGCGTTGCCTCACACGTTACAACGAGAGGGGGCGAGCAATCCCGGTTTGCTTGCCTGTCAACAAGTGGCTATGCTAGTGTCCAAACAAGGAGGTGTATCGTGGGCGAGAATAATATCGGTTCCAAAGTCAGCTTTTTCATGGTCGGGCTGGGAATTGGAGCACTCATCGGCATTCTTTTTGCGCCTAAATCCGGCGAAGAAACGCGCGAATACCTTTCGTCCAAAGCCGACGAAGGCAAGGAATACGCCCAACGCAAGGCCCGAGAGCTTCGCGAGCGCGCCGAAGACTTGATCGAACGCAGCAAGGAAATTATGGCCAAGCAGAAGGACGTAATTTCGAGTGCCGTCGAGACGGGCAAGGAAGCCTATCGGCGCGAATCGAAAGCTTCGTAAGTTTTTTGGGAGTTCCACATGTCCGGCTGGGTTGAAGCCTTCATCGTGATCGCGGCGGTCGCCATTGTGATCCAGATGGTGATTTTGCTTATGCTCTTTCTCCAGGTCCAGACGTCTCTGAGGAAATTCACGGACATCGCAGAAAGGCTTCAATCCAGGGTCGATCCGATCCTTACTCGCGTTAGCCGGATCGTCGACGATTCCGAAGGTCGAATCGCCAGCATCATGGGCGATGCGGCCGAGCTGACACTGCTTGCCCGGATGCAAGCGCAGAAAGTCGATCGCGTTTTCACGGACACGGTGGAGCGCCTGCGCATCCAAATCGTGCGCCTGGATCACATCCTCACTGGCGCTCTCGAAGTAATCGAGGAGACAGGCTCGTCCTTCCGCTCGAAAGTCTGGCAGCCTGTGAATCAGTTTTCAGCGGTGTTGAAAGGCATCAAGGCAGGACTCGATTTCTTCCGCGGTCAGGACCAGCGCCGCGCGTCGCCCGATCCCACCACTCAGGACGAAGAACTTTTCATCTGAGTAGCGCGCGGAGCTTCTCGCGGAGTGCGGCGGCTCGCCGCCGCTTTCGGGGCGTGCCCAAGAACGGTTACTTCTCGATCCAGCCGCCGCCCAGGACTTGCTCGCCTGAATAAAAAACGGCTGCCTGCCCCGGAGTAATCGCACGCTGCGCCTCGCGAAAATTCACGCGAACGCGGGTTTCACCGAGCGGCACAATCTCCGCCTCGGCAGGCGCATGCCGATTGCGGATTCGCACTTGCGCCGGAACCGGTGCATCCGGCGGCGCAAACGGAATCCAGTTCACGCCCCTCACTTCGCAGCTCTCTTGCCGCAGCTCTTCATCTTCGCCGACGACGAGCCGGTTCCGGCCCCGGTCCAGCTCGACCACATACATCGGCCGGCCCGTGAAAAATCCGAGGCCCTTGCGCTGCCCGACCGTGTAATTGTGCAAACCATTGTGGCGGCCCAACACGTTGCCCGAGGTAGAAACGATTTCGCCAGCTTCGCCTAGCTCACGAGCATCTCTGCTCTGCTCTTCGATGTAACTCTCAATAAATTTCACGTAGCTGCCTGAAGGAACAAAGCAAATCTCCTGGCTTTCAGGCTTTTCTGCGACCGGAACGGCGAGTCGCCTCGCGATGTCGCGAACTTCGCGCTTGGTCAATTCGCCGAGTGGAAATTCGGCGCGCGCAAGCTGCTCCTGCGTCAGACCAAAAAGAAAATAGGATTGGTCCTTGCTCTCGTCGATTGCACGCAGCAATTCATAGCGCTCCGTCTCGGAGTTGTAACGAATGCGGGCGTAATGCCCCGTCGCAATGCGTTCCGCACCAATTTGGCGAGCTGTGATCACGAGCTGCTCGAACTTCACATCGTTATTGCAGCGCGTACACGGAATCGGCGTGCGGCCAGCCAGATAGTCCGCGACGAACGGCCGGACGACCGCCTCCTCAAATTCACGCTCGAAATTGATCACGTAGTAGGGAATGCCGAGATGCTCGGCCACGCGACGCGCGTCGTACACATCATCGAGCGAGCAGCAACGGTGCGATGCCGGACCAGCTCCCTGCAATTCGGGCAAGCGGCGCTGGTTCCAAAGCTGCATTGTGAGCCCGATGATGTCGGTACCGCGTTCGCGCAGAATTGCCGCTACTGTGGAGCTGTCCACGCCTCCGCTCATCGCCACGGCAATCCTGCTCGCCGAGTGCCTGGCGGCATGCTGCTTCGATTCGATTTGAATGGCTGTGCTCATGGAATCAGGAGTCAGTGCACTCGAGCAGCTGCAGCCGAATTAAGTTCACGAGGAGAGAGCGCGCGGATTCGCGCCACCACTTCGGGAATTGTCGCGATCGCATAATTGACTTCTTGCGCCGTCGTCGGCCGACCCAAGCTGAAGCGCAGGCTCGACCGCGCATCATCGGCCGAAAGGCCCGCCGCTAGCAGCACGTGCGAAGGCTCCGTGGAACCCGAAGAGCACGCAGCGCCTGTCGAGCACGCGATGCCTTGCAGATCGAGCGCGATCAGCATCGCTTCGCCGCCAGCTCCGGGAAAACTGACGTTCGTTGTATTCGGCACGCGGCGCGCGGGGTCGCCGTTCACAAATGCATTCGGAATTTTTTCGAGCAAAGCAGACTCAAGCTTGTCGCGGAAAGCGCCGAGCCGCTGCGAATCCTCCGCCAGCAGCTTGCGAGCAAGTTCTGCGGCCTTCCCAATTCCGATGATGCCCGGCACGTTTTCCGTTCCCGGACGCCGATCTCGCTCCGCATGGCCGCCAAACGCTCGCGACCGCAGCGGCGTGTCCGCGCGAACGTAGAGCGCGCCGATGCCCTTCGGCCCACAAAACTTGTGCGCCGAAATCGAAAGCAGGTCCACGCCAAGCCGCTCCACATCGAGCGGCACTTTGCCCGCCGACTGCACCGCGTCCGAGTGGAATATCACGCCGGCTTCTCGTGCGATTTTCGCGATCTCTTCGATTGGCTGAATCACGCCAAGCTCGTTATTCGCGTGCATCACTGTGATCAGCACCGTTTCAGGACGAATCGCGCGGCGAATCTCTTCCGCATCCGCAATTCCTTGCGAGCCTGCCTCGCGGCTCACCGGCACCGCCGTGACGTCGATTCCCTGCCGCTCCAATTCTTCGCAGCTATGCAGGATCGCGTGATGTTCGATCGAAGTGGTGATCACGTGCTTGCGCGGCTTGTTCGAAGCAGCAATCGTTCCGAAAATGGCCAGGTTATCCGCCTCAGTCCCGCCGCTGGTGAACACAATTTCTTTTGCGTTCGCGCCAATCAGCGCAGCAACCGATTCGCGTGCGGCGTCGACGCCTGCACGCGCGCGCTGTCCCGGCGTGTGAACCGAGCCTGCGTTCCCGAAATTATCGCGGAGATACGGCAGCATCGCGTCCAGGACCTCGGGGGCCACCGGCGTGGTTGCGTTGTAATCAAGGTAAACGCGCAATTTTAAGCCTCGGAAGATTCAGAATAGCGGCTCGGCGAAAAGTGGTCAAGAATGCGCTCTCTGCGGCGCGAAGCGATGGTTTTTTTCAATGAACGAGCCCATTCTAGCCACGAAAATCGGCCC
>JASHRM010000223.1 GCA_030037315.1 Candidatus Acidiferrales bacterium
GCGCGATATTTCTGATGGGTGGGCTGGCGATTTCTTCGTCGATCGATTGGCGGATTGCGGCGGCGATGCTGGTTGCGTTCCTGCTGCTTTCGATCGAAACGTATCTTGCCACGTACACGCTGGGAAAATTTCGTTTGTCGTTCGCGCTATTCGGGCCCACGGAGATTCGGATTCTGCTGGCCGCAGCGAATACTGAGGTTTGGTTTCGTCCCTCTGCGACAGTTCCCTTCTTTCACATCCGGCTTTTCAATTTTGGCGGAGCCAACGTGCGGCTCTTCGATTTGGGCGGAGCCATCGCCGCGATTGGCATGCTCGCCATGGCGCTCGTCAGCGCCATCGCCCACACCCGCGAACTTTACCTCCAGGAATCCCGCCCAAAAATTGAACGCTAACCCCGCCTGGGCCCCAGCACCCACATTGTCATCCCGAGCGAGGCCGATCTTTGGCCGACGAGGGATCTGCTGTAGGTGTAAACGTAGTTCGGGGCTAATTAGTCAGACTGCCGGAGGTGCAAATGCCATTCTTAGAAGCAATCGAGCAAGCAATCGGGAGCGAGGCCCTTGCTCGCCTTGATAGCGCCGCAAACAAGGAAGTCGGGCTTGCAATGCAAATGGCCCTCACGAACGAAGCCCAGCAGGATCGATATTATACGCGTCGATTCCTTTTCGATGAGCTGCCGATTGACTGTGAAACGTTCGAGAGCAAGAACCTGCGGATACTTCCCATCGACGTCATCGACATCCTGTTCCAGGCAAAACTCCTTTTCGCGGCCGGGTCCGAACGCGAGTACCAGCAGAGGCGTGGCGGATTGCCTCTTCTTGGTAGTTTCGCAATCCCATGGTCGGAGAGAAGCGTCGGACTTGACGCGATAACTAGAAGTGGCGAAGAAAGGAGAAAGAAGAGTTGGCGATTGGCGAGACGGGGCAGCGTTCCGAACCGGGCGTGCGCAAAAGGGCGAAGCCGGAAGAGAGATCCCTCAACTCCCGGAGGTCGCTCCGGATGACGATCCTCGGCGGATCGTCATTTCTACCCGACAATCCTGCCGAGTAGAATTGCCTCCAACTCGCCTGGAATCAGCCAGTCGCGATTTTCTAGGCCAAATCTCGGCCTTTCCCGGGACGCGAAAATAGCGCAGGCACGCGTCCTTTGAGCCCACTTGGGCGCAGCAAGCAGCGCCCCTACGAAACCCTGCGAGCGCGCCGGGCTAAAGAACCCGGCGCTACGTTTGGATCTCATAGAAAGCAGATTCACGCCAGGGCGCGCAAGCCTCGCCTGCCTTGGGCAAATCGGCTTGGAATGACAAGTCAAGGTAAGTGCGTCGCGCTACGCGTAGCGGAAGAGGGCTTTGAAGCCGAAGTCCATGTGCTGCTGAATGTGGCAGTGGAAGAGCGTCAAGCCCGGCTGATCCGCCACCAAATCGACGGAGACGCGGCCGTAGACCGGAACGATCACCGTGTCCTTCATGATTCCGGACGTGGGCTTGCCATTCACGTCGATCAACTCGAAAGAGTGGCGATGAAAGTGGAGAGGATGCGAATCGTCCGTGCGATTGCGAAATACGATTCGGTGGCGCGCGCCCTGCCGCAAAACAAATTCGCGATCGTGCGGATAGGGTTCTCCGTTGACGTGAAAAATATTGAACTGGCCGGCACCGCTGGGAATTTTCTCAAAAATCATTTCGATGGTGTGATCGGGAGCGGCGGACGGCGCAGCCGCCGCGCCGAAAATTGTGTAGTCCCAAACCAGGCTCGCGGGAGGAATCCACTGCGGCTCGCGGTGCTGGTTTTCGTACTCGATCACCACGCCGAGGCCGCCGCCGCGCTCCATGTCATTCGTTGAACCGAGAATCCAGACGCCCGGCTGATTCATTTCGATGATCGCGTCGACGCGTTCCGCGGCGCCGAGCGTGAGAACGCTGACGGGTTTTGGATTCGGCACTTTATTGCCGTCGAGCGCGAGCACCTGAAACTGGTGGCCGGGCAGGGCGATCTGCCGATTTTCAAGCGCGCTCGCATTCAGAATATGGACGAGGACGCGCTGGCCCTGCCTGACGCGAATTGGCTCGCCGGCGCCGAGCGCCTTGTCGTTGATCGAGAAAAGCTGCGTGGTCACCTCAAGCCCGTTGGGACGCGTATCGAGCAAAGCGGGCTTTTCGGGCTGGGGACCGAGCGGCCCTCCTTCGGCCATTTCGTTTTCCGCCTGATCGGTGAAGTAGGGCTCCCAGTCGCGGATCGCGAGAAAAAGTTCCTGATCGTAATGGCCGGGATCATTTCCGGAATCGATCATCAGGAAACCGAACTGGCCGGTGTAGGTGCCGCGATGCAAATCGGCGCCCGCCATCGCATGCGAGTGATACCAGCGCGTGCCGGAGGGTTTGGGCGTGAATTGATAGCGGCGGCGTCCGCCGGGCGGCACCGGAGGCGTGCCCTCTTCTTCCGTGCCATCGACCTCGGGCGGAATAAACGTGCCGTGCCAGTGAACGAGTTCGGCGGCGTCCGTATGGTTGATCACGTCCACGGTGACGGGTTTGCCTTCGCGCATGCGAAGAACCGGGCCGGGCGACGTGCCGTTGTAGCCGATCGTGCTGATGAAGCGGCTCGGTGCGATTTCGAGCGCGATGGGAGAAATTTGCAAGGTGAAGTCGGCGGACCCTTGTTCGGGCGAAGCCGGCGCGAGCTGCGCGTTCGGCGCCGGCATCGAATCCTGGGGATAGGCGATGCGAGTTTTGGCGCCACACAGCGCGGCTGCCGTCCCAAGATTTAGGAATTCGCGGCGCCTCACGGTACGTCCAATTTGTTTGGCGGTTGCGTCATGTGTCTCGTTGGATGGCGGCAGAATCGTCTCACGCTGCATCGAACGAGACAAGCAGCCATGCGCGCGCGAAACTGCGGCGAAGCGCGAAGTAGCGACCTTGAGCAGCTGGATTCGCATCTGTTAGGCTGTTCGCGCCGAAGGTGGCAATGACATTTCTTCGACGGACTCCCGTAATCGCGGCGCTCCTCGCGGGGTTCACTTGCAGTGTGACCGCTTTCCCGGGCGGGCAGCAGCAATTCTTCGGCGGCAACAACAACTACGACTACTACGACCCCGCAAGCAACCAACCCGCGGAATTTTACTGGTCACGTTTGCGGTACACCGCGCGAACCGATAGCTATGGCGGAGGTGGTTATGGCTACGGCGGATACGGATACGGGTATGGCTTCGCGAGCTGGTCGCGCGATTACCCGAAAGCCGACCGGCAATTCCTGATGGCGATGAAGCGGCTGACGCGAATCGAAGGCCGCCCAACGGAGCAAGTGGTCGATCTCGATCACGATGACGATGTGCGCCCCGTCGCGAACGAGTTTCCGGGCAGAAGCATCGATAACTATCCGTGGGTGTACGCCGTCCAAGTAGCGAACTGGACGTTTACGGATCAGGAGGCGAAGCGACTTCACGACTATTTGCTGAAGGGCGGCTTTTTGATGGTGGACGATTTTCACGGAACTGCGGATTGGGACCGGTTCATGAACGGCATGCGCATGGTTTTTCCGGACCGCCCGATCGAAGATTTGCAGGACAACGACGAAATTTTTCACGTCCTCTACGACATCGGCCAGCGGTTCCAAATTCCGGGCGAGCAGTATGTGGTGACCGGCAGGACGTACGAGAAGGACGGCTACGTCCCCAAGTGGCGCGCGATTCGCGACGACAAGGGGCGCATCATGGTCGCCATTTGCCACAACATGCACCTGGGCGATGCGTGGGAATGGGCGGACATGCCGGAGTATCCGGAAAAATTTGCGTCGATGGCGTTTCGAATTGGGCTCGATTACATCATGTATGGGATGACGCACTAGGATGGAGCAATTGCAGATTTGAAACGAATGTGGCGGCCTTGCCCGATCGCCCTTCGCGCGACCGGGACACCCGGTGCGTTCAAGGCCGCCGCTTACGAAAACCAGTTCGTCACACGAATCCTGAAACCGAGCCCTGAAAGGCCGCGACCAGGGCTCGCGGGTGCAAATGATGTTTGAATTGCTCTTCAAGTATCCGGTCGCGGTATTTTCCAAGGGCGAATTCGTCCTGCTAGGCGGCTGGCCGAAATGGGTGCTGGCGCTGCTGATTGTTGCAGCGGCAGCGGCGCTTGCGTGGCGGATTCGGCTGAAGCTCTCGCGTTCCGGCGGCAACCTGCGAAACTGGCAGGCTGCCACCATCTGGCTTTTCGAAACTTTCCTTGCTGCGTTGATTCTGGTGCTGCTGTGGCAGCCCGCCATGGTGGTGGCGCAGCTTCGTCCGGAACAAAACATCATTGCGGTACTGGTGGACGATTCGCAGAGCATGGCGATCGCGGATGGCGGTGCAAACACAACTCGCGAAGAGCAAGCCAAGAAAGTGCTCGCGGACGGCACCTTGTCCGCATTGCAGCAAAAATTCCAGACGCGAATTTACCGGCTCGACAGCCATTTGACGCGCGTGGGCAGCCTGCAACAAATTCCGCCTCCAACGATGCCCGCGACCCATATCGGCGACGGCTTGAAGCAGCTTGTCGCGGAGACGAGCGATTTGCCCGTTGGCGCGGTCGTGCTGCTCAGCGACGGGTCCGACAATACCGGCGGCATCGATCTGGATACGATTTCCGCGCTGCGGAATCGGCACATTCCGGTTCATACGGTGGGATTTGGCGCTGAGAGCGTGTCGCCCGACGTGGAAGTGGATGATGCGGTGGTGCCGCAGCGCGCGCTGGCCGATTCGCGTTTATCGGCGATGGTCACGCTGCATCAGCATGGATATTCCGGGCGAAAAGGCACGCTCAGCGTGCGAGACGGCGACAAACTGCTCACATCGCGCGAGATTACATTTGCGGCGGATGGAAAAATACAGCGCGAGAATCTGCTGTTCAGCGCAGGAACGGCAGGAGCGAAGTCGCTCGAATTTTCCGTGGCTCCGCTACCCGATGAAAAAAACAAACTCAACAACAGCGTGACACGGCTGATCAGCGTGGATTCGGACAAGCGGCGAATTCTCTACGTGGAAGGGGAGCCGCGCTGGGAATACAAGTTCATTCGTCGCGCAGAGGATGATGACCGCATCGTGCAAGTCGTTTCGATGCTGCGGACCACGGAGAACAAAATCTACCGCCAGGGAATCAACGATCCAAACGAACTGGCCGACGGTTTTCCGACTCGGGCGGAAGATCTTTTCGGCTACGCGGGAATCATCATCGGATCGGTGGAAGCGGGATATTTCACGCCGGCGCAGCAGGATTTGTTGCGCGAGTTTGTGGACCGGCGCGGAGGGGGCTTGCTGTTTTTAGGCGGGCGGTCATCGCTGGCTGATGGCGTTTGGGGCGGATCAAGCGACGTGGATTTGTTTCCGGTAGTGCTGCCGAATCAGAAAAATACGTTCCATCGCGCGCCTGCGACGGCGCAGCTGACTCCCGCGGGTGCGGATAATCTGATTTGCCGGCTGGTGGACGATCCGCAAGCCAACGTGGATCGTTGGCGCAAACTTCCCTACTTGATGGATTACCAAGACGCCGGAACGCCGAAACCGGGTGCGGCTGTGCTGGCCGAAATGATGGCGGGCGGACGAAAGCTTCCGCTGTTGATTACGCAGAATTACGGGCGCGGGCGCACGGCCATTTTGGCTACGTCCGGCACGTGGCGATGGAAAATGAGCCAGCCGCTCGGCGACACGACGCACGACATGTTCTGGCAGCAGTTCCTCCGCTGGCTGGTGGCTGATACGCCGGGGCACGTGGTGGCGTCCGTGCCGAACCAGGTGCTGTTCGATGAAGGGCACATTCGCTTGTCGGCTGACGTGCGCGGGAAGGATTACACGCCTGCGGCAGATGCGACGGTTCAGGCGCACGTGATGGGGCCGGGCGGGATTTCTGCGATGGTTGACATGACACCGGTTCCGGACGCGCCGGGAACTTTTCAAGCAGATTGGACGGCGGAGAAACCGGGATCGTATGTGGCGGAAGTGACGGCTCAGAAAGGCAGCGATGAAATCGGCCATGATGTGGTGAGTTTTGAGCGGATGGACGGAGTGGCGGAGAATTTTCACGTCGAGCAAAATCGCGATTTGCTGGAACGGCTGGCATCGCAAACTGGCGGGAAATATTGGCAGCCGAATGAAACTTCGAAGCTGGCCGACGACATTCCGTACTCGGAGGCGGGCATCACGGTGCGCGAGACGAAGGAATTGTGGAATCTACCGCTTATTTTCCTGGTGATTTTGGCCGTGCGCGGGAGCGAATGGCTGTTGCGACGCAGATGGGGCGTGGTATGAGACTCGCTGCGATGCGTTCGGCGCTTGCCGCATGCGGAATCGCGTGCGCGCTGCTTCTCGCGGCGCTGCCGGTGCGAGCGGGGACATATTTTGTGACGGTCGCGGGACTGGGCGGCGAGCCGGATTACGATCAGCGGTTCACGGCGATGGCAAACGACCTGGATCACATTTTGAAGACCTCGGGCGGCGATGTGCACGTGACGACGCTGATGGGAGCGGCGGCGACGAAGGCGGGTCTCGAGAATGCGCTTGGTCAGGTCGCGAAAGAGGCGAAGCCGCAGGATGATTTCGTACTGGTGTTGATCGGGCACGGCTCGTACGACGGAGTGGAATACAAGTTCAATCTCGTGGGCCCGGATATTTCGGGCGGCGATTTGGCAGCGCTGTGCGACCGCATTCCCTCCAAGCGGCAACTGATTGTGAATACGACGAGCGCGAGCGGCGGGTCGATAGCGGCACTCGATAAGCCCGGGCGCGCGGTGATCGCGGCGACGAAAACCGGCACAGAGAAAAATGCGACAGTCTTTGCCCGCTACTGGATCGAAGCGCTGCGCGATCCCACGACCGACACGAACAAGAACGAGACGATCAGCGCGATGGAAGCTTTTCAGTACGCGACGACGAAAACGGCGGCTTTTTATGATTCTCAGAAGCGTTTAGCGACGGAGCACGCGGTTTTCGAAGACACCGGAAAAAATGACGCAGTGAGAGTTGCGTCCACGGATACGGGCGAAGGACTTTTTCTTTCGAACTTTGCGCTGATTCGCATTGGCGCGGCGCAAAAGGCGTTTGCCGACCCGGCAAAGCGCGATCTGCTGGCGAAAAAAGAAGAGCTCGAGCAAACAATCGATCAGCTGAAGTATCAGAAGGCGGCGATGGCTCCCGACGATTACAAAGAGCAATTGACGGCCGCGTTGCTGGAACTGGCGCACGTGCAAGAGGAACTCGACAAATGACTCGGGTCCCGCTTGCGGCTGGGATTTGCGGCGTGATGCTGGTGGGCGCAGGCGGAGTTCGCGCCGCCACGCCGCGCGATTGCGAGACGCTCGCAAAACACGGGCACAACGCGGAAGCGCGCAATTGCTACGAATCGCTGACGCAACAACGCGATCCTTATTTGCGCGCCGAGGGATTTTGGGGACTCAAGGACTATCAGAGCGCGAACAACGAGTTTCGCGCGGCCGTCGCGCAGGCGGACGGCAATGCGATGTACCGCGTGCGATGGGGACGGCTGCTGCACGAGCGGTTCAACAACGTGGATGCGGAGGGGCTCTTCAAAGAAGCGCTGCAGCGGGATCCAAAGAATGCGGAGGCGTATCTGGGGCTCGCGCTCGTGAGCGCTGATGGTTTTGACGATTCAGCGATCACTTGGACGATGCAAGCGCTAAAGCTTGATCCGAAATTGGTTGAGGCGCACGAACTGATGGCAAATCTGGCGCTCGAAGATTCGGATACCGAGACGGCGGTGAGAGAGGCGAATGCGGCGCTGGCGATTTCGCCCGATGCGCTCGATGCGATGGCGATTCGCGCGGCGGTGGAGATTCTCGCGGATCGGTCGCCGGATGAGTGGCTCGGGAAAATTCGGGCGGTGAACCCAACATATGGCGAGGGCTATGCGATTGTGGCGCATCACCTGATACTAAATCGGCGATACGAGGATGGCGTGGCGTATTACCGCAAGGCGATTGCCGCCGATCCGGAACTTTGGTCCGCGCGAGCGGAGCTAGGCATCAATCTAATGCGACTCGGGCAAGAGGATGAACCGCGAAAGCAGCTCGAGATGTGTTACGAGAATGGCTATCGCAACGCGGAGACGACCAACACGCTGCGTCTGCTGGATAGCTACAAAAATTTCGTCACGCTGCGGGACGGTCCTGTGACTTTGAAGCTGGAAAAGAACGAAGCGGACCTGCTGTATCCGTATTTCGATGAAGAGGCGCAGCGCGCGATCGCGACGTACACGAAAAAATACAAGATGACGCTGCCGGGGCCGGTGCAAATCGAGGTTTACGCGAACCACGAGGATTTTGCTGTGCGGACGATGGGGATGCCGGGGCTCGGCGCGCTGGGAGTGACGTTCGGCGAAGTGCTGGCGATGGACAGCCCTTCCGGGCGCAAGCCAGGCGATTTTAATTGGGCCAGCACGCTGTGGCACGAGATGAGCCACGTGTTCATTCTGACGGCGACGAATCATCGCGTGCCGCGCTGGTTTACCGAGGGCCTCGCGGTGCACGAGGAAACGCAAGCGTCGCCGGAATGGGGCGACCGGGTCACTCCGGAAATTCTGGTGGCGATTCGCGACAAGAAATTGCTGCCGGTGGCGGAACTCGACCGGGGATTTGTGCGTCCTGAATACGAGGCGCAGGTGATTGTCTCGTATTATCAGGCGGGCAAAATCTGCGATTACATTCAGGAGCGCTGGGGCGCGGACAAGCTGCTCGACATGGTGCATTCGTTCGCGAAGATCCAGACCACGCCGGATGTGATTCAGCAGGATCTGGGCATGCGTGCGGAGGAATTCGATAAAGAATTTTTGGCGTGGCTCGATAAGGATGTGGCGAAGGAGGCCGCGAGTTTCGATGAGTGGCGCAATGGGCTGAAGGACGTTGCGATGAAGGCACGCGACCACGATTACGACGGCGTCTTAAAGGAAGGAGAGCACGTGCGCGCGCTCTATCCGGACTATATATATGACGCGAACGTGTACGAATTCCTTGCGGAAGCGGACCTGGCGAAGAACGACAAAACAGCCGCTACAACGGTGCTGACCGAGTACGAAAAAATGGGAGGGCACAGTCCCGCGACGCTGAAGGAGCTGGCGTCCCTCGAATCGGACGCGGGCGATAAGAAGGCCGCCGCAGCGACGTTGAATCGCATCAATTACATTTACCCGGAAGATGAGGATTTGCACCGACGCTTGGGCGATTTGTGGCTGGGGCAGGAAAACTATCCGGGTGCGATTCGTGAGTACAAGGCGGTGCTGGCGATGGGGCCGCTCGATAAGGCCTCGGCCGAATTCAATCTAGCGCAGGCGTATTTCGATGCAGGGCAGAAGGACAAGGCCGAGGAAGATGTGCTGGCAGCTTTGGAAGCGGCGCCGACCTATCGTCCGGCGCAAAAATTATTGATGCAACTCGAGGACTCCAAGAAAGGAACCAACGCAGATGGCCACACCCAGTGAAGTGAAGCCGGAGTCAGCCGAGCTGCAAAGGCGCGTGGAGCGCTTTCAAGCGGTGCGCGACGGGATTTTGGCGCAAGTGCGCAACGTGATTGTCGGGCAGGACGAAGTGCTCGATCAGATTTTGATCGGGCTCTTTGTTGGCGGGCACTGCCTGATCACCGGTTTGCCCGGCACGGCGAAAACGCTGATGGTGCGCACGATCTCGCAGACGCTAGGGCTTGTCTTCCGGCGCATCCAGTTCACGCCGGACCTGATGCCCTCGGACATCACCGGCACGGACATCATCGAAGAAGATCCGACTACGGGCGGGCGCCGATGGACCTTCGTGCAGGGGCCGATTTTCGGCAACGTGCTGCTGGCGGACGAAATCAACCGAACGCCGCCCAAGACGCAGTCGGCGCTCCTGGAAGCGATGCAGGAGCTTTCGTGCACCGTGCGCGGCAATCACTACAACTTGCCGCAACCGTTTTTTGTGCTGGCGACGCAGAATCCGATCGAGCTCGAAGGCACATACCCGCTCCCGGAGGCGCAGCTCGACCGATTTTTGTTCAATACGGTTTTGGATTACCTGAACGCGGCGGACGAAGTGAAAGTGGTGGACCTGACCACGACGACGCACATCCCCGCGGTGCAGGCGATCACAAATGCGCAGGAAATTCTGAGTTTTCAGGAACTGGTGCGAATGGTGCCGATTGCCGAATCGTTGGCGAAATATGTGGTGGAGATTGTGCGGGCGACGCGTCCGAAAAACGTTGAAGCGCCGGACATCGTGAAAAAATATGTGAATTACGGCGCGAGCGTCCGTGCGGCGCAGTTCATCGTGCTGGCGGCGAAGGCGCGCGCGCTTTCGCGGCGGCGCTATCACGTGGCCTACGAGGATATCGCGGCGCTTGCGATCCCGGTGTTGCGGCACCGCGTGCTGCTGAATTTCCACGCGGAGTCGGATCGCGTCGACTCGGACGAGATTTTGCGGCAGCTCCTCGAGAAAATGCCTCCTCCGAAAGGGGCTTAATGCAGCGGTTCCTCAATCCATCGGTGCTGGCGGAAATTTCAAGCCTCGACTTGATCGCGAAGATCGTGGTCGATGGGTTCGTTGCGGGATTGCACCGCTCGCCCGATTTCGGATTCAGCCAGGAATTTGCAGAATATCGCGCGTATACGCCGGGCGACGATTTGCGGCACGTGGACTGGAACGTCTTCGCACGCACCGAGCGGGCGTATTTGAAAAGGTATCGCGGCGAGACGAACAGCCTGCTGACGGTGCTGCTCGACGCAAGCAATTCGATGAATTACACGTCGCACAAGATTACCAAGATGGATTACGCGCGGTTTGCGGCGGCGTCGCTTTTCTATCTTGCGATTCACAATCAGCGCGACGCCGCAGGGCTGATCGTTTTCGACGACGAGGTGCGCAATTACATCCGACCGTCGACGCGGCAGGGACAAATCAACAGGCTGCTGCATGGCCTCGATCTGGCGGAGCCACGAGCGCGGACAGATTTTGCCAAGCCGCTGCACCACTTTCAGGAATTTCTGCGGCGGCGCGGAATCGTCCTGATGATCTCCGATTTTTACGAAACGCCGGAGCGCATCATTCGCACGATCGAGCCGTTGCGGTTTCACGGCAACGAAATTGTGCTGTTTCACGTGCTCGATCCCAGGGAAATCAAGCCAGACCTGGATGGACCGGCGATTCTGGTCGATCTCGAAACGAACGATCATCTGGAAGTGACGCCTGAATACGCGCGCGACGAGTATCCGCAAAAGATTCAGGGGCACATTGCGGCGTTGCGCGAGGCAGCACAGGGCGCGGGCATGGACTATTTTCTGCTGCAAACCGATCAGCCGCTCGACGCGGCGTTGCGTGAATATCTGACGATTCGCCAGGGGAGAAACTAGATGGGCTTTCTTTCTCCCTGGTTCTTGGCCGGAGCGGCGGCTGTGGGGCTGCCGCTTTATCTGCACTTGCTGCGCCGCCACACGACTACGCCGCATCCATTCAGCTCGCTGATGTTTTTCGAGCACCGTACGCAAAGCTCGATCCGGCACCGCAAGCTGCGTTATTTGTTACTGCTCTCGCTGCGATTGGCGCTGCTGATTTTGCTGGCGCTCGCGTTTGCGAATCCTTACCTCAAGAGGACGGCGGTGAGCGCGTCGGGCGACAAACTGATGCTGATCGTAGTCGACAATTCGTTCAGCATGCGCGCCGGAACGCGGCTGGCCGACGCGAAAAAACAAGCCGAGAATTTGCTGAGTTCGCGGGCGCCTTCGAGGCGCGCGCAGGTTGCCGAACTAGGGTCGCAACTGCACGTGCTGACGCAGCCGGTGCAGGATCCTGCGTCGCTTCGGTCGGCGGTGGAGAGCATTCAGGCCGGCGACGCGCGCGGCAGCTTCGGCGAACTGGCTCGCGCGGTCGGGTCGATGGAAGACAGCGCGCACGTGCCGATCGAAGTGCATCTATTCAGTGATATGCAGCGGTCGGATATGCCCGCAAGCTTCGCGGAGATGGCGCTGCCGCCGAATGTGTCGCTGGTGCTGCATGCGGTGGGAAACAAAGCTGAACCGAACTGGGCGGTTGAGAGCGTGAACGCTCCGAGCCGGGTGTGGGATCCGAAGAAGGCGCGTGTGACAGCCGTGATTGCCGGGTACCAGACGCCGGCGGCGACACGAACTGCTTCGCTGGTCGTGAACGGAAAGACGATTGATTCGAAAAAAGTGAATGTGCCGGCAAATGGAAGGGCGACGGTGGAATTCCAGTCGCTCGACGTTCCTTACGGACTGAGCCGATGCGAGATCCAGATCGATTCGGGAGACGCCCTCGCCGCTGACGATCGTTATTTATTCGCGGTGGAGCGTTCGGATCCGCAGCATGTGTTGTTCGTGCATGAAGCACGCGATTCGCGCTCGCCGCTGTTTTTCGGTTCGGCGCTGGCGTCGTCCGCAGAGGCGTCTTTTGCGCTCGAAAGCGTGCCGGCGGAGCGCGTCGCAGGGCTCGATCCCTCGAAATACGCTTTCGTTGTTTTGTCGGATGCGGCTTCGCTGCCGAGCCAATTCGAGAATGATTTGCAGCAGTATGTGCGGCGGGGCGCCGGCGTGCTCGTCGCGGTCGGGACTTCGTCGGCTCACCGGGCGAAAGTCCCGGTTTTCGGGGCGGACATCATGGGCGCGCATTCGTATCTGGAAGACAGCGCGCGGTACCTCACCGTGGGTGAAGCGGACTCTTCCTATCCCGCAATGGCGGGCGGCCAGGGCTGGGCGGGAGTGCGGTTTTATTACGCCGTTGCGGTCGATCCTGCGGATTCGCGTGTGGTCGCGAAACTGAGCGATCAGACTCCGCTGCTGCTCGAGAAAAAAATGGGCGAAGGACGCGTGCTGCTATTTGCTTCCGGACTCGACAACTTAACGAACGACTTCCCTTCCGGGCCGCTTTTCGTCCCGTTCGTGAAGCAGACAGCGCGGTACCTTTCGGGAACGCAAGACCGGAACGGATCGCGGATCGTGGATTCGTTCCTCGAATTGCGGACCGCGAAGGATCAGGCCGTGAGCGTTGAGGTGATTGATCCTGCCGGGAGGCGTCCGCTATCGATCGAGCAGGCGACAACAGCGCAATCGTTCCAGCTGACCGACGCGGGGTTTTACGAAGTGCGGCTCGCGAATGGGCGGCACGATCTGGTCGGCGTGAATGCGGACCGGCGCGAATCAAATCTCGAGCCCATTTCTGATGATGTGCTGGCGCTTTGGCGTGGCGCGGGAAATTCGAATGGGCAACAAGCCGCAGCAGCGGGCGCGGCAGCCGAAAGTGAGCCGGCGAAACCGAGCAGCATTTGGTGGTACGCTATGTTGCTGGTGCTCGTAGCGGCCCTTGCGGAGTCGTTCGTTGCCGCGCGGTACCTGACGGCTCAGGCGGAGGAATCATGACCGCTCGCGCACAGCTCGAAAACTATATCGAGCAGGTCGAGCGGCGCCTGCGCGCCCGATCGATTTTGATCGGCGCGGCCATTCTAGCGTCCTCGGCGCTGATCACCACGGTTGTTCTCGTACTGATCACCAACAAGCTGGCGTTTTCCACCGCGAGCCTGGCCGGAGCGCGAGCGGTGCTCTTCGTGGTGCTCGCCTGCGGAGCGGCGTTCGGCATTATTTTTCCCCTGCTGCGACTGAATCGCCGGCGGGCGGCGTGGGAAACGGAGCGATCCTTCCCGGAATTCCAGCAGCGATTGGTGACGGTGGCCGAGCGCGATCCCGCAAACCACGAACCCTTCGCGGAATTGCTGGCGGCGGACACTTTGGGCGTGGCGCGAAACGCGCAGCCGGCGGTCGTGGTCCCGAACAAACGACTGATGGGCTTGCTCGGGGTGGCACTGGGATCGCTCGCTGTTCTGATCTGGATGGTCCTGGCCGGTCCCGGATATTTGGGCTACGGAGCCGCGTTGATTTGGGCGGGCGATACGGGCGCGGGTCCGCTTTACGACATTCGCGTGCTTCCCGGCGACGCGACGGTCCGCCGAAACGCAGATCTGCTGATTACCGCGAAGCTGCGCGGCATGCAAGCGGACGCGGCGCGCATCTACGCGCGCTACGAGAGCGCATCGAAATGGGAAGAGCTGCCGATGCAGCCGCAGGCGGGCGCGTCGGGATTCCAATTTGTTTTCGCAGGATTGCCGGAGGGCGTCGAGTATTACGTGGAAGCGGGCGCACTGCATTCGCGCCATTTCACGATTCGCGTGACGGACCTGGCGGCGGTAAAGCAAGTCCGCGTGACGTATCACTTCCCTTCGTGGACCGGCATGCCGTCTTCCACAGAAGACCATGGCGGCGATTTGCACGCGATTGAAGGTACCGAGGCGAACCTCGAAATTACGACGGACAGGCCGCTGAATTCCGGCGTGCTGGTGCTCGATGACGGCACGCAGATCGATCTTTCTTCGCGGGCGGGCAACGTTTACCAGGGCACGATCAAAATCGACAAGGACGGGACGTATCACGTTGCAGCGCTCGATGGCGGGCAGCCGGTGCGCATCTCCGAGGATTTTTTCATCGAATCGGACAAGGCGAATCCCCCCGAAGTGGTGATCGCACGGCCCAGCGGCGATTATCGCGCGAGCCCGATTGAAGAAGTTACGGTGGCGGCAAAAGCGGACGACGCGTTTGGACTGAGCGCTTTTGATCTTCACTACTCCGTGAACGGAGGCCCGGAACAGAGCGTCAATTTGCTCAATCAAAAAGGCGCGAAACAGGCGGATGGGTCGACGGTGATTTCGCTGGAGAATTTCAAAGTCGTGCCGGGCGATATCGTCAGCATCTATGCGACCGCAAAAGACGCGCACGCCGAGTCGCGCACGGACATGTTCTTCATTCAGGCCGAACCCTTCGAGCGCGAATATTCGCAGTCGCAGCAAATGGGCGGAGGTGGCGGCGGAGGAGGAGGCGGCAACGCGCCGGACGAAATCTCACAGCGCCAGAAGGAAATCATCGGCGCCACATGGAAAGATCTGGGGAATAAGAATCTGGCGGCGGAAAAATCCGCCGAGGATTCGAAGTTCCTTTCGGGCGTGCAATCGAAGCTGCGGGATCAGGCGCTTTCGCTCGCGGGCCGCCTGCAGAGCCGCGATTTGACGCAGCAGAACGAGGAATTCACGAGTTTTCAGAACGACATGAACGCAGCGGCCGCCGCGATGAACCCGGCGGCACAGAAGCTGCAAGGGCAGAAGTGGAAAGACGCGATTCCGGACGAAGAAAAGGCGCTGCAATACCTGCTGCGTGCGGAAGCGACGTTCCGTCAGATTCAAGTGGCGTTTGGCGCTGCAGGCGGAGGCGCCGGTGGCAGCGGCGGAAGCGCAGGTCGCGATCTGGCAAGCCTTTTCGATCTCGAGCTGGACACGCAGAAAAATCAGTATGAGACGGCGCAGACGGCACAGTCCGCCGGGCAGCGCGCGGAAGAAATCGACGAGGCGCTTCGCAAACTCGACGAGCTGGCGCGACGGCAGGATGAGTTGGCGCAGAACAATACGCAAACTCCCGAGCAGCGCTGGCAGCAGGAAATGTTGCGGCGCGAAGCGGAGCAGTTGCAGCGGCAAATCGAGCAGCTTTCGCGAAACGGCCAAAGCCAAAGCGGGCAGAGCCAAAGCGGGCAGAGCCAGAGCGGGCAAAGCCAGGATGGGCAATCGGATTCCGGCTCCCAATCTTCAGGCAATCCTTCCGGCGGACAATCGCAGGGTCGCCCAAGCGCAAACGATCCGCGCATGCAGCAGGCCTTAAATCAGCTCCGCGAAGCGAATGACGCGATGCGCCGCGCGCAGTCTGGCGGGCAGAGCAAAGCGGATGCGCGGCGCGCCGCAGAGCAGCTCCGGGAAGCAATGAATGCGCTGGGCGGTGAAAAGCGCGATCAAAATGCAGGGCGCATGAGCGCGATGGCAGGCGAAGCGGACCGTCTGGCAAACGAGCAGCGCGACCAAACCGACCGCATTCACAAATTGGCAGGGGGACAGCCTTCGACGGACGCAAACGGCAATCCGGACGACCCTTCCAAACTGGCAGATGATCGCCAGCATTTGGCAGACGATTTGACGCAGCTCGAGAAGCAGATGCGCGACGCGGTGCGCGATCTTTCGTCCACCGATCGCGACGCTGCGTCGAAACTGCGCGACAGCCTGCGCCAGCTCGATCAATCCGACCTTGATACGCGTATGCAACGCAGCTCGGATTATTTGCGGCGCGGCGTGAACCCGGATCGCAACGGCTCGGAAAACGAGATGGCGTCCGACTTGGACAAACTGGGCCAGCAGATCCGCGAAGCA
The DNA here is from genome assembly GCA_030037315.1 of Candidatus Acidiferrales bacterium. Taxonomy (GTDB): domain Bacteria; phylum Acidobacteriota; class Terriglobia; order Acidiferrales; family UBA7541; genus Palsa-295. Next base: position 16,252 of record JASHRM010000223.1, read on the forward strand.
GGACAGGCGATGGGCAAGGGCCAGCCGCAAAATCCGGAAGACGCGCTAAGTCAGGTGGAAAATTTGCGAAATCGGCTGGAAGCGATGAGCCGCGGCAACAACGGCGGTCAGCAATCCGGCAGAAATTCCGGCGCGAATTCGGGCAACAGCGGCCAAAATGCTCGGGGCAACAATTCCGGACAGAATGCGCAGGGTGGCAACTACAGCAATCAACCCGGCGGTCCGGGACGCGTGGGAGATTTCGTCAATGGCGGAAATTACGGCTACCAGAATGGCGGACCCGTATACGGCGGAATGAATACGGGCGACAATCTGCCACTGCCGCGTCCGGTTGGACCGGGGCCGAATCCGGAAACTCCCGAGAAGCTATATCAGGATTATCAAACGGCTGTGTCGCAACTCGACCAGCTGCGAAAGAACGTGCAGGACGATCCCGAGACGCTGAAGGAGGTCGAGAATTTGATTTTACAGATGCAGCGGCTCGACCCGCGGCGCTTTCCGGGCAATCCAGCGATCATCGCGCAGTTGCACGGCCAGGTACTCAGCGATGTGGACAAGCTCGAACTCGAATTGCGCAGCAAGCAGGAAGGCAAGCAAGCGGGCCAGGTGCGCGGGAATGAGTCGATGCCGGTCCCTGCGGGCTACGAGGACGCAGTGGCCGATTATTTCCGCCGCTTGAGCAAAAACCAGAGCGAAAACGAATCGAGGTAATTCATGGGAAGCGCCGAGAGCCAGACGGAAGCGTTCGTGCGGAATTTTTTCGCGACGCTGAGCACGGGCGATTTGTCGCGGCTGCGTCCGCTGCTGCATGAGGATGCAAGCTGGACCGTGAATGCGTCTGGAATCGACGGAGCAGGGCCGAAAAAGGGCCACAAAGCGATCCTCGACGATTTCCTGGGGCCGATTCGCGGGATCTTCGAGCCGGGTGATCCGAAAGTGGTGATTCAACGGGTGATCGCGCAAGGCAATGTTGCAGTGGCGGAAGCCCGCGGATTGGGCCGGCTAAAGAATGGCAAGGAATACAACAACCGCTATGCTTTTGTTATCGAGGTGCGAGACGGCAAGGTTGCGGCGCTCACGGAGTATTTGGATACGGTGCATGTGAAGTCGCTGGGGTAGAACGCCGAACCGCGCGGGCGGTGAAGAGAGATTCTTCGACCGCGCGTCCCGATTCGCCTGCGGCGAAGGTGAGAACGTGCGGACGCTCCGCTCAGAATGACATTCCTACTGTTGTTTGCTTCGACTATTTTCGGAATAAAAACGTCAGCAGGAAAAAGAACAGGCGAAAATTCAGGAGCTTGAGGGCGTTGCGCGCTTCCCGAGGCGTCAGCTTCGCCGTCATCGGCATTGAGCCGAACACTTTGCCCTTCATCACGAGCTTGTTTCCCTCGCGCTCGAACGCGGTGACCTGCATCAGCTCGTTATTATCCGGACCGAAGAGTTTCATCATCGCTGTTGGCCGATTTTATCGAAATTGATTTTTAGATCTTCGCACATCTTCATGGCCGTCGCGCGTCCCGCGCCGAAAACACCTCCGCCGGGATGTTGGAATGGGCCGACGAGATAAAGGCGATCGGCGCCGGGAACGGTGTTTTGTCCCAGGTCCGGCGTGGGGCGATGCGAGCCAGTTTGGTAGAGATAGGGCGCGACGCCGTGCAGATCACCCTTCTGGAAGCTATCGGACGCGCGCTCGATATCGACCGGGCTGTCGCAAACATATTCGATGATGTTTTCCGGGGTGATGTTTTCAACGTAGGTCTGCAGGCGCGAAAGCATGAGCTGCGCAAAATTGTCTTTTGCCTTGTCCCAATGCTTCGGGCCGCCGTGGGGATGGGAATAGGGAACGTAATCCCAAACGTGCAGCGTGGCTTTGCCGGCCGGACACCGCGTGGTATCGAACGTCGAGGGACAGGAGAGTCCGAGCATGGAAGTTTCGGGCATGCGGCCGTACCGCAGCGAGTCGAAAAATTTTCGTACGGTCTCCATGCTCATCGGCATCAGATCGGTGAAATAGGCTTTGCTCGCATGCGGGCCGGCTTTGAAGCGGATCGGCTCATTCAGCGCGGCGTGCACCGTAAAACAGGAATTGGCGGACACCTCGACGCGTTCGGCGGCGCGCGTAACGTCCGGGTTTAGGCCGGAAACGTATTTACCCAGAAAATGCGGATGAATCGCGCCGATCACAGCATCTTTGGCGGCATATTCCGTACCGTCCTGCGTGCGAACGCCGACGGCGCGGCCATTTTTCATCAGAACTTGCGCGACATACGAATTATTCAGCACCTTGCCGCCCTGCGCTTCAATGCAGCGAATCAATGCCGCGGTAAGCGAGCCGCTGCCTCCGACGGCGACGCCGATGCCGTATTGCTCCATGAATCCGAGAAACACGAAAATCCCGATGCCTGTGCCCTTTTCCTCAGGCCCGGTGAGATTTTCCGAAACCATGCGCGTGAAAAACATGCGCACCTGCTCGTTTTCGAAATTTTCTACAATGATGTCGTAGGGACTTTTTTGCATCAGCGCGAACATTTCGCGCCCCTCGGCGCTCTGATCGAGCATCGCAAACATCGCGCCGAGCGGAATCGGCGGCGTATAAAGCGACGCGGAAAGCATCGGCAGATACTGCATCGATTTTTCGGCAAATTTCAGGAAGGAATCGGCGTCCTTCTTCGAGAATTTGGCGATTTCCCGGTAGGTCTTGTTGCGATCGCGATGAAGGCCGATGGTCGAGCCATCCTCGAACACGCACATGAAGGGCGTCTCGGGGTAGATGTATTTCAGGCCATAGCGCGAGAGGAGCTTCAGCTCGTCATTTTTGATCAGGGGATTCGCCTGGATGAAAATATGGCCGGTGCTGAAGCGGTCGTGGAGAAAATCCGGGCCGGTAAGTTTCGCGGTGACAACGCCACCGCCGAACCATTCGTTGCGCTCGAGAACAACGACGCTTTTGCCCGCGGCGGCGAGATAGGCGGCCGCAATGAGTCCGTTGTGGCCCGATCCGATGGTCACAATATCGAAGCTATTCGCCATTTTCTCCTCCGTGGCCGCGATTGCAATTGGCAAGGCAGGGCAGATTGTCACAATCCTGGAATGCGGTCAAATGGCGGCAGGGCGAAGCTGTTTACATAATTCGCGCGTAGTGATATGAACCGCTGCCTAAGCGCACGATAGTCCGGAAAACCTTCCCCGCAGGAGCGGACGATGAAGATTCGCGAGATTGTTTCTCGTTGGTCGGGCTTTGCAATTCTGCTGGTGCTTTCCGTAATTGCGTGCGCGGCCATCGTGGCGCAGCAACATAAGGCGCAGCCGCCGAAAACGCTGCGGCTTTATGTTTTCGATTGCGGCGTGATCGAAGGGCTCGATCCCGGACTTTTCAGCTTCAAGAAAGAGGAGTTGGCCACAACGGAACTGGCGGTTCCCTGCTTTCTGATCGCGCATCCGAAGGGCACGCTGATGTGGGACGTGGGCTGCGTCCCGGATACCGCGTTCGCGAGCGATAGCGGGGAGACAAAACAGGGAGTGTGCACCGCTTACAGAACGCTGAAATCGCAGCTCGCGGAAATCGGCTACGCGCCAACGGATATTACTTATCTTGGGCTTTCGCACTATCACGGCGATCACGTTGCCAACTCAAACGAGTTTGCGACGGCAACGTGGCTGGTGCGGCCGATCGAGCGCGATGCGATGTTTGCGGATAAGCCGCCCGCGCTCGTTGACCCAAAAAATTACGACCTGCTGAAGAACAGCAAGACAGTTTTGCTCACCACCGACGAGTACGACGTTTTCGGCGACGGCAAAGTGATCATCAAATCTGCGCCGGGGCATACTCCGGGACATCAGGTGCTGATCCTGAAGCTCGCCAAGACGGGCAACGTGATGCTCGCGGGCGATCTCTATCACTATCCTGAAGAGCGCAGACTGAATCGCGTGCCCACGTTTGAATACAACAAGGACGAGTCGCTGGCGAGCCGCGCGATGATCGAAGAGTACGTAAAGAATACGAATACGCAGCTGTGGATCGAGCACGATTACGCGGCGAACAGCAAGCTGAAGAAAGCGCCGAAGTATTACGATTAGCGCAAAGGGCGCACTCCTTGTGCGACTGCCGTGCGAAACAGAGATTCTTCGACTACGCGCACACCTTAGGCCGCAATTCGGCTGTGCCTGCGCTCGCGAGGCCGCCCGTAGAATTTTTCGCCCACAACGAAACAGTTTTGCCTCCGTTTTCCGGCTTTCCGCAAACTGAAAACGCAGCGGTATCGAACAGCGGGCTTATCGCGCGAAAGGAAAACTTTGCGACGTTGGCTTCAGGCAGGTTTCGGCGCAGCAAGTCCAGCAAAAGCGTGGCGATCAACGGCCCATGTACGACCAAGCCGGGATAGCCTTCGACTTCGGTGGCGAAGCGGCGGTCGTAGTGAATCCGGTGGCCATTGAATGTGAGCGCGGAGTAGCGAAAAAGCAGAACGTCGTCGGGATGTATGACGCGCTGCCAAGCGTGATCTGATGGCGCCACTTCTACCGGCGCTGTTGCCGCGCCCGGCTTCGCGAGCTCGCGATAAACGATATCCTGGTCCTCGACAATCGCGATTCCCTTTTCATTTGAAATTTCGTGCCGGGCGATCACGAATACGAGCGGACCTGTGCGGCCCTCTTTGTATTTGATGTCGATGATACGCGACGTGCGCATGATGGCTTGCCCCACGCGGAGCGGCTCGCGAAATTCAAAGCGGCTGCCCGCCCACATGCGTCGCGGCAACGATATAGGAGGCCAAAAAGTTCCGCGCTGCGCGATGCCGTCCGAGCCGAGGTCCGATTGCTTTTGCGCCGGCAGAAAATAGAGCCAGTGCCAGAGCGGCGGAACCGGATCGCCATGGCGTGGCGGAGGGGCATCAATATCCAGCGTCGCGGCTAGTGCGATGAGCGGCCGGATGGCGACTTCATCCGACACCATTTCGGATCGGCCGATCCACTTTTGCAAATCTTGAATCTCGGCAGTGTCCAATGCGTGCTCTCTCCACGCCGTTTTTGTACTTCCCACGAGCGTAAGTCGAAACATTACCACGCTTCTGCCGCGTTCGAAGGCGCGTGATACACTGCGCCAGCTTCGCGCAGACGTAAAACAATGGCCGATTCCGCCGCAGCCTCCAACGAAATCGCGGGCAACGCTTCGCCGACTGTGACCGGCTGGCGCATGTGGGTTCCGGTCAGCGTCATGATGAGCTGCTCGTGCCTTTCGTATATTGACCGGCAGGCGCTGGCGGTGATCTCGCCGATGATCCTGCACGATACGGGATTGAGCGCGGCGGGCTACGCGGAAGCCGTGGCGATTTTCTCAATCGTTTATTGCTTGGCGAACCCGCTGTGGGGCTCGCTGCTCGATTATGTAGGACTGCGAAAAGGAATGTTGATCGCGGTTGGGATTTGGACGGTGGCGAGCGCCTCGCATGCATGGGTGGCGGGATTCTTGGGTTTCGCGGCGGCGCGTGCAATGCTAGCTTTCGGCGAGGGCGCCACGTTTCCCGGCGGCTTGCGCGCGGCGATTGATTCCTTGCCAACGATGAAGCAGTCGCGTGGGCTCGGTATCTCCTACAGCGGTGCGGCTGTCGGCGCGATTGTGGCGCCACTGATCATCACGCCGATTGCGTTGCGCTACGGATGGCGCAGCGCGTTCTGGTTTACCGGCGCACTGGGATTCATGTGGCTCGGCGTGTGGTGGCTCATCGCGCGACCTCCACTTGTCAGACCTGTGGTGCGTCGGAATTTGAAATTCAGGTGGCCGAATGTTGTGGAGCGGCGATTCTGGCTGCTCGTTTTTGGGATGGGTTTGGGCGGAGTGGCGATTGGACTGACGCTGTACCTGTGTCCGCTTTACCTGAATCAGGCGCTCGGCATGACGCAAGCGGAGCTCGGCGAAATTCTGTGGATTCCTGCGCTGGTCTATCAATGCGGTTACTACTTTTGGGGCTGGATCGCCGATCGCTACGTTCGCGATAATCCGCGCCCGGTCTGGATTTACGTGCTGATGACCGCGCTGGCGTGGATTTCGTCCGCGATCACGGCGACGCATTCGCGCGCGATCGCGATTGCGCTGTTTTCCTGGGGAATGTTCGTGGGCGTTGGGTTCGTCGTTACATCGCTGCATCTGAGCGTGCGTGCGTATCCGAAAAGCGAGACCGGAATGGTATCCGGAATTGGATCGGGCGCGTGGTCGGCGGTGGTCGCGATTCTGCTTATCGCTTATGCCGAGTGGATCAATCGGGGTCGATGGACGTACATTTTTGTTTCGCTCAGCTTGGTGCCGGCGCTCGGCACGGCCCTGTGGTGGTGGATTGGAAGAAATGGCGCGACGGCTGCACGCGAATCCGCAATGTGATCTCCGGCATGTGACGAACGACTGAAGAGGGATCCTTCGATTCCATCGCGCGTAGCCGCTTCGCGGCTTGAGAAGCTTAGCGCGCGACTTCGCTCAGGATGACAACAGCGGCAAGCCGCACTCCACGCGCTCAACGCATGACGAAGGGATTCGGTGCGCTGCCGGCAATGTCGATCCAGACGCTCTTCGTTTGCAGATATTCGCGAATCGCATCGATACCGGACTCGCGGCCGATACCGGAACGCTTGTATCCGCCGAATGGCGACATGTAGCTGACCGCGCGATACGTATTGACCCAGACCGTGCCTGCTTCGAGCCGTTCAGCCATCATCAGCGCGCGGCGAATGCTCGTGGTCCAGACGCCCGCGGCGAGCCCATAGACTGTGCCATTGGCGACGCGAATCGCTTCTTCCTCATCGTCGAACGGGATGATCGAGAGGACGGGGCCGAAAACCTCTTCTTGCGCAATGCGCATCTGCGGCTTGACGCCCGTGAAGATCGTCGGCTCGATGAACCATCCCGAGCCACATTCGGGACGACTCGCCGGACCGCCACCGAGACGGCAGACTGCGCCTTCCTCGTTTGCGATGCGGATATAATCAAGCACTTTTTGATATTGGGGCTGAGTGGTGATCGGGCCGACTTGCGTATTTGCGTCGAGCGGATTGCCCATGCGCGCCGTTTTTGCAAGCGCGAGCAGCTTTTCAACGAATTTGTCGTGGATCGAGCGATGGATCAACGCGCGCGAACCCGCGATGCAGGTTTGCCCCGTGGCGGCGAAGATTCCGGAGACGACGCCTTTAACGGCTTCGTCGATATCGGCATCGTCGAAAACGATGTTTGCGGATTTGCCGCCGAGTTCTAAGGTGATGCGCTTGATTCCCTTGGCCGCGAGCTGATACACATGCTCGCCGGTACGGTCGCCGCCTGTGAATGCCACTTTTGCGACGTCGCGGTGCGTGATGAGCGGCTCGCCGACTTCGTTGCCGTAACCGGTGATCACGTTCACGACGCCGGGCGGGAAGCCGGCACGTTCGAAGAGTTGCGCGAAAGCAAATGCGGATACGGATGAAAATTCCGATGGTTTCCACACAACGGTATTTCCGGCCGCAAGCGCCGGAGCAAGTTTCCAAGTGGCGAGCAGCAGAGGAGAATTCCACGGAGTAATCGCCACCACCACTCCCAGCGGCTCTTCGCGCGTGAAATTAAAGACGCCGGGCTTGTCGATCGGGATTACACGGCCTTCCACTTTGTCCGCCAGACCGCCAAAGTAGTGAAACCATTGCGGGACGTACTTCAACTGGCCACGCATTTCGGCGATCAGTTTTCCGTTATCGGTCGTTTCGATTTCGGCGAGCTTGTCGGCTTCAGCCGCGACAAGTTCAGCGAATTTGCGGAGCAGATCGCCGCGCGCACTGGCTGTGAGTTTGCGCCAGGGGCCTTCGTAAGCTGCTTTGGCGGCGGCGACCGCTAGGTCGACGTCTTCTTTACCGCCGCGCGGCACGAGCGCCCAGGCCGCTCCCGTAAACGGATTCAGGGATTCGAACCACTCGCCGCCCGCGGGATCGACCCACTTGCCGGCGATCAGCATTTGATGTTTCTTCATTCGACCACCGTTCACAAGAGAGATTCTTCGACTGCTTCGCAGTCAGAAGGAGCGCATCGCGCGATTTCGCTCATGATGACGACCCGACGTTTATCGTCGACGTGGAACGAACCCTCGTCAGCTTTTAGCGGCTTTCATTTCCGCGAAAACTTCACGCGCGATGCGGAACGAATCGACCGCTGCCGGCACACCACAGTAAATCGCCACTTGCAGCAGCACTTCGCGTATCTCAACCATCGAGACGCCATTGGCAAGCGCACCCTTGATGTGCGACTTCAATTCATGCGGACGATTGAGCGCGCTAATCATCGCAAGGTTCAGCATGCTGCGCGTTTTGCGCGGCAGCTCCTCGCGTCCCCACACAGCGCCCCAACAATATTCAGTGACCAGCTCCTGCAATGGCATGTTGAATTCATCGGCCGTATCGAATGCCTTGTCGACGTAATCTTTGCCCAGCACTGCGCTGCGAATTTCACGTCCTCGATCAAACGTCTTCTTATCCATTCAAAGTCCTCTCTTTTGGAATTACCCTCTGCCGCTTTTTCCGATCGTTACGCCGGCCCATGCCTCGACGGTTTTTGCCATCGCCGTCATGTCCGCGTCGAAACCCTCGCTGGCGGTGGCAATTGACAAGAGCTGCCGTACGGCGCTACCCACAATCATGGGAACGCCAAAAGCGTCCGCTTCGGACATGCACAGGCGAATGTCTTTATTCAGCAAGCCGATTCCGAAACCGTAGCTGAACGTGCGGGAAATGACGTGCTGCTTCATTTTGTCTTGTGTAGCACTGTTGCGCGCTGTTCCCGCGTTGAAAACGTCGACAACCTGCGCGGGATCGAGTCCGGCTTTCACGCCCATAGTGACGGCCTCGGACGTGATCGCCATCGCGGTCGCGGAAAGGAGGTTGTTGAGCAGCTTCATCGTTTGGCCCTGCCCGGGCTGCGTGCCGACGAAAAACAGCTTGCCGAGAACTTCAAGAATCGGCTTTATCGTGTCGTATGTTTCTTCCGGGCATGAGACCATCACGGCGAGCGTGCCCTTCTCCGCCCCGGAGATTCCGCCGCTGACCGGTGCGTCGACGGCAGTAATGCCCTTTGTTCTAAGCGCTTCGGCAACTCTTCTCGCGACGGTCGCGCCGGTGGTCGAGACGTCGATGAAAATTTTCGCGCGAGTACCTCGAATCACCCCATTCGGCCCCAGCGCGACCTCCTCAACGATCGGCGGCGTGGGCACGCTGGCGAAAACGATTTCAGCGGCGGACGCAACAGCCTGCGGCGAATCGGCGCGCGCGGCGCCGAGCTTCACGATATCATTCACGGCCGCGTCGCTCGTGTCGTAGACGGTCAATTGGTATCCCGCGTCGATCAGGCGGCGCGCCATTCGCGCGCCCATGCGGCCGACGCCGATAAATCCGAGACTCTGCTTCGACATTGATTTCCCCGATCTATCCGTTATGAAATTGCGCTAAACGCGCGCGAAAGTATATCACTGCGGGCGATGATGGCCCTTTTGATACGCCGCTTGGGCCAAGCCGAGCACCATGTCCGCTCGACAAAATCCAGCTCACTCCTGTATCGTAACGCCGCTTTCGAATTTGCAGGTGAGACCAACAGTGTCCATCGAACCGTTTGAAATTTACGCGATTCGCTACGCGCATCTGGGCAATCGCCACCCGAGCGAAAATTTCATCAACGCCGATCCGCACGAATTTGCATCGGATCTGGACTATTTCGTTTGGGTTTTGCGACGCAAAGACGAGACTTTCCTGATCGACACGGGATTCGGCAAAGAAGCCGCAGCGCGGCGCGGGCGCGAATGGCTGCGCTGTCCGGTCGAATCGCTAAGGATGCTCGACATCGCTGCCGAGTCAGTGACGGACGCGATCATCACGCATCTTCACTACGATCACGCCGGGAATCTCGACCGAGTGCCGCGAGCTCGGTTCCATCTGCAAGATCGCGAAATGGCATACGCCACCGGCCGGCAAATGTGCCACAAAGAATTGCGAGCGCCTTTCGATTTGGAGAATGCACTGGAGATGGTCCGGCACGTCTATGGAGGCCGCGCGATTTTCCACGATGGTGACGATGAGCTCGCATCCGGACTTACGTTGCATCGCGTCGGCGGCCATACGGCGGGCTTGCAGCTTGTTCGCGCATGGACGCGCCGCGGCTGGGTGGTGATTGCGTCGGATGCTACGCATCTTTACGCGAACTTCCAGCAGCGGCGGCCCTTCCCTATTGTCTATAGCGTGGCAGAAATGCTGGAAGGATATGACTTGCTCTGCCGGTTGGCCGATTCGCCCGATCACATTGTGCCGGGGCACGATCCGCTGGTGATGAAATACTATCCGGCGGCGAGCAGTGAGCTGGAAGGCGTAGTCGTGCGGCTTGATGTCGCGCCATCGCAACGCTGACGCGCCGTAATTAGCGGAATTGATATCCGGGCTTCAGTTGACAGCGGTACATCTTCGATTGATCTTTCCCCACGCGGACGTTGCAATCGGCCCAACTTAGCAGCGGCGAAGGACCCAGCGGAAAAACGATGCCGACGCCGCCGAGCTCTGCCTCGAGGCTTGGCCCTTCCGCAGCGGCCGGAAGCGTGAAGTTCAGCGAGTCGCCAAAAATCACGGGATAAGATTCCCGCGTGATGTCGCTGACTTGATAGCGATAGACTTCGGCTTGAAGCAGAAATGTTGTAGTGTCCGACCAATCGAGCACGGTCACCGAGGTCTTGCGCCCACCTTGAGAAAAATCGTCCGTTTGAATGCGCGTGAATGGACATGGCCCGGCGATGCAAGAAAGACGGGCATTGCGATAGACGTTGCCGTCACCGGCGTCCAGCGAGGCCGAGCCAAGAGCGGCTTTCCATTTGCCGTCCGGCGAGCACGGAGGATGTCCATTGCAGGGGACATCACCCTTGTTTTCCACCTGAAACGTTTTTGTGCCGGTTCCGATGTTTTCCGATGTGCCCGTTTCAATGGCATACCGCACAAAAACGTTCGACACGGATGTGGTCGGACCGTTGCTGGGGGCATCGCTTTCCGGATGAGTGGGCGTCATGCGAATGACCAGCAACTGGTCGCCGACCGGCACTTTCAAATTTACAGGCCCGTAGTCGGGACGCCTGAAGTGGAGCGCGACTATATCGCCACGCCGCACTCCGCGCCGCAGCGTCAATTTGAAGTATCCGGAGAAATCGGACTTGGTCTCCATCGGAGCCATCTCGCCGCCGCTGACGACAACGTCTGTGATAGGAGATTGCTTTCGAGTGTCCGAGTTTCCCCGGATCACAGCGCCGTGGATGGAAAGCGGCCTGCTTCGCTGGTGAGCGATAAGAATCACAGTTAGAACGGCCGCGACAATCACTGCTCCGATTCCAACCAGGATCCAGGTGGACGAACGGCCGTTGCTCACGGATGCCTCTTGAAATTATGGTAGCAAAATGCGCTTCGCCGAATGCATCATTCGCATCGAATTGCGAGGCAACGCTACAACCGTGGCGAACGAATACTTATAATTATTACGATGATCTTTTGCGGGGATAAGGCCCCAACAATCAGCCGCCGAAAATTCCTGCGGCAAACCGCAGCCGCCGGCGCGTACGCGTCCCTGGCGCCGCTCGCGCTGGCGGACACGCCACAGCTCATCACGTTAAGCCCTCCGCCGCCGCCGACAGAGCTCTACCAAGTTGACGAAGCGTTCCTGGAACAGGCGGAAAGCGCGAATTTCAAGTTTTTTTGGGAGCAGACAAATCCATACACCGGAATCGTTCGCGATCGCTGCAATGCCATTAACCCCGACAAGAGCGAGCTGGGCAGCATCGCATCGACTGGCTTCGGGCTGACGGCGCTTTGCATTGGAGAGAGCCGAGGTTACGTCCCCTATTACGAAGCGCGGAACCGCGTCCTGAACACTCTGCGTTTTCTGTGGAAAAAACTGCCGAATCATCGCGGATTTTTCTACCACTGGGCAAACATCGATACGGGCGAGCGCCTTTGGGATTCCGAAGTTTCGTCGGTTGATACGGCGATCTTGCTTTGTGGGGTGCTGACTTGCCGCGCCTACTTTCAGCATTCAGAAGTCTCCGAGCTTGCGGAGTTGATTTTCAATCGCGTCGATTGGACGTGGCTTTCCGAAGATACTCAGATCCTGCCGCACGGATGGCGGCCGGAAACAGGATTTCTGCAATATCGCTGGGACAATTACAGCGAGATGATGATGATGTATCTGCTGGGCCTGGGCTCATCCACATACCCGCTGGCCGCCACCGCCTGGGACGCTTGGAAGCGCGTTCCATTCGAATACGACGAAATCCGGTACATTGGCTCCTTCGCGCCGCTCTTCGTTCATCAATACTCGCAGGCATGGTTCGATTTCCGCGACAAGCGTGATCGCTATGCGGACTATTTTCAGAATTCGATTCTTGCCACGGAAGCGCACAAGCGCTTCTGCCTGGATCTTTCGACAGAATTCCCGGATTACAGCGACAGCCTGTGGGGAATTACCGCGTCGGATTCGCCGCGCGGATACGTGATCTGGGGAGGCCCGCCCGCAACGGGGCCGATCGACGGCACAGTGGTGCCCTGTGCCACCGGCGGATCGCTTCCCTTCATGCCGCAGGATACGATTCGCGTGCAGGAGACGATCAAGAACCATTATGGCGATAAGGCGTGGACGCGCTACGGATTTGTTGACGCCTTCAATCCGCTGACCAATTGGTATGACACCGATGTCGTGGGAATCGACACCGGGATCAGCATGCTGATGGCGGAAAACGCGCGTACGGGATTCGTTTGGAATACGTTCATGAAAAACCGCGAAGCCCAAAAAGGCATGGAGCGGGCGGGATTCAAACCATACAAACCGCCGCAACCGACGCAGGCCTCGAAGACAATTCCCGCTTCGTAGCGTAGGATTACCGCAACTCGATCAGGGCAAGTCCTTTTGGCGGCAGTTCGAGCTGCATGGAACCGTTTTTCAATGTCTCAATCTTCGCGGGCGGGAGTTCGGCGGCACGCCGGAGTTCTTCCACTTGCTTTGCCGTAGGATAAGCTGGGCTGCCTATCGCTTTGTAAGCATCCAGCAACGATCCGTGTGTTGCGTCAACGCGAGAAACGAGCGCGCGGGAGTTAGCGGTAAGGCCTTTAATCGTAATCGTTACCTCTTTGCTCGACCCGGTTTCTCCGGGAAGAGATTCGTTCCATACGGCAATCACCATCCAGCCGTCGGCACGGCGCGTCACAAGAACGGAATCCGACAACGCGTCAATGCGCGTATTTCCCAGCTGATGCAGCAATTCGAATGCGCTGAACGACGGTTTCGGCAAATCGTCCGCGGCGATCAGGCCGAATCCGCCGTAAAAGGGCTTCTTGACAACGCCCTGCTCCTCGAAGACATCCGAGAAAGCCCAATAGGACATCATGTTCACGAGACCGTCGCACTGGCGAATCGTATCCGCAAGCCACGGCCCCATGAAAATCGAATCGGTCACGTCAGGCTCGTTTTTGTAGCTCGCGTTGAATTCGCTCCAAATCAAGGGAAGACCCGGCAGCGCCGATGCCTTCACCTGGTCGTGGACTTTTCTCACGGCCCTGCAGACGAATTGAGTGCGCGGAATCGGCTGGTCCGTGCCGAAGACCTTGTCGGGAGGATCATTCGCGTAGACATGAGTTGACGTGAAGTCGACGGGAATATGATTTTCGACGCAGTGCTTGATAAAGCGATCGACCCAGGCGGCTTGCGCGGTGGCAGGACCACCTACGCGCAATCGCGGATTCACTCTTTTAAGGGCTAGAGCGGTAACATCGTAAAGCTTGTAGTACGTTTCCTCTTTCGGATCACCGGCCCAGAAATCGAGATTCGGCTCGTTCCAGACTTCGAAGTACCACTGCGAAACTTCGTCGATTCCGTAGCGATCGACTAGATGCTGGGCCAGATGAGTGATCATGTCGCCCCATTTGTTCCAATCCTTTGGCGGAGCGACGATCGGGTGATACCAAAACGCCTGCAAGGTTTGTTGGGCCGCTAATTTCTTCGGCATGAAACTTAATTCGACAAACGGCCGCACGCCGTTCTGAAGCAGACCGTCGTAGATCTGATCGATGTAGGAAAAGTTGTAGACGGGGTTGCCTTGCGCATCTTCGTCGTAGAGGCCGACTTCATCATCGAGAATTGCGTGGAAGCGGACGTATTGGAAATTCGTCGCCTTTTTTACTTCGCGCAAGTCGCGCCGATAGCTGTCGCGGAGACTCAGGATGGCGCGTCCCGAGCCAAACATCTGCTCCCAGTAATGCGGGAAGGGATGGCTGGGTGCGTCCGGATCGATCTGAATTATTTCCGGCGATGCTTGCGCTTGACTCTGGTTTTCGCGCGGGCCCCCGTCTGCTCCTATGACTCTTGCAGAAATTAGGCAAACGATCACGCAGAGAGACGCTGCAATCGCGCGGCGTGAGTTCGGCGTTCGCAGAATAGCCACGATTTGTTTTTTACCAGAGCGGAACATTCATTTCAAAGACGCGGCGCAAGGTTCAGGGCCATGCGCCGCCATTGGGATTGAGATTAGCGATAATTTGCCGCTTGCAGCTCGAACATTTCGGCGTAGAGGCCGCCGGTTTTGACGAGCTGCTCGTGCGGGCCTTGTTCGGCGATCGTCCCGTTTTTGAGGACCAGGACGCGGTCGGTCATTCGGACAGTTGAAAACCGATGCGAGATTAAAAGCGCCATCTTGCTCTTGGTCAACTCGGCGAAGCGCTTGAACACTTCGCTTTCCGCACGAGCGTCCAAAGCCGCGGTGGGCTCGTCGAGGATCAGCAATTGCGCATCGCGCAAATGAGCGCGAGCCAGAGCGATTTTCTGCCATTCGCCACCCGAAAGGTCCACGCCGCCTTCGAAACGGCAGCCGAGGAGCTGATCGTAGCCCTTGGGCAGTTTCTGGATCACGCTTTCCGCGAAGCTCTTCATCGCCGCGGCGCGAATTCTGAAGGGATTATTTGCTTCTTCGATCAAGCCAACGGCGATATTTTCGGATGCCGTCATCTCGTAGTGCATGAAATCCTGGAAGATGACGCCGATTTCCTTCCATAGACTGTCCAAGTCGTAATCACGCAGATCGACGCCGTCGAGCAGAATCTGACCTTCAGTGGGATCGTAGAGGCGAGTGAGCAATTTCACAATGGTCGTCTTGCCCTGTCCGTTTTCACCGACCAGAGCGATCCGTTCTCCAGGCTCGAGTTTCAAATTGATGCCGTTCAGAATCTTTTTGCGGCTTCCAGGATACGCGAACGACACATTGCGGAACTCGATCCCGCTGCGGATCGGCTGCGGCGCGACCAAAGCTCCGGGCTTCGAGCGAATGCTTGGCTGCACCGCGAAAAATTCCACCAAGTCGGTTAAGAAGAGAGATTGGTCAGCGATACCCGAGAATGTCGTAAAGACTGCCTGGATATTTGTGGAAGCGCCCGCGATAGCACCCGCGAGCAAGGTCAATTGGCCAATTGTCAAAACGCCAGCGACGGCCTGGTAAATCACATAAGCATACGCGCCATAGTAGCCAATCGTGCCCAAGAGCGTGAGCAATGCGCCGAAAAGCAAGCGCCTTTCCGCGAGTTGCAGATTTTGATAGTGCAGCCTGTCGGAAAGGTCTTTGTAGCGGCCCACAAGAAACGGACCGAGCCCAAACAGCTTCAATTCCTTGGCGCTTTCCCGGCTGCCGCCGAGGATCCGCAAATAATCCATGCGGCGCTTGGCCGGCGTCTGATTAAAACTCAGCGAGTAGCCAAGGAACGCGAAGTGCGTTTCGCCGAGGAACGCCGGAACCACGCAGACGATCAGAAAGAAGAGCAGCCAGGGCGAAAAGAATATGATCCCTGCCGCAAAGCTGACGGTCGTGAAAAATTCCTGAATGAGCCGGCCAGCCATCTGGATCAGCATCACGCGGTCGGTACCCTGCACGCGGGCGCGCTCCATCTTGTCGTAGAAGCGAGGATCCTCGTACCTGGTCAAATCCAGGCGCGAAGCGTGCTCCATGATCCTGGTGCTGACGTAGCGCGTAAACTTATCGGCCAGCACTGTGTCGCAGAAGGTGAGGAAGCGGCCCAGCATCGCCGCAACGCTGGCAAGAATGAACTCGAGTGCGACCAGCCACCAGAAGTCCTTCTGTAGCGCGGAGTGATACCAGATGTGCCGGTCGATCGCGTCGATAATGACGCGCGTGACCTCCAGGAGTCCTATGGGGATTACCGATGCAGCCAACCTTGCGACGACCCCGAACGAGACGACGCTGGGGGCGCATTCCCAGACCATGCGGAAAACCGGGGGGACTTTGCGAAGCGCCTGCAAACGTTCGCGCCATTTTGGCGCCGGTATTTCGTGATTGCCTTCGTCCTGCTTTGCTTCGCTCATTGGGCTGGTCAACCTCATCTGCCGTTCATTCCATCAACGGACTCGATCATGCACGTCTCATGCCAGCGCTAAGTCAATAAGAATCATAGACATGCGCAAACGATAAGGGCCAGCGCCTTTGCTTTTTTTCGGCAAGCGAGCAATATCTACTAAGTCTGGTGTTGGGGGGCTTCCTGTCAGGCGGTTGTCTACACGTGACTTAACTGACAGATAGGCTTCTACAACGGATCGGATGAGGGGCGGAATCGGAGTTGTGTAACCGAAGTTCGCCTCTTGAGTGGCCCTTGCGGTGACCCTTCTGCTTGTGTTCCTTGATTACGGTTCGCGCGGCTACTTCCTTTGCGCGGCTGCCGTAGCGTCCCGACTTTTCAGCGCTTTCTTTGATGTGCTCGTACTGCCGCTGCTCCTTGCTGCTTACGCCTCGCAAATGCTTGTTTCCCGGCATGACTTATGTCCTTTCTGAACGCAACGTTCGGCATCTTTGAGGTTGCGCCGCGATGAAGATGTCAGCAATCGAGCACGGATTGTAGGAATGAAGTCCGCGCTGTAGGGATTTCTCGCGCAAACTTACGAGACAGTGCCCGTGCTGCTACATGTTTCGCTTGATTGTTGCCGGGTGTGTTGAGTCGTAGCTTTCCCGTTGAAAATACGCACCGCGGCCAACATCGAAGCCGCGAAAAGAGAGAACGGAGAGATCCATGGCAAAAGAAACCGGCGCGCTGAAAGAACTCTATATGGACGAGTTGAGGGACCTTTACAACGCAGAGCAGCAGCTAATCAAGGCCTTACCCAAAATGGCCAAAGCTGCCGACTCTGATGATTTGCGGAGTGGCTTTGAGGAACATCTGGAACAGACCAAGGGCCATGCAAAACGCATCGAACAGATTTTTCAGGCTTTGGGCGAATCCCCAAAGGGCAAGAAGTGCGCGGGAATCGAAGGTATCATCGAGGAAGGCGGCGAAGTGATGGACGAAGGCTATGAAGGAGCTGTGATGGACGCAGCGCTGATCACGGCCGCGCAACGCGTAGAGCATTATGAGATCGCGGCTTACGGCTCCGTGCATGCGTTCGCAACCCTCATGGGCGAGAGCGAAGCGGCCGATTTACTCGAACAGACGCTGAATGAAGAAAAAGAAACCGACCAGAAACTCACGCAGCTTTCAGAACACATCAACGCACAAGCCTACGAAGGCGGTTCCGAGTCAGGCGACGAAGAGGAAGAAGAGGAACGGCCGCGTCCCAAGACGAAAGCGGCACGGGCCGGAAATTCCCGCTGATTTTTGTGCGCGGCAGGCGTGGTCGGATCTCCGCCACGCTCGCCGCGCGATTTCCACAGCCGTACAGCAAATCCCTGATGGGCGTAATCAGTTCTTTGTATTGTTGTATACAACAGCCGCCGTTCATAATGAACGGGTTACAAAAAGGTAGGCAGAGATGGTCACTTCGACGTTTGCGGTGCGGCAAACCCTACAAATCGGCGCGGAAAGCGATTCGAATCAGCCTACGGTGGTGATTGCGACGACCGATACGGAAATCCAGGCCACGATGTCGAAGCTGCTTGAACACTATTCGCTGCGAACGGTGTACGCAAAATCGCTGGAAGAAGTAAAGTCAATCGTCTCATCACGAAAAGTGGCCGCGTGCTTTTGCAGCTTTTGGTTGATCGACGGTACATATCGAGACGTCATCAAGCATTTGCGCAAGCAGCCCTCGGAGATTCCGGCCATTATCGTATGCTCGCCGGAATGCCCTCAAGAATACCGGGATTATTTGGCTGCCCTCAACATGCGAGCTTTTGGTTTCATGTGCCACCCTTACCGGCGCGCGGACTTTGAGCAAATTCTAGAATCCGCAATCGGTCTTCAGAATCAGGTGCCTGAACGCACCGTGCACAGGATGCCGAGCGCGAGCGGCAGTCTTGCACCCGCCGAACTTCCGAAAGCAAGTTAGCTCATTTTCGTTCGCCTAAAGGTGTTCGCTAGGTCTTTCGCTTGTGAGGTTCGGATACGCCTGCCGCTTCAGCTTTAACTACTGCATAATGGGTTGTTCGCCGGTGCGCGGCGCTGCGCCAGCCGTCAAATAAACGGTGCGTGAGCTGCGCAGGGCATTCGCCTGATGGGAGTGCATGGATTCGGAACTATGACCTCGGCGCCTCCGGTAAACATATTCACAGAAGTTGAAGAACCGATCGTAGGTGAGCTGTTTAGCGTTGAACGCCTCGAACAGCACGCCGAAAGTCTCGCCGCTGCCCAAATCGTAAGGAACGACTGGCTCGGCAGCCGGCCTCTGATTCCCCGAGTCGCACAAAATGGACGGCTGCTCCTCGAGTATTACCGCACCAACGCGCGGGCAATTCAGGAAGAACAGGCCATCACGCCGGCGGCACAATGGCTCGTCGACAATTTCTACATCGTCGAGGAACAGCTTCGCGAAATCCACGACGACCTGCCTGCCGCTTATTACCGCAAACTGCCGAAGCTGGCGGCCGGACATTTGGAAGGCTATCCCCGCGTTTACGGCGTTGCGTGGGCATTCGTCGCGCACACCGACAGCCGTTTTGAGCCGGAAGTCCTGCGGCGCTTTGTAAATGCGTATCAGCGCGTGCAGCCGCTATCGATCGGCGAACTCTGGGCGCTTGCGATTACTCTGCGCGTCGTCTTGGTCGAAAATCTGCGCCGCGTCGCGGGTCGCCTTGTCGCCAGCCGCGAAGCGCGCGTGCAAGCCGACCTAACTGCCGACAAGCTCCTGGGCACTGGCGGAAAGCAAGCAGTGTCCGCTTCGGCGATTCTGCGGCGTTTTGAGAATCAGCCGCTCGATCGCGCATTCGCTGTGCAGCTCGTGCAACGGCTGCGCGATCTGGATCCAAAAGTCGGCCCGATCCTGGTTTGGCTCGACGAGCGGCTGGCGGCACAAGGCACGAACGTCGAAGAAATCGTTCGCCTCGAACATCAGCAGCAAGCAGCCATGAGCGTGACGGTGCGCAACATCATCACGAGCATGCGCTTCACCTCCACATTCGATTGGCACGCGTTCTTCGAAAGCGTCAGCATCGTCGACCAAATTTTGCGCGATGGCAGCGACTTCGGTGACATGGATTTCAGCACTCGTGATTCCTACCGCCACGCGATCGAGGATCTTTCGGCGGGCTGTGGACGATCCGAAATCGAAATCGCGGAGCTTTCGGTAGCGAAGGCGCAGAATGCCGCGCTTCAGGCTCACACGAACAAACACACGCACGATATGCGCAAGACCGATCCCGGCTATTACTTGATCTCGCATGGTCGTCGGCCGTTTGAACGCGAAATCCGGTTCCGGGTTTCGTTTAGAAGATGGCTTCTGCGCCTGTACATTCGCATGGCGGTGCCGGGTTATCTAGGCACGATCGCTTTGCTCACGGCGATTATTCTCGCGTGGCCGCTGGTTCGCTCGTGGGAATCGGGTGCAACACGGCCTGAATTGACCCTTCTCGCAATACTTGCGCTAATTCCGGCTTCGGATCTGGCGATCGCGTTGATCAACCGCGGCATCACGGACTTGCTCGGGCCGCGGACTCTCCCTCGGCTCGAACTCAAAGGCGGAATTCCCACGGAATTGCGAACGATAGTCGTAATTCCCACGCTGCTAACGTCTCCGAAGGAAGTTACAACGCTCGTTGAGCGGCTCGAAATTCATTATCTGGCGAATCCGGATGGTGACCTGCGCTTTGCGCTGCTTTCGGATTGGGTCGACGCCTCGAGCGAGCATTTGCCTAACGACGCCGAACTGCTCGAAACGGCTACGCAGGGCATCGCGAATCTGAATGAGCGATACGGGCCGGCTCCAGGCGGCGGAGATCGATTCTATCTTTTCCATCGCAGGCGCCTGTGGAACGAATCCGAAGGCAAGTGGATGGGTTGGGAGCGCAAGCGCGGCAAGCTGCACGAGCTTAATCTTCTGCTGCGAGGCTCGAAAGACACCTCTTTCATCACGACCAGCGGTAAGCCGCCGCAACCAGTTTCCAGCGTCCGGTATGTAATTACGCTTGACTCGGATACGCGCCTTCCGCTCGGAGCGGCAGCGAAGCTGGTCGGCACGATGGCGCATGTGCTGAACCAGCCTGTCTTCAGTCCCGAGGAAGAACGAATCACGGATGGATATGGAATTGTTCAGCCGCGCGTCACTCCTTTTTTGCCTGCCGAAGGCGAAGGATCGATCTTTCAGCGCGTCTTTGCAGGACCCAGCGGGATCGATCCCTACGCGGCCGCTGTTTCGGATGTTTACCAGGATTTGTTCCGAGAAGGCTCCTTCACTGGAAAAGGCATTTACGACATCGACGCCTTCGAATCCGCGCTGGACGACAAAGTCCGCGACAACACGCTGTTGAGCCACGATCTGCTGGAAGGCATTTTCGCGCGCGCTGCACTGGTGACGGATATCGAGCTGTTCGACGACTTCCCGTCTAACTTTGAGGCTTCCGCGGCGCGGCAGCATCGTTGGACGCGCGGCGATTGGCAGTTGTTGCCGTGGATCGTCGGGTCGGAGGCGCGAAAATCCAAAATTCCGATCATCGGGCGCTGGAAAATGCTCGACAACCTGCGCCGCTCGCTCTCTGCCCCGGCGATGTTCTTCACGATCACCGCGGGATGGCTCGCGCCGGGCCTGTCTCCGTGGCTATGGGCGCGATTCATTCTTGTTGTAATCGCCATTCCGGCTTTTATTCCGTTTCTGGTCGGCATCAATTCGCGGATTTCGGGAACTTCAAAGCGCAGCCAGTTCCACGGAGCCGTTTCGGATTTCACACTGGGATTATCGCAGTGGGCGCTCGTGGTTGTGTTCCTCGCTTATCAATCGTGGTTAATGATTGACGCTATTTTGCGCACCCTCCATCGCATGTATTCGTCTCACAAAAATTTGCTGGAATGGGTGACGGCAGCTCAGGCGAACCGCCGCGCGAATTTGAAACTGCCGGCGGCGTTCAGGCGCATGTCCGGCGGCTTGATATTTGCGCTGGCGGTGCTGGCCGTGGTGTTGATCGCGGAGCGTCACGCGCTACACGCTGCCCTGCCATTTGTAATCGCGTGGCTTGTGGCGCCCGCTGTGGCGTATTGGATCAGCCTTCCTTCGATTGACGAGGAAGAAGAGGTTTTGTCGGAATCTCAGCGCCGCGCCTTGCATTCCGCTTCGCGCAGAACGTGGAAATTTTTCGAGACATTCGTGACGCCCTCCGAAAACTTTCTGCCTCCCGATAACTTTCAAGAGGACCCCAGGCCGGTTGTGGCGCATCGCACGTCCCCAACGAACATTGGCCTTTATTTGCTTTCCACGCTCTCGGCTTGCGATATGGGATGGATCGGCGCATCCGATGCTGCAGACCGGATGGAAGCGACCCTCGATACGATGAACCGCCTCGAGCATTTCCGCGGCCACTTTCTGAATTGGTACGATACGCAAAGCCTCCAGCCACTCGAGCCGAAATATGTTTCCACTGTAGACAGCGGAAACATCGCCGGGCATCTACTGGCCCTCGCTACGGGCTGCCAGGAATTGATTGAGCGCGATTTCGTCGGCCCGAGCGCCACTAGCGGCGTGGAAGACACTGTATATCTCCTGAGCGACGCACTGGCAAATATTCGCGACACGCGCCGCATTCAAACCGTGACCCGGAAGCAGCTCAGCAACGCGGTCGATGCGCTTGCGGCTTCCCTGCGATCGGTCGGCACTGGATCCGTGTCATTCGCCGGAAAGCTTTTGGACATATCCTCGCGCGCGCACGCCGTCGCCGATATCGCTCAGACGCTTAGCCAGGAACAGGGCGCCACTGCGAGCGCCGATTTGTCTTACTGGGCCGCAGCAGCGAAAGAGTCGGCGGAAAGCCAGCTTCGCGATGCACAGATTTTTTTCCCCTGGTTGCGGCTGGATTCTGCCGGTGTCAAGCTCGTTGCGGAATGGCATGCCGGTCAAACTGCGGGATGGGCGGCGATCGAGCGGTTTCTGTCCAGGAAGCTCACCTTGGAAGATGGCGAGCGGTACGAAGTTGTCGCCAACGAATTGAAAGCGCTCAAGCCTTCCGGAACTTCGTCGTCTTCATCGCAGCGCGCCGGTATTGACGAGTTGATCGACGCTTTCGAACGATCGGCCGCGGAAGCAAAGAATCTTCGGGAGCGGCTATCCGCTTTGGCAGAACGTTCGCGCCAAATGTTTGAAGGAACGGATTTCACCTTTCTCCTGGACCCCACGCGCAAACTTTTTGCCATCGGCTATCGAGCGACGGAAGGGCAGCTCGATCCAAATTGTTACGACCTGCTCGCATCTGAAGCGAGGCTCGCCAGTTTCGTCGCTATCGCCAAGGGCGATGTTCCTTCGTCGCACTGGTTTCATCTCTCGCGCCCGCTAACCCCGGTGGGACAAGGAACCGCGCTCATCTCCTGGTCGGGGTCGATGTTCGAGTATCTGATGCCGGCGCTGGTGATGCACTCGCCAGTTAAAAGCATGCTCTGGCAGACGTACGAGCAAGTTGTCGCGCGGCAAATTGAATACGGCGCCGAACGCGACGTGCCCTGGGGCATTTCCGAGTGCGCTTATGCAGCTCGCGATATAAATCTCACGTATCAGTATTCGAGTTTCGGCGTGCCCGGCCTGGGACTCAAGCGCGGACTCAGCGAGGATCTCGTGATTGCGCCGTACGCGTGCGTGCTCGCATCCATGGTGCAACCTGGATCTGCGGTGGAAAACTTCGGAAGACTGCGCGATGCCGGCGCACTTGGCCGTTACGGCTTTTATGAATCGCTCGATTACACCAGTTCGCGCCTGCAGGAAGGAGACAAGCTGGAGGTCGTTCGCGCATACATGGCGCACCACCAAGGAATGTCGATTGTGGCAATTGCAAACATCCTCGGTGATGGGGCAATGCGCAACCGATTCCACGCGGCTCCCATCGTGCAAGCTACGGAACTTCTGTTGCAGGAGCGCACGCCGCGCGGAGTGCTCGTCGCTCGCCCGCGCGCCGAGGAAGTTTCTGCCGCCGCGCTGGTGCGCGACCTTGTGCCGCCGGTCGTGCGAACGTTCAAGACGCCTCACGATTCGACACCGCGAACAGAACTTCTCTCGAACGGTCGCTACGCGGTGATGGTCACGGCTGCCGGTTCCGGCTACAGCCGCTGGCGCGATATCGCCATCACTCGTTGGCGCGAAGATGCCACGCGGGACTGTTGGGGCTCCTACATTTTTCTGCGCGACGAACAGACGGGCAATGTTTGGTCTGCCGCCTATCAGCCGAGCGGCGCTGTGCCGGATAGTTACGAGGCTGTCTTCTATGAGGATCACGCCGACTTCTCCCGTCGCGATCGTCCCCTAACAACTTCGATGGAAATCGTCGTGTCCTCCGAAGACGACGCGGAAATGCGCCGCGTATCGATAACGAACACCGGCCTTCGCGCGCGCACGATTCAAGTCACGTCTTATGCAGAGCTTGCACTAACCGCGCAAGCTGCCGACGCCGCCCATCC
The DNA here is from genome assembly GCA_030037315.1 of Candidatus Acidiferrales bacterium. Lineage (GTDB taxonomy): Bacteria > Acidobacteriota > Terriglobia > Acidiferrales > UBA7541 > Palsa-295. The sequence goes on from JASHRM010000223.1 coordinate 40,117, forward strand.
CGCCTTTTCGAATCTTTTCGTTGAGACGGAATTCAACCACGAAGTAGGCGCCCTGCTGGCTACTCGGCGAAAGCGTTCAGACGATGAGCCGAACGTGTGGGCGGCTCATGTTTTGGTCGTCGAAGGCACATCAGAAGGCGAGGTTCAATACGAAACCGACCGGGCGCGTTTCGTTGGCCGTGCGCGCACAGTCGAATGCCCGATCTCGGTGATCGACGGCCGCCCGCTCTCGAATACTGTTGGTCCCGTTCTCGATCCGATTTTCAGCTTGCGGCGCACCATTACGATCGCTCCGGGGACCACGGCTCGTCTGGTTTTTTCAACAATCGCCGCTTCCACTCGGGAAGACGCAATCAATCTGGCTGATAAGTATCGCGACGCCCGCACTTTCGAGCGCACCCTCACGCTCGCCTGGACGCAGGCTCAAGTGCAAATGCGCCATCTAGGGATCAGCGCTGAGGAAGCGCACCTTTTCCAAAGGCTCGGCAACGCCGTGATTTACTCGGATCGGAGTATGCGTCCAAGCAACGATTTCCTGCGCAGCACCACTCTGGACCGCTCGGCTCTGTGGTCGCAAGGAATCTCGGGCGACCTGCCGATCGTTCTGGCTCGCATCGACGACACGAGCGACGTGGATATGATCCGGCAATTGCTCCGCGCGCATGAATACTGGCGGACCAAACGTTTGTCGGCGGATGTCGTAATCGTCAACGAAAAACCTGCTTCCTACATTCAAGACTTACAGGGTTCCCTTGAAAATCTGGTGCGTGGCAGTCAGTTGCGCCTCTCTCCCGATACAAATGAATCGAGCGGCAAGATTTTCCTTCTGCGAGGAGATCTGGTGGCGCCGCACGTGATTGCTCAGTTGCAGGCCGCCGCGAGAATCGTTCTGCTAAGCCGCCGCGGCACGCTTGCAGAACAAATTTTGCGGACCCAAGCCGAAGAGCCGGCGCCGATGCTGCGAGGTCCTCGCGTTCGCAGTTCCAGGCGCCAGGATGTTCCGCTTCCCCAGCAACCCTTGCAAAATTTCAACGGCTTAGGTGGATTTACTGATGACGGCCGCGAATATGCGATCGTCTTGAGCGAAGGCCTGCGCACGCCGGAGCCGTGGGTCAACGTAATCGCGAATCCCGATTTCGGATTTCTCGTGTCCGAATCTGGCGCGGGTTTCACGTGGTCGATCAACAGCCACGAAAATCAGCTCACTCCCTGGTCCAATGACCACATTCTTGATCCGCCCGGCGAAGCCATCTACCTGCGCGACGAAACCAGCGGCGAGGTGTGGACGCCGACCGCCCTCCCGATTCGGGACGAAGACGCGACATACGTCACGAAACACGGACAGGGTTACACGCGATTTCTTCATGGGTCGCATGGAATTCTCGTAGATCTTCTGCAATTCGTGCCGGTAAAAGATTCGGTTAAAATTTCGAAGCTGATTCTGCAAAACGACTCCGGCCGCAATCGCCGGATTTCCGTGACAGCTTACGCTGAATGGGTGCTGGGCACGTTTCGCTCGTTCACTGCTCCGTATATCGTCACGGAATCGGACCATCAAACAGGCGCAATCTTTGCGCGAAGCATGTGGACGGGAGAATTTGGCGGACGCGTCGCATTCGCCGATCTGGGCGGCCGGCAAACCACGTTCACTGCCGACCGTTGCGAGTTTCTTGGGCGCAATGGCAGCGCCGAGCGACCCATGGGCTTGGAGCCCGGCGTCACGCTTTCGGGCAAAACGGGAGCCGCGCTCGATCCCTGCGCGGCACTGCAAACCCTCGTAGAGCTTCGCGCGGGCGCCCGCGTGGAATTGCGATTTGTCCTTGGCGAAGCGGAAAACGTGGCTGCGGCGCGCGATCTGGTCAATCGCTACCGATCGGCGAATCTCGAAGAAAACTTCGCTGAAGTGACGCAGCAATGGGACGACATCTTGAGCGCCGTCCAAGTTACCACGCCCGATTCCTCGATGGATCTAATACTCAATCGCTGGCTTTTGTACCAGACGCTGTCATGCCGCGTGTGGGCGCGCGCTGCGTTCTATCAACTGAGCGGCGCCTACGGTTTCCGCGATCAGTTGCAGGACGTGATGGCGCTCACAGTCGCCAAACGCAGCGTCGCGCGCGAGCATCTGCTTCGTGCAGCGGGACGGCAATTCATCGAAGGGGACGTGCAACATTGGTGGCATCCGCCATCCGGCCGCGGAATTCGCACGCGGATGTCAGATGATTTGCTGTGGCTCCCGTGGGCCGTTGTGCATTTCATCGAGGCCACGGGAGACACCTCGGTCCTCGAGGAAACAATCCCATTCCTTCATGGTGATTTGCTCGCCGAGGGGCAGAAGGAATCTTATTTCGAGCCGCTCGTGACGGACCAACGAGCCACTCTTTTCGAGCATTGCGCTCGGGCGCTCGATCGAAGCCTCGCAGTTGGCGCTCACGGTTTGCCCCTGATGGGCACCGGCGATTGGAACGACGGCATGAATCGGGTCGGCCAGGATGGCCGCGGCGAAAGCATCTGGCTCGGCTGGTTTCTGCATACGATTTTGTGGGAATTTGCCAAGGTTGCCGAAATGCGAGGCGAACATAAACGTGCCGAAGCGTGGCGCCTGCACGTCATCGCGTTGAAGGCGGCGCTCGAGCGCGAAGGCTGGGACGGTGAATGGTATCGCCGCGCATATTTCGACGATGGCACGCCGCTGGGCAGCGCTACAAATTCGGAATGCCGCATCGACGCGATCGCGCAGTCGTGGGCGGTGATCAGCGGCGGCTCAGAACCTGCCCGTAGCGCTCGCGCGATGGCCGCCGTCGAACAGCAACTGATTCGGCGCTCCGAGCGCCTCGTGTTGCTGCTGACTCCGCCCTTCAACCATCCAGATCACGATCCCGGCTATATCAAAGGCTACTTACCAGGCATCCGCGAGAACGGCGGACAATACACGCACGCAGCCACTTGGACTCTGATCGCATATGCGGCGCTGGGAGACGGCGACCGTGCTGGCGACCTATTCCGCATGTTGAATCCGGTTAACAAGTCCAGTTCGCGCGCAAGCGCGCAGCGCTATAAGGTCGAGCCCTACGTCGTCGCGGGCGATGTCTATGCCGAAGAACCTCATGTTGGCCGCGGCGGCTGGACGTGGTACAGCGGCTCGGCGGGCTGGCTCTATCGGGCGGGAATGGAATGGATTTTAGGCTTCCGTTTGCGCGGCATGAACCTCAGCATCGATCCGTGCATCCCGCGCAATTGGCCCAGTTACTCGATGAAATTCCGCTATCACTCTGCGGTCTACAATATTCGCGTTGAGAACCCGAGCGGCGTGACGCGCGGCGTGGCATTAACCGAAGTCGATGGAAAGGTGCTCGCCGGCGCTGCGAATATTCCGCTTGCCGACGACGGCGCGACCCACACGATCAGGGTTGTTCTGGGGTAGTCAGAACACACAAATCTCCGGGTGCGGCTGGCCCTGCGTGATGAAAATCCTGTTTAGGCTTCGATGATTCTGTTGCGGATTGCGTAGCGAACGAGTTCGCTTACCGTGTGCAGTTCGAGCTTACGCATGATGTTCGCGCGATGCGTCTCCACCGTCTTCACGCTGATGTTGAGCAGCACGGCCACTTCCTTGTTGCTCTTGCCCTCAGCGAGAAGCTGGATGATTTCGTTTTCGCGTGACGTGATGCGCGACGCCGTCTTGTTACGAACGGGAGAATCCGCGCGCGCCGGCACTGCGATGGCTTCCGAGACGCGCTCCGAGTAAAAGGTCTTGTGGGTCGCGAGGTTTTCAAGCGCGGTCGATAGGTCGCGGCCCGAATCCGACTTCACGACGTATCCGCGAATTCCCGCGTTCATCACATCGCGAACGATCTGGTCGGAGTAGTGCATGGAAAGCATCAGAATTTCGGTTTTCTCGGAGGCTTTGCGAATTCGCTTCGCGGCCTCGATCCCGTTCAGCTCGGGCATGGAAATGTCGAGAATCGCCACATCGGGCTTCAGCTCTTGAGCCTTCGCCACCGCTTGGGAACCTGTGTGTGCTTCGCCACAAATTTCCCAGCCCTTGCGCGATTCGATGATTGTCTTGATTCCCCGGCGCATCAGGTCGTGATCGTCAGCCACAAGTATGCGTAGTGAACCCACATGACCCTCCTTGACTTGCGACAGAAGCCTCACATAGGCCTAAACCGCAGGACATACATAGTTCGATGGAATTCCCTAGGGTATTTCATGTATCCATACGCGCCTGAAAATAATAGGCTTGGCGCGGTTCGGGGCGAGAATGCCCATCGAGAACAAGAAAAATGGCCGGTGATCTCAAGCGAATCACCGGCCATTCCTTGCCAGAGTGTTCTACGGCTTTGCGCTGCGGGCCATTGGCTTGTCGGTCTTCGCGAAATCGGCAGGTGCTTCGCCGGTAGACGCGATGTCGTCGGCTCCGGTGGCGCTCAAAATCTGTTTCGCCTTCTTCGTCCAGTCAGAGCTGTCGCAATGCACCGAAAGAAGAATGCCGCCGGACTTTACGCGACCCTCGTAACGCTTGGCCTCGTACTCCGGAATTCCCATCCCGATCAACGCTCCCGCGAATCCTCCTACCGCACCGCCAACGCCGATTCCGGCGAGCGTCGCCACGATCGGCCCAGCCGCTATGAAAGGACCGATGCCTGGTATCGCGAGGGCTCCGATGCCGGCGAGCCACCCTATAGCGCCTCCTATGACCGCGCCAGAGCCTGCGCCCGCAACCGTGCCCTCGGGCGCTTTCGATGATTTCTCAGTGCCGATATCTTTGGAACCTAAATTTTCCGGAAGCAG